>NZ_AWGW01000020.1:0-22239 GCF_000477535.1 Segatella salivae F0493
CCCTTTGTCTAACGCTTTCGCTGCCTCGCGCACTGCCGCCACGGGTGATTTCAGTTGTGCCCGCACCACACCAAAGAGGTTGGTCAGCAGGTCGTCGCGCTGTTGGTCGCACGCTTTCATCTGTTCGGTGTAGACTGTTGCCGTGGCCTGCTTGTTCAGTTCTGTTTCCAAGTCCAAGCAGTCGGCCCAAGTCTTCAATAACTCATCCGTCAGGTGCAACTTCAGTTTGTCTACGGCTTTCACCAATTCATACATGTTGAACTGAAACTGCAAGTGATGCGAATTGCTGTACCTGCCACAATAGCTGCTGTCTATTTGCATCATCTTGGGGATTTGAATGTTTAACTTTTTCATGATTTATGATTTTAAGTTAGTGATAATTAAATTTTAATACTTTCTTTCTTATAATATTTCTTTTTAGTTTTTCTGCAGTGTGCAAAAGCATGAAAAACTTCTTTTTGGTCTTTCTGCAGTGTGCAGAAGCGTGAAAAACTTCTTTTTTGCCTCTCTGCAGTGTGCAGAAGCATGAAAATCTTCTTTTTGACCTTTCTGCAGTGTGCAGAAGCGTAAAAAACTTCTTTTTGGTCTTTCTGCAGCGTGCAGAAGCATGAAAAACTTCTTTTTGGTCTTTCTGCAGTGTGCAGAAGCATGTTTTTAAGTTTCGTCGGCCGACAACATGCTTTTTTATTTTCAGCCTTTAGTCGACCGACGAAGGATTTATTATATGAACTTTCTGTTATATCTTAGTTATCTTCATCCCATGGATTATTGTCAGACACCTCTTCGTCAAAGAAGGGAGTACGCTTGGCAAGGCCTTGGTCCTCACCTACAGCATGCGAACTAACGATAAACTGGGCAATATTATCTGTGGTCATTAACCGAGCAGTTGCGATGTGGGGCGTTGTATATTTCTTTTTCATTTTGTATGCGATTATTTGATGACTTTCTTTCCGTTAATAATATAAATGCCATGTGTTGGATTTTTCACACGACGGCCCTGGAGGTCGTAGATAACATTGTCACGGCCCTCTGCCTCTTGTCCGATATTGCGGATGCCTGCAACATTTGCATTTTCGCGAGCAGCATCAAAATCGATGAAAAAGCTTTTTGCACGAGCAATACTTTCCGTCAGTCGAAGTCCAGCACGATGCGCTTTTAGCTTGATAGAGGCGCCTCCTCGCGTGCCTTGCTTGTAGAAGCCAAGCCCCTGGTCGCCGCTGTTTGAAAGAACGTAATATTTGTAACCAGCCCCGCTAATCTCCCGCTCGGTGGCCGTACCCACGAGGAGGTTGCCCGTCACACCTTCTTCTATACCTATAACATTGGCCTGATAAACGACAGTGCTGTTGGGTGTGCCTTGCAAAATGAAGCCAGTCTGCTTAGGTATGATTTTGCCGGCCGTGAATGCTTTCACAATGGCATTATCGGGAGTGGTGATGCTGCCGCTGGGTGTAACGCCCGTGATGATGTAGGCAGTACAGCCGTCAGGAACGAGGAAGTTTTCATTTTCGAGGTAGAAAGTGGTGTAGCCGGACGGACCAATGGATAGTTCTTCGCGAATCTTATCGCTGTAGCTCGACCAATTCGTAGCAGCCTTATAGGCAACACTGCAATCTATTGGAACGAAGATTTTAAGTGTAGGCTGTGTGCCGAAAGCTTCTATGCCAAGGAATATAGGTGTGGTTTGGGGAGCCGTTACCTTATCGGAGACATCAAAATTATAGTTTTCAATCTGCTCCATAATGGCAGGAATTGTATAGTTAGTAAGTGGAAGCTGAGGATCACCAGCATTTTCTCCATTCAAAGCCATTGCGCCAATTCTACGGACAGTAGGAGGCAAAGTTGATAGGTCGTTAATATAGGCCGCCTGGTCTGCCGCAGGAAGATATTTGTAATTTGCGAAGCAGAAACCTGCTAATCTACCAGAGTATTCGACATTTCCAAGTTTTTCCAATTTTGTTTGTGCCAAGCCATGAACACGTTTTATCGTAACGCCTGTAAATGCATAGGTTCCTATTTCTTTGATTTTAGGTGAAAGCCAAAGTTCATCAATAACTCCGGTCCAAATGAAATAAGTTGGCAAAACTTCAAGATTTTCAGGCGTATGAAATTGTTTTAGTTTGGCATTTTCCAATATACGACTTCCACTTTTCAAAATGCTTGATGGTAAGGTAAGCGAGGTAAATTCTGTTCTTTGAAAAGCGTTATCATCAATATAAGTAACAGTATAAGTTGTGCCGGCATGAGTTACTGTCGACGGAACGTTAATCGTACTACCATCAGGATAATAAACAAAATAGCTTCCATTCGGTCTTGTAACAGCCACTTCATTATGCGAAGCATCGTAAGACTTTTCTGCTGCAGAAGTCAGTACGCGGTACCAAATACCATTTTCTTGGAAATAAGTTTCTTGCGCTGTAGCAGAAACGGCTATTAAGAGAAACAGTAATAGGGGGAATAATTTCTTCATCTTGTTTTATTTTGTGTTTGAATATTTGTGTAAAATCGTCGTTATTTCTCTCTTGTACGGCTTGACAAAAGGGTATGAAAAGTTGAACAAAGGGAACTCGGTTGAGCCCTTTGTTTATGGGAGATACGGCACGCTTCGCGCGCGCGTAGGAGAAAAAATTTTAGAGTGTTGTTATTGGCGTGGCGCCAATGAGAGAGAGAGAGAGAGAGAGAGTAGCAAATTATTTGGAACTACCAAATAATTTGATGACTTTTTTGCAGAAAAATCATTTCTTTCTACACTGCCTCTGTACCTTGTAAATTGAAGGTTTGTTACCATGAATTATAATGAAATTCTTAGATTTCGCTCTGTCGTAGAGTGAAGTTTGGGCGCAAAGGTAAGGAAATAATTCGAATTAGAAAAAGAAAATTAAAATAAGTTTTCATTTTCCTCCATCTTTTGCTTGCAAAAACGCATTTGTTCGGCGCGGAAATGAAAGGAATAAGGGCCGACAAACATTGTCGTGGCGCGAGGATGCAGCCTGTTTGATAGCTCTTTTCTTGGTCGTCGTTATATTCCTTTCGCTTGATTGGCCACGTAAACACCGAGAAGAATCAAGGCGCTACCGATGTATGCCATGAGCGTCATGGGTTCGTTGAGGAAGATGGCGCTGGCAATAACCGTGGTGACGGGATTAAGATAAATGTAGTTGGAGGCTTTCATGGCTCCGATTTCTCGGATGACCCAGCCCCAAAGTGCAAAGCAAACGAAGGACGCAATGAAGCCTAAGAATAAAAGATTGAGCCAAATGGTGGGTTTGAGGAAGTTGTCAAGTGGGAAGTGCCATGGCTCAACAGCAAACAAGGGTAAGATGGTGATGATGCCATAGAAGAATACTTTTCGCGTGATGAACACGGCACTGTATCGGGCAGAGGCTCGTTTCATCAGTAAACTATAGATACCCCACGCCAAGGCCGAAAGCAAAGCCAAGAGGTCGCCGAGTGGGTTGAGGTGGAGAACAAACTGACCATTGAAGATGACTACGCCGACACCAGCCAAGGCAATCAATGAACCGAGGATGAGCCGAAAGTCGGCCTTTACGCTCTTTACAAAGGCGATGGCCAGACAAGTCGTAATCAGTGGAGCCGTACTGCCTATGAACGACACGTTTGTGGTATAGGTGAGTGCCACTGCCATGTTTTCAGCTTGGAAGAAAAGTGAGCCACCTGTCATGCCGATAAGCACCATGAGGGCTTCGTCTTTCCAGTTATCGCAGAACAAACGGCGCGGAGATATTGTCCAGATGCAAAGGTAGCCAATCAGAAAACGCAATAAGAATATCTCGTGAGGAGCCAGTCCGCCCATGATGAGATATTTGGTATTGATAAAGGTTCCACCCCAACATAATACGGTGATGATGCCGACAACGTGGCCTAAAATCTTCTTGTTTTCTTTCATTCTTATGGTGTTTAGCGCGTGAGCTTAATCCTTTCGCTTCCAGATGCGCACGATTTTGTTACGTATTGCAATGAGATTGCATAGGCTGACCATAACCAATAATGCACTGCCTAAGGTCAAAGCTGGAATCATTGAGCCATCTTCAATATCGGGGAATAATGTTTCAATGACATCCATATAATAGTCTCTGACGAAGTATAACACTACTAAAGCAATGACTAAGACGGCAATGTTTAACCCAATGGTCAGCAGTTGATAGGGACGAGCGACTTGTGTGGGCTTATAACCAATGAGCAATAGATTCTCTAATTTGCTGGAATTCTTTTGCACAAGCAGATAGATGCTCAGCATGAGAATATAAAAACTCAAAATAGAAATAATCAACCCGACAATCATTACCATTGTCACCATCAAACGAAGGAAGTAGGTTGTTTTCTCCGCATTCAGTTTGTCATTCTCTATTTCATAACCTTTGCGGTCGAGATATTTTGTGAATTGCTGGTCGCCGGGATTGCTTAATGCCATGATTAAGCGTGTGGGCGCATGATCGTCTCCTGGCGCATAGGTTTCGTTTGACCAGTCCATGAAAGCTTGAGGAACGAGAATTGAACTCAAACGATTGGAGAAACCAATCACCTTTCCTTTGAACTGACCTTCTTTTTTATGACCATGAATAAAGATGCTGAAGTCAATCATGCCCACAAGGCCATCGCTAATCTTCGGCAATGAATGGCTCTGGGCAAAGCCAAAGTTATACATCGTGAGATAGATGCGAGGCAGAATGATGGGCACAACCTTGTCGCCGGGAGTGTATTTCCAGTTGCTCATCTTTGTGTCTACAAACTTATCGGGAATGCTTTCAAAGCTAATCTCGCCATTGTTCAACACCGGAGTGCCGTTGACACTCATGTTTGCATCTACCTTATAGGCTGTATTTGTGAATTTACCAACACTGCTTACAAATGGCTGTTGACTCAAATCGTCAATCTCTTCGTTGGTAAAGGTGTTGCTACGGCCATTGATTGTGTTTGCGGTTCCTATCTTCTTATTGACAATCAGAAAGTCACTTTTCATAAAACTGTCTTCAGCAGTGAACACCGGAGCCACATCTTTATAGAACTGCCAACCCAAAAGTACAATTAACATGCCGAAGAGGTTGGCGAAAAAGAAGCCTGCAAATTGCGGAATACTAATGTGCTGACGCAATAATTTCCAAACTAAATTCATAGCTTAAACGTCTTTTCGTAGTTTAAATTCATGCGTTTGCCAATGCTTGTAACAATGACTCCTGCACCCTGGGCCTTGGCTTCGGTCATCATAATCTTGGCCATGATATCCGAGTTTGTATCGTCTAAGTGACTGATGGGCTCGTCAACAAGAATAAAATCGAATGGTTGTACGAGTGCTCTTATCATGGCAACACGCTGTTGTTGACCAAAAGACATGCGCCCAATCTTTGCATTTAGCTTGTCGCCTATGCCCAACATGTCAAACCATTCTATAATTTCCTCCCGAGACTTAAAGCCTGTTATCGCATTTTTTATTTCTACATTCTCTAATGCTGTGAGTTCAGGAAAGAGACGAAGTTCCTGAAAAAGGTGGCTGATATGGCGCTGGCGCACATTCACCCAGTCTTTAACTGTGAAAGACATCGTGTCAGTTTCGTCGAACATTACATGGCCGCTATAGTCGCGCCGATAGCCTACTACATAACTGCAAAAGGTGCTTTTGCCCTTTCCAGAGTCTGCTTCTACAAGATATAAATGGCCTTTTTGAAAAACGGCTTCTGTGTTCCAAATGTCTGATTCAAGTTGATTGGCAATCGAAGAAAACACTTGAGGAACAACAGAACTGAATCTAATGGTTTCCAATTTTCCTACTTTAATGTATATACAATCGTATTGATATTTCCAAAAACAGGACTTAACATTGCAGTCACAGCCCCCGACTTTCCTTGAGACATCGCAGCCATGTTGATAATCATCACGAGCTTTTGGCCTTTCACCATATCTTTTACATGAGCCGGAAGCTGTTGTTTGGCAGGATAAATAGCTTTTTCTGCCTCTTCTTTGCTACTTCCGCTAAAGAATTGTTTGTCGTTGCTGAAGCCAAAATAAAATGAGGTTTTGTCACTCGTATACGCCCATGCGTTAGGTTTCCAATCAATAATCTTCCCACCAGCTGGGCAACTTTTTTTCCAATCATCAATGTCCTTGGTCCAGTTTGTGTTATTCAATTGCGCCGTCATGCTCATTGATAACTTATCAGCGGCAAACGAAGGAGTGATGATTGCCATATCTCCGTCGACGCTACGGATAATGTTATCCATGTCAATGGCGGTGTTAATACCTGTCAACAGGGCTTGAATGCCTTTGTTGGACTGCATGAGTGGCAGGAACTTCTTGCCGTCAACATTGAGGAACATGCCTAACATGGCATCGGCAGGCATGGCAGATACATATTTTCCTTGTATGGGACGATAGACGCCATGGGCTGATTTCAGCGCCTCATTCACACGTGGATTGAACGAGAAAGTCTCACCATTGATGTGCATCACCTGCTGTTTGATGTTCATTTCTGCAGCTATCAACACTTGTGAAGCATCTGCATCCTTAGGTGCACCGAGTGTAAACGGAGCGATAAACTGGTCGGGTAGGGCAGCCGCCTGTGCCACCATACTCATCGGAGCATCAATAGAATCGAGCTTAGTAAAGAGCTTGCTGCTCGTGATTCCTTCGTCATCGTCTTGTTTTAAGTATTGCGCTATCTGCAGTTGCAAGGCAGCCTGTGCATCAACCGTGACAGGGCCCATGACCAAAATTGCTTTGTCACTCCATCCTGCCACCCAAGCGTCTTTCAAAACCGTAAAGTGAAAGCCCTTTCTTTTCACGGGATTAGGACATAATCCCTTTCCCGACAGTTGCTTGAATGTTTCATTCAGATGGTCGGCATCATCCACTTTGGCACAAAGTCCAAGGTTGCCATCTGGCGATTCGAAAAGAAAGATGCGATGACTGGCGTCAATGCCACTCTTGTCGAAGTTCGTCATGTGGAGCAAAGTCTTTAGAACGGCCACATTGTTAATGCCACTCATGCGGGCAGGATCCATAGAGATGAGCGCCGTACTCTCACCTGGAATTGCGTTGATATAGCTGTTATCGGTGCAGGATGAAAGACAAATCATCCATAAACCAATCAGTAAATATATTGTTTTTTTCATTTTCTTAAAGCGATTTGTGCTATTGTAACGGCCATCAGCCCAGCGGTTTCTGTTCGTAGCCTGCTTTTGCCGAGCGTGATACTCTCATATCCTTGTTCCATTGCCAACCTCACTTCATCAATTGAAAAGTCGCCTTCTGGGCCAACAAGCACTGTGATTGGTGTGGCAAGGTCATCGTTGGTGATGGCATCGAAGAAGTCTTTCTTCTCTATTTCTGTATAGCAATGGGCAATAAACTTTCGTCCTTCGCGTGGTGTTGTGATAAATTCTTTGAAGGATTCGAGTGCATTTACCTTAGGCATCCATGCCTTGCGACTTTGCTTTGCCGCCGAGACAACAATCTTTTCTATGCGGTCTTGGCGCAGCATCTTGCGCTCAGAGAAGGTGCAATGCAGGAAACTCAGCTCGTCAAAGCCAATTTCTGTGACCTTCTCTGCAAGCCATTCTATGCGGTCTATGTTCTTCGTTGGGGCAATAGCCAAGTGGATTTGGCTGCTCCATGTCTTCTCTTGGGGCAGTGTTTCCTGAATTTCATATAAGCATTTCTTATGAGAAGCCAAGGTCACAATGGCATGATAGAAGGTTCCTTTGCCATCCATCAGCACCATGTTGTCGCCACTTTGCAATCGCAACACACGCAGTGCATGACCTGCTTCCTCTTCAGGAAGTTGATTGTTTGTGGCTGCATTGGGCACATAGAAATATCTTTCTTCTTTCATTCTTGCTTTTTTTTGCGACGTTTCAGTTCCTCATTGAGGTATTCTGCCATCTTATAGTCTTCGTCTTTGATGCTCTTGTCGAGGGCCATTTGCAGCATCTCGTCAGACAAAGCATTGATAGGAAGCGACATCCTATTGGTGGTTCCTGCCGAGAATGGTGTACTCTGACTCTGAAACAAGGCTGTGTCTATGGTGATAGGCAAGTTGTTGGCCATGGCAAAGAGAATGCCGTCACTGGCTCTAATGTTGCTTACCGCCTTACTTTCATTGTCCATCAGCAGCGTGCGATATTGTCCATCGTTGAGGCTGTAGATATAAATTTCAAGTTGATGCCCTGTTTCTATGAACAGCCTTCCTGTGGCTTCGGCAAGCAGTCGGTTGGTTTCGGGCACATGAGCCATACGTAGACTGAAAGCTCTAACCATGTCTTCGTCACAGGTAATCGATATCTGGCGTGTCTTTTCTTCGTCAGTCAACACGATAAGTCCAATGCCAGCAGCACCGACAATCTCAGAAACATTGTTGTATTTCAGTCTTGTTTTCTCCATTATGTGTTTGCAGTTTTACCAGGACGGAACATGAGTGCGAAGCTAATACATACCAAAAGGGCGTATGCTGCAAAGGTAAACCAGCAGCTTGCCCACGCTGTTGTGCCGTCTGTTGTGTGGCTGTTGACAACGGCTTGGGCTGCAAAAGAACCTACCGTAGCACCGATTCCGTTGGTCATGAGCATGAAAAGTCCTTGCGCACTTGAACGAATTGAAGGGTCGGTTGTCTTGTCAACGAAGAGTGAACCAGATATGTTGAAGAAGTCAAATGCCACACCATAGATAATCATTGAGGCGATAAACATCCACACTCCGCCACCGGGATTGCCGGTTCCCAATAGTCCAAAGCGCAGCACCCAGGCGAACATGGCAATCAACATTACGTTTTTGATGCCGTAACGCTTCATGAAGAATGGAATCATTAAAATGCAAAGGGTCTCGCTAATCTGTGAGATTGAATAGAGGATGACGGGATATTTCACGCCAAAAGTACCTGCATATTCAGGAATAGTCTTAAAACTTTCGATGAAAGGTGTGGCAAAACCATTTGTGATTTGAAGGCTTACACCGAGCAACATGGAGAAGATGAAGAAGATAGCCATCTTCTTTTGTTTAAACAAGGTGAATGCTCTCAGACCGAAAGCCTCTACAAGACTCTTCTTTTGTCCAGCCAAAC
Source organism: Segatella salivae F0493 (assembly GCF_000477535.1). NCBI lineage: Bacteria > Pseudomonadati > Bacteroidota > Bacteroidia > Bacteroidales > Prevotellaceae > Segatella > Segatella salivae. The sequence goes on from NZ_AWGW01000020.1 coordinate 9,071, forward strand.
AAGTAGCACATTTGGGTAGAGCGAAGGTGTATAAGAACAGCACAATGCTCAAAACACCACTCACAACAAACTGCATTTGGGTGCTCTTGAAGCCCATGATGTCTACAAACCACATCGTACAGATGAATCCAACGGTTCCGAAAACACGTATCGGTGGGAAGGCCTTTACCGTGTCAAGACCAGCTTGAGTGAGTGAAGAGTAGGCAACAGAATTGCTTAATGCCAGTGTCGGCATATAGAAAGCAACGCTCAACGAATAGAGTAAGAAGAGCGTAGAAAACGACACATTGTTGCCTGCTTGATTGCTATACCAGGCCATACCAAACATGAACAGGCCGGCAAACAGGTGGCAAATGCCCAACAAACGCTGTGCAGGAATCCAACGGTCGGCAATGATTCCCATGATGGCCGGCATGAAAATAGAAACTATTCCCTGCATGGCATAGAATGAGCCAATGTGTGTGCCTAAACCGATATTGCCTAAATAGATTCCCATACAAGTGAGATAGGCTCCCCAGACGGCAAACTCCAGGAAGTTCATCACGGTTAGTTTGATTTTAAGATCCATCTTTTTTTGTTTTATTTTGATTGCAAAGATACGTCAAACCCATTAAACAACAAAGTAAAAATCTATTTTTCTTTGGTGGTATGTAAGGCTGATGGTTCTCGGGTGGTGGGTTGATGATCTAATTGTTAAGGAGGAATGGATAGCTCCTCTTATGGCATTCAGCGCCACAAGGAGAAGTGTTGGGCGTCATGCCATTGGCTCATGGTTTTCCACGCTCATGGAAAGCTGATTGAGAAGTCCGTCAGAATGGCTCTCGAATCCTATCAGTTTGTGTCGTTATTTCACTTGAATGATCGTGTGTTTTCATGTGAATTGTAATCCGCTTATGGTCAGATGTTTGCACGGACCTCCATCGCTTGCTCGCAGCGCGGACTTATCTGCAAAGCAGGACTATGTGGAAGCTGCACATGATTTATGACGGAAGGAGACGGCTTTTCTACGATAAATACTTATTTATAGGTATTGTTTGACGTTACGTTTATTTTTACCTTTGTGCCCGTAATTATGAAATTTATCACCCAGTAGAACTAAACGCTCCTTAGCATCATGAATCATCTCGCACTTTTTGTGTTCAATCAAATGCGGGCTTTGCTTTTGTTTTTGTTATTGTCTATATGTTCTTGTGTTGCGGTTGTACAGGCCAGCACCACCGAAGAGAGTGTCTCATTGACGATAACAGACAGCGAAGGGCAGACCTTGCCTTTTGCTTCGGTTGTAGTGGAGAGTGCCGGGCTCACCTATACTGCCGATGCGCAAGGACAGCTTCGCCTCAAATTATCATTGTTTTCTAATAAAGGTACGCGCTTGACAGTGTCGTATTTGGGAAAGGCTACACGCAGTTTGACCATAGCACAGGATGCTGTTGCAAGGAATAAGAAGATAAACATCGCTTTAGAGGATAACAATTTATATCTGAAAGGGGTGCAAGTGAATGCAACACGAACACCGATACACAGCAACTCTTCAATCTTAATACAGCGAAACACGATTGACAATATCCAGGCTTATAGTATGGCTGACATTGTTCAGACACTTCCGGGAAAGGCCATTCTCAATACAGATATGCACAATGCCAGCTTTCTTACCCTGCGTTCGGCATTGCAAGGAGACCTCCAAAATCCGCTTGATGCCTATTCACGCAATAAGCTTAACGACTATGTTCGCAATGCAGCCTTTGGTATAGCCTATGTAGTGGACGGCACACCCATATCCAACAACACCAACATGCAGCTTGATAGCTATGGCAAGTGGGGTGGGGTGAAGATGTTTGATCGACGCTTTAATACAGACAATAACGAGAATGTGGGCAGTGGAAATGACCTTCGTTTGATTCCAGCTTCATCGATAGAGAGCGTCGAAGTGATTTCAGGTGTGGCACCTGTTAAGTATGGTGACTTGAGTAGTGGTGCTGTAATAATTAATCGACAGGCTGGACTTACTCCATTCTTTGGTAGTGTAAAGGTGCAGTATGACATCTTTAATGCGTCGTTAGGAAAGGGTTTTTCGCTTGGAGAACGTTGGGGATTGCTGAATCTTAACGTGGATTATATGCACAGTACTCGTGACCGACGCGACCGATTGAAAACCAATTCGAACATTGCTTTCAATGCAACGTGGACCCATACGCTTAGTAAAGCTTTGGGCTGGGAGAACACTATATCAGCTGATTTCTCTAAGAACATCGACGGATTGAAAAGCGATCCTGATGCAAAGCTTAACAGAACACGCACTGACAGGCAGAATTTTCGCCTTTCTTTTCGTGGGTTGTTGTCACCTCAAGAAAATGCTTTTATAGATGCGATAGACTATAATCTCTCGCTTTCTCTATCGCATCAATACGATATGCACGAAGAGTTTATTGCCAACAATAGGCTTAATCTTATCACCGATGCCTATACAAATGGATTGCACGAAACCGATGTTGCCCCACCTTATTATAATGCACTCTTGGAGATTGATGGCAAACCCTTGGCGCTCTCGGGGAATGTTGAAGCACGGCGGACGCTGAAATGGGGGCAGTCTACACATACCTTGAGTTTAGGAATCTTTGCTCGTCATGAGTCTAATCATGGTAAAGGCAAGATATTTAATGCTGAAACACCTTTCTATGATGGTGGACAAGGAGGACGTGGAGACCGATCTTATAAGTATCATAACCGTATAAAACTAAACCAATCTGGCTTCTATTTGCAGGATAAGTTTATGTTGCCAACAACCCATGGAACGCTAAGTGCAACCGCAGGTGTGCGACTTGAGTTCCAGAATCAGCGCTTTGCAGCCAGTCCACGCCTTAATACCATGTGGACGTTTGATAATGGGTTGAGCTTCAATGCAGCCTATGGTATCAGTTATAAGATACCCGCCACAGCTTATCTCTATCCCGAAAATGTGTATTTCGACCGTCTTGTGTACAGCAATTACAGCAATAATGCCAAAGAACGACTGTTTTTATACAAGACAAAGGTCGTTGATCCCACCAATCCCAACCTGCGTTCTCCTTACACACATAGCTTTGAATTGGGTACAACCTATGCAAAATCAAACTTTAATACATCGCTGACGGGCTATCTAAAGATTGATCAGCGCGGCATAAGTTCAGAGGCTGTGCTCGATACAATGTGGGTTCAGCGCTACGAAACGCTTTCCCAACAGCCCAACCAGCGCCCTGTTTATGCACCGAAAGGCGCTCCCGAGCTGATTATCGACAGTTATTTCACGCCTCGTAACCAGCTTTACAGTCGCAATGCAGGCTTGGAGTGGATAGGAGGTTTACACAATATTCGACCTATTGGATTAGATATAAACTTCTCAGTAGTTTATAATTACAGCTTTTACTATCAGAAAGGGGAGCGCATGGGCACAAGCATTGATCTTGATAAAGAGGCAGTTGCTGGGATATATAAGCCTACAAAAAATAGTTCTAATGAACTCATCTCAACGCTAAGTCTTACCAAACAGATAGCTTCTCTTGGCTTGATATTCAATCTAAGATTGCAGAATTTCTGGTTCCGACATTTCAATCGTTATGGTTTTGACATCTATCCTATCGGTTATTATAATCAAAGTTTCCAGCGTGTATATCTTAATGAAGAGCAACGTAAAGACATTCGTTGGACCTATATAAGGCTTAAAGATAATGAACCTGTTGAAATTTCTCAGCCTCTTATCATTCCAAACTGTCATCTTCGAGTATCAAAGGAGATTGGAAAGAAACTTCGATTATCGTGCTATATAAATAATGTGTTCAATTATCGTCCTTGGATTGAACGCCAGAATGAACGTATATATTTTAATCAACCACCGACAGTGAGCATGGATGTAAGCTATAAATTCTAAGTGACAACATGCTTATAGAAGGTGAACTAACTTATAATTATTTTATAAAGAAATGAAAACAACAAAACATTGGGGCAGTAAGCTTGCCCTGTTCATGACGCTAATCATGACTATTTTCTTCGCCTCTTGTGGTGAAAATGACACTCCCGAAGTGTCAAGTGCTTCGGTGAAATTGAATGTTAAAATGGGAAAGACATTCGAAAACGCAAAGAATAAGAAGGTACTTATTACTTTAACAAATACCAGTACGGGTAAAAAGACAACCTATGAAACTTCATTTAATACGGATATTGAGTTGTCTAATCTACCTGTAGACATGTATGACATCGTTGCAACCTATACGCTTTCGGCAGAAGAGTATGCAGAAATCTCTGGTACAAGTGAAACAGAAGATTTGGTGTTCTCTGCCGCGGCAACAGGAATACAGCTTCAACCTAACAAAGAACAGGAAATAAATTTGGAGCTAACAACCTCTACGACTAACGACTTTGTCATTAAAACGATTTACTATGCAGGTTCAGACAACTATAAAGCTGCAGGCGAAAATGATTGCTTTGTAGAGATTTACAACAACTCTGCAAACACACTTTATGCTGATGGATTGTGCTTTGCACTCACTACAATGAATCGATATGGGTATATGGCTGATGGTACTTGGCATAAGTCTGCTGCTTATAAGAAGTTCTATTTCACTTCAAAGGGTACCTATGATTGGAGTAAGTCCGAAGGCATGGCAGACCCTGCAGGAGCTAACGACAAGTATGTGTATGGCAATATCGTTGTTATGGTGCCAGGTTCTGGTAAAGATTATCCCATCAAACCAGGTGAAAGCTTTATCATAGCACCTTTTGCACAGAACTATAAGCAGGCTTTTAAGACGCAAAGAGGTACAGAAGTAACTCCCGAATGGCCTGATTCTACGGTTGATTTGAGTCATGCTGAGTTTGATGTTGTATATCCTGGTTATGAAGAATTAGACAATAAGAACGCTGCCAACATGGTATTGATTCAGAAAGGAAATAATAGATATATGAGATTCTCACGTAATGGCAAAGAGGGATATGTCATTTTCCGTCATCCTTCACCTGCTTCTTTACCCGCATATCAGCTTCCTTACCGAGATTTGAGATATTCTAACAAGACGCTTTACACTCAAATTCCAATTGCTTCTATTATTGATGCTGTCGAGGTTATTAACCCTAATGCAGATGGTTATGTTTCACCAAAAGCATTCCCAAAGACACTTGATGCAAGTTACACCTACTCTAAACCGGATAATAGCTTCCGCTGTGTCTCTCGTAAGATAAGCCGTAAAGATAAAGAACGCATTATTTTACAAGATCTCAATAATTCAGCAATCGACTTTGTTGAGATGATTCCTAATCCAAAAGCATTCGCTCCAAGTAAGTAGTGCCATTCATTTTTGAATATAAACCTACCTACATCCTTGGTGTAGGTAGGCTATATAACATTCAAAATAGTCTAAGTTGTGATATTAAAATGGTAAGATGAAGCTTTGTTTTTCATCACTTTCAGGCCGAAATGATAAGAGATAATCTTATTTTCTTTAATTAAAACTTTGTTTATATGTATCTGCGCATTCCTTTCTTTATCTTTTTGTGTGGCTTCTTTTCTATGGCAAAAGCCCAAGATTCCCTTCTTCGCTTTGCTGTTCTGACCCCTCATGAATGGCAGTTACATCATCAAACTATGGCCTCGCCCTTGGGCATTTACTTGCTTCCTGCCTTTAATTATGGGTATACCTCAGTGGCTTTTGCGCATGAGCAAGGTGCTTTGACACGTATTCAGACACCAGAGAAAGACACAAATATACGACTTTCATCCATGGGACTGCATACTTCTAAACGCTGGCGACTCTATGGTGAGTTTGCTTATGACAGGCAATTAGCAGATAGTATAGGGTGGTTGCTTAGCGAAATGCCACGGAATGGGATGCCTTATTATTTTGCATCACCGCGTAAGGGCAATTGGCAGAATGAAACTTATCAACTAAAAGGAGTTGCAGCTTATAAACTTTCACGTCTCTTTACCATTGGTGCAGGCCTGAAAATAAGGTATCACAAGGGGACACGCAGTAATGACCCGCGTCCTTCTACCGAAAGTTTTAATTCGTATTATCACCTGAATACCGAGTTGAATCTTGCCCCATTACACATTGCTGTAGGGGCAGGAATAAATTATGGTACGAGCGATAACAATCTCATCTATGTCAATGAAAGCAATGATCGCATAGACCGTCTTGACTATATGGCCTATGAATTGATGGGGTTTGGTATGCATCGGAAAACTGGTAAGCTGCAAAATCGTGAGATGCAGGCTAACACTTACGGACACGAACTGGCTGTGCAAACCTCTCTTTTCTTAGATAGTACACGGCTTTGGGCACGTGTTTCTTATCATTCGCAGCGTGATAGCATACGGCGAAGTAGAATTACCAACGTGGCAGCTAATCTTCTTTCTACTTATAATCTTCGTCAAACCGAATTTGTTCTGGGCGTTGTTCATCCATTCTCATGTGCCCTTCGGTTGCAGACAACGGCTTATGCAGACTTTACTAAGGGCTGGGATAGGTTAGAAAATATCCTTGGAGGACAGAAAAATTATGTTTATGTGCACCGAGATATAGGGCTAAATGCGTTGCTCTATCATTATTTCTCTACAAAGCGAATAGATCTTTATGGCATAAATGGTAGCTTTGAACATGAAAAAAGGCAAGATGGGGCAACACAACACGTCTTCCTTCGTGATGCTTTCCGCATGGGTGCAGCCTATCGTTCGCAACAACCTTTGGCTCGTGACTATGCGCTCTTCTATGGAGTAAGTCAGAGTTTTTCTATCCCTTCAGCTTTATTGAAGTATCCTTCAACCCAAGAAAGTGTTTTCTCTACTCAATTAGCCTTGCCTTTACAGCGTTATGATGCAACTTCAATAGCTTGCTCTCGCATAGATATCGGAGCAATAAGAAACTTTTCTGCCTATCAATTATCCCTATCTTTAGCCTATCAATTAGGCTATGCGCTTAGCTCTCAACCCTCCATTCATGGCACACGGCAATATGTTGAGGCCTCATTAGGATTAACTTTTTAATTGGTTTCAAGGAATCTATCATTTAAATGAAGAATAATAAGACAAAAGAGACTGAATCTTTCTTTTATGATTCAGTCTCTTTTTGTTTTGGAGCAGATTCTTTATCTTTACTATTGATAAATTCTGGTTGTATTATTTGAGAGCACTCTTATTGGCTTCCATTGGCCAATATGGGTTTTGATACATAGGACTTTTACTCATGGTGCTATGATCGGGGGCTGTGAGAAGGAATTGGCGAAGAGGTAAAGGTTCTAAATAATATGCCATCTTCCATGTGAGTCCATCGTAAAAGTTATTATTTGCTTCTATGATTTCATGAGGACGGAAATATTCACTCTTATTTCGAGAAGATACGGTTGCTGAGCTAGAGCCATCTGCAATAACATCACTTGGCTTATACCAATTCTGCATTACGGTACCCCAGAAGTGGAAACCTTCAGCATGTGCGGGCTTGGTAATTAGTTGATCGTATGAACGCCAACGCTTTAGGTCCATATCACGCAAGCCTTCTGCTATAAATTCACAGCGCCGTTCACGGCGTATGTTGTATAAGACTTTATCAGAAAGAAGCGTCCCTGCAGTATAAGCTCCCCAGTCTTTACTTTCTTTGTTCATGTCTGTTGCGTTAATTGTAACAACAGGATCTATCGCACTTCCTGTGAATCCTGCTGCTGTTCGGATAATGCGCCAATATTCAAGTATATTTCCTGATGTTAAACTATGGGTAAGTATATATTTTGCTTCCATATAGTTCAGTAATGCCTCACTTGCACGGAAGATGATACAAGCATTATAACTTCCACCGTTTGCAGTGAGTGCACGATCGTGTGTCATTCCTTTTCGTATGGAATAACCGGTGATATAACCATCTTCGTTATTATTTGTGAGAATATTTGGGATAGGTTCTATATGTGTCCAATGAGTTCCAGACTCGTCATTTACATTAATAAAGCAATTGATATCACCTGGTTTCTTGAGTAAAACAGCAAGTCGGGGATCACGATCTTGTGCCACTTTATTTAAGGATGTGTCACAATAAGTGTAAATAGAGGCGTAGATAGGTTTACCATCTTTCATTAGATAGCTCTCTATCATGCTACGTGTGAAACCGGTTCCGATATTTCCTTTTTGTACAGAAACCTCTACATCATTTTGTACTCCGAGAGATTTGCTATATTGACGCCATAATAAAACTTCCTTAGAACTAGAACAATTGACACTTCCCCAAATGTCAAGATAGGGATTATCTTGACCTTGTGCTTGTGGAACGACCCCATTGTTTATAGCTAATGTTGTTTTATATTTATCGGCAACAAGTTGTGCAGCTGTGGCAGCTTGCTCAAAAAACCATTTAGCTTCAGCTTCAATGTTGCCTGTAGGAAATTGGTATCCTGCATTCTTCTCAGCACCTGGCCATCCCGTCCCATTTGGAACGAATGCTGTTTCTGCAAAGTTGGTAAGCCAACTCCCTTCAAAAAGTGCTACACGACTTTTGAAAAGTTCTACTGCATCATAATTGATGCGAGTTGTTGCAACATTATGATCTTTCATATAATTGGCTGCAGTATCAAGGTTGTTTATAATGAATCGAGCAACCTCATTACGCGGCTTACGTGGACTTGCTGCAACAAGAACATCTTCTTTGTCAGGCAAAGCTTCTGTAAGGATAGGCAGATCTCCGAATCTTTTCAGTAATTCAAAATACGCATATGCACGAAAGAAATACAGTTCTCCAATATATTGACGAAGATTTGCATCATTTCCACTAATCTTTTTAGCTTCATATTTATTTTTAATAACATTGAGTTGATAGTTTACATTACGCACCATAGACCAGTTCCAACTTCCATTGGTGTTGCTTGTTCGATAGAGTGTTGGCGAAAACTGATTCCCTGGGGTACGTGACATTTGATTGTCAGTGTTGTTATCAGTTGTATATGTTCCATAATTCCATCCTCCATGTCCTGGAAGAATATCTGTATAGAACTGGTTTGCTGCAGCTTGTATCTGATCTTCGCTCGTGTAAAAACTTTCAGGTGTAAGTTGAGAGGGAGGATCTTGTTCTAAGAAATCATTACAAGATACTAATCCTATAGAAAGAGCTACGGCAATGATAGATAATTTATATAGTTTCATAATTATTATTTTTTTAGTTAGAATGTTACGTTAATACCAAATGAGAATGTCTTCGACAAAGGATAACCATTGCTGTGACGAGAGTCTGTTCCAATCATTTCTGGATCAAATTGTTTTGGCATTTTTGTAATAGTGAACAGATTTTCTATTGATACGAATACGCGCATATTGCTGATTCCCCATTTTGTAGTAATGTTACGAGGGATAGTGTAGCCTGCTTGGAAATTTTTCAAGCGCATATATGCTGCATTCATAAGATAGCGTGTTTGGCATCTTTCATTTTTATTACTAAATGTTGCTCGTGGAAGGAAAGCATCTTGATTAGCTTTTTGATAGCCGTTAGCAACCGACCATGTATTTGCATCACGATAATAATCTTTCACAGCGGTAATACCCGTAGCCCACTATTCACCAGAATTAGTAGCTCCAAAATAATATTCCAAAGAACCCCATGAGCCTCCTAACCATGCATCGCGCTTCATTACACCTTGGAAAAAGGCTCTAATGTCGAAGCCTTTCCAGCTTGCATTGAGATCAATTCCCCACAAAAAGCGAGGTGTTGAGTTACCAATTACTTTTAAATCTCCATGGTCTGTGATAGTTCGTGCACCATCATTGATTTGCTTATCATTATTAGTATCTTCATACATAATATCACCTGCTGTCCAGTTTGAACCGATAGTACTTTGATCTGTAGTTGAAAGATGGGCATTCATTTCTTCATTGCTCTTAGCAATACCTTTTGTAGTATATCCCCATATTTCATTGATATAGCGTCCTTTAATATAAGTATCTATACTATTTGTTGGATTATTAGGATAACGTGTGATTTTTGTGCGAGAGTCAGATAGATTGAAAGTGACACCATAATGTAAACCATTTGCTAATTGGTCGTTCCAACTTAATTGTAGTTCCCAGCCATTTGTGCGGAGGTCGGTATTATTAGTCACAGGAACACCAGTACCAAGTATAGAGGGTAGTTCTGGCGCTTTTCCTACCATATTCTTTGTGTTGCGCACAAAATAATCAAAGGAACCGGTAAGTCGGTTATTGAAGAAACCAAAATCAAGGCCCACATTGTAACTTTCAACCGTTTCCCATGTGAGTAATGATGATACTAAACCTGGTGCACTGGTAGTATTGGTCTTTTGACCATTTTGTAGCCAATAACCCGTAAAAGCTCTGTAGGCGATAGTTTGATAAGTTTGATACCAATTGTCGATATTCTGATTCCCAAGTGAACCATAGGATAAACGTAGTTTCAAATTGGATAACCAATCTTTTGTGTTTTTCATAAAGTTCTCTTCTGAAATACGCCAACCTAATGATATAGAAGGAAATAGTTTCCACATCTTATCACTGCGGAATTTTGATGTACCATCATATCGCAAATTTAATTCTGCTAAATATCGTTCTGCATAATTATAATTGATACGACCAAAAAAGCCTGCTGTCTGCCATTGATTACGGGCTCCATTAACGTTAGGAGTAATTGCTACACCTTGATAGCTGAGCCCATTTGTAAGATCTACTTCTGATTTTTCTGGATCAATGATACCATTGCGTTGCAGTCCAAATTCAGTTCGTCTAAGCTGTTCACACTGAAAACCGCCCATAATATGGAAATTATGTTTTTCAGCTATGGATTTATTGTATTCCGTGTAGAGTTGAAAATTGAGATAGTTATCCTTAAATTCATCCTCATGTACATTTGAATTTTGATTATAAATCACGGGTTCTCCTGCAACATTATGGTTATAAGTGCGTTGACTATCCCAATGACGAATACTATTATCTATCTTATAGTTGAAATCTACATGCGTAATCCAATTTCTTACAGGTTCAAGAATGAAACTTAATTGATGATAGATAATATCTGTTTCTTTACGATCCTGTCCACCTGTTTTAAGACCGAGTGCTGGGGAAGGTGAACTAAAAAGATAACCATTGCGGTCATATAATGGTAATACTGGCCAACCTTGGCGGGCCATATCACTATAAAGACCATTCGTTAGTGCTGATGGGCGTTCATAATTGGCACGTGTAAAACGCATATTATAGTTCATTCTTATCCAACGCGCTAATTGTGCTCCAATCTTAGCAGTACCATTAATTCGCTTGTAGTTGTCGCTCCCCATAGCCATAAAACCACCATTATAAAGGTAGTTTCCTGATACATAATAGTTGAATTTATCATTCCCGCCACTTACACTTGCGTTATGTTCATGCGCAAAAGCAGTCTTTTTATAAACAACATTATACCATACCAGTCTATATCGTCAATTCCATAGGCATATCCATCTTGCCATACGCTATTGTCTGGTTTCGCAGGGATGGCATAAAGCAGTGTGCCGTCGTCTGCTTTGCGAACACCAGGAGTATAAGGGGTAGCATTATGATAGGCAATAATCTGTTTCATGCGATCATTTTCAAAGAACACACTACTGCCAGTATTGGTTCGTGCATCGTTCATCCAAGTTGCAAAGTCAACAGAATTCATCATGTGCTTGCCTCGAATGAGATTACTAAATCGGAAGGAGTTATTATAGTTCACAACAACTTTACCTTCTTTATTCCCACTTTTAGTAGTAATAAGGATTACACCGAATGGTGCACGTGAACCATAAATTGAACTTGCTGCAGCATCTTTGAGAACAGATATACTTTCGATATCTTGCGAGTTGATTGTATTGATATATCCTTCCATTCCATCTATAAGAACGAGAGGAGAGCCAGACGAACCTTCACCAATAGTTGCAGTTCCTCGTATATTTATACTTGGATTAGACTCAAGTGAACCGCCTGAAGAATTGCTAATCTGAAGACCGGGGACAATTCCTTGTAAGGCTTGTGCTGCACTTTGAACAGGGCGTTGAGTCAGTTTTTTACCATCTACAACAGCAACAGATCCTGTTAGATTAACTTTCTTTTGTGTTCCAAATCCAACAACAACAACTTCATTTAGATTCTTCGAATCTTCTTGTAATATAATGTTATTAGGCCCTTGTACAGCTTTGATTGTGCGTGTTTTATAACCAATATATGAGATTTCGAGTTGATCTCCAACTTGTGCATTTATAGTATAATAACCATCAAGATCGCTCAATGCGCCGTTTGTTGTACCTTTAACTTTAATCGTTGCTCCAATTACCGGTTCACCAGTAGCATCCAGAATCCTACCTTTTATCGCATTTCTTTGTAGAACTCCATTAATCACATTAATTTTGGCAATAGATTTTTGAGGAGCTACACCCAGTATAGTTGACACTCCTATCAAGGAGAATAAAATTTTCCTTGATGCATTTCTAAATAATCTCTGTTTCATAAATGAACTTAGGTTAAATGTTTGTTTTGTCATTAAGATTTAATTATTATATGCTTATGGTATAAGTGCATTCTGTGTGCTTGTCGTTAACAAAAATAAGAAATAGTATCATTTTTATTTTAGTTTGCAATAAATAAGGAGGTGATATTTTATAATAATAAAGATAATTAACGATTAATAACTTGATTGTTGACTTTCTATCAAAGAAAGATATTGCTTTGTAGTTAATTAATATTGATATTTTATTATGAGTCTTGTTTAAAATAAGAATGTTCTTCTTTCTTATACAGAAATTTTGTCCCTCATGTATATGTATTGTCCTATTTGTTTAAATATCAAATAATCTCTCTACCTACAATGATAACAAATCTATCTCTATTATATATAATAATGTATATTTTATGAATTACAGGCGTTTATATATTTAATGATTAAATCTTTCTTTTATAATTTTAGGTAATAGCAAGAAAAGTAATTTGAAATAGCCAAAGTTTTGTTAAGTCTACATTAATCAGGCCAAAAGAATTGGTATATATACATATAAAAAATGGCTTGCAAGACTTTACAGAAAAGCTTAAGATTTGGAGTAGATTCTTTTCAGCTTTTTATTTATTTTTCTCCCATTTCTCCGCGAGTGTTCAATGATTTGGATAAATTAACAAATGGAACTATTGATAATCAAGGAGTTAAGTTGCC
>NZ_AWGW01000021.1:0-108170 GCF_000477535.1 Segatella salivae F0493
GAAAAGAGAAATAGGTGTTTCTGTCAACGACATAAGCATGAAAAAGAGAAATAGGTGTTTCTGTCAACGACATAAGACATGAAAAAGAGAAATAATCGCTTCTGTCAACGACATAAGACGCGAAAAAAAGAAAATAATCGTTTCTGTCAACGACATAAGCGTGAAAAAGAGAAAATAGGTGTTTCTGTCAACGACATAAGCGTGAAAAAGAGAAAATAATTGTTTCTGTCAACGACATAAGCGTGAAAAAGAGAAAATAATTGTTTCTGTCAACGACATAAGCGCGAAAAAGAGAAAATAATCGTTTCTGTCAACGACATAAGCATGAAAAAAGAAAATAGGTGTTTCTGTCAACGACATAAGCATGGAAAAGAGATTTTAGGTGCTTAAGCGCGACGCGGAAAGGCGAAAAAGAGATTTTTAGTGCTTAAGCGTGGCGCGGAAAGATTAAAATAGAAAAAAATCATGCTTCTGAGTGACTCAGAAAGACAAATAAGATGTTTCTGAATGTTTTTATCAATCTCTTTTGCTTTTATACGAAGAAATGCCATGTTAATCACACGGCATTTCTTTTTCTAAAATAAAACCATTTTGTTTCAAATAGGTTTTGAAGTCTTCATCGAAGTCTATTGATAGGGGAGTAGAGCTTAGTCTAAGCTGTATGTATGTACGCTGACTCCTTGGGCCGACGGCAGATAGTTGATGCCCCACCAACACATCTGTAGTAGACAGAAACAGACAATAAGCATGACGAGGGCGGGTTTGGGGCGCATGGGTTTATACTGACGATAGTGAATATAAACCAAATAAGACAGCCATGTGATGGCAGCCCATGTTTCTTTTGGGTCCCAACTCCAATAGTGTCCCCATGCTTCCTTGGCCCAAAGTGCACCCATGAGCATGCCTAATGTGACAAATGACATGCCTACATAAACAAGATTGTCGGTGATGTCGAGCTCTTGGGCTGTTGCTGCCGTTTTCTTGATGAATAGCAGATATACTGCCATTACCATGGCTGCACCGAGCATGGCATAGGCCATCATGTAGACGATGACGTGGGGGGCAAACCACGGACTTTGCAGTGCTGGCATGAGTGTCTTGGAGTGAATCTCGGGTTTGAAGAGATTGATGCACACAAAGACTGTGGCCAATAAGGTGCTGAATGATAATATCCATCTGTAGTGCCAGCGACTGTAGACGATGATACCTGCCAATGGAAGGAAAAAACTATACCAGAGTCGGGTTTCGCCCATCGTGCGAAGGGGTGGACGCTCAAGCGTTATCCACATTAATAATATATAGGAAAAGAAGACTGCAAGACCTAAGCTCGTAAAGACAAAGGTCAGTGTTTTCTTTTCTTTCCATGAAGCAATCGCACCGGTAATCCAGCAAACGACAGAAATAATTGCAAATATGATGAAATAATTCCAAGTCATGATTTAGTTTTCTTTTTTCTTACTTGCGGTGAGGAACATTCCTATCGCACCGATGATTAACAAATAGATTCCTACATAAACAACGTTGAGCCATGGGTCGCGCACCAACTCAAACACACTGACATTGCTCCATTTTCCCATTTGCTCATTGTAGCTGAGTTGATAAATCTTCCAGCCATTAACCTTGAAGGGCTTATTAACTTCAATTTCAGTCAGGATGTTTTTTCCGTCTTGTGTATAGATGTTTACTTTTGAAGCAAAACGTTTAGGTTCGCGACTTGCCATGACGAGTGATTTGCCGTCACCGAGTTTCAATGTTTCTAATGGAAATTGATAACTCCCACAAGTAATCCAGCCTTCTTTTCGGTCTTTTCCTTTTGTGGCAGTTATAGACAACGCACAAGCTGAGCCTGCCATGCTGCTTTGGATATATCCCCCAGTCTTGATGGCCATACCAAGTGAGTCCATGCGTAACATGCCTTTCATCTGCATTGGCATATTCTTGATCATACCTGCCAGCTGCTTAGGAATGGCATCTTCTATCTTTTTATTCATGGTGATATGCCAGCCAGCAATGTTTCCTTGCTTAAAGTTGTCGTCGATGAGCAATACTTCAGGCTTCTTGTAGGGGATGGGACGCCCCGTTTTGTCAATAACCATCAGCTTTGGAGGGTATTCATCAATGGTGAATTGATTGAGTTGGATGGCAATCGGTAGTTCATGCACATTGTTGAGTGCATCGAGTCCGCGCCATTCAGGTTGTCCCTTTTCGCAATACATTTTTAGTCTTTGCATGTCTGCACAACCGAGTGTGGCGGTGGTTAGAACGATAAACAAGCCCAAATGACTTGTAATCACGGGAAGTCTGCGCCATGAAAAGTGTGCGAGTTGATGAACTGCGGTTTCTCCGACAATCATTGTCATCCAAAAATAAACAAGGATGAATGGCCAAAAGTTCAACATCTTGCTAAGCCCGATGAAGTCGGCAGCAGGCTGTTCGGCTGGTACTTGGCGCGAAAGTCCCATGATGATGGTTAGCAAAGCAGATGCAGCAATAGCTGGTATTGCCGCTTGCATGGTCATCATGAAACGGAAAAAGTAGACTTTTTTCCTTAGTAAGTAGAATAGAATAAGCGCAATGATAAGTACGATAAGCGTTATTCCGTTTGCTGGCCAAAGAAATAAAACCCAGTCTAATGGGCCAATAGAGAATTGAAGAAGTAATCCAACCAGTAATAAACCGGCAACGATGGCTACTCCCTCTTTTAAGTTCCAAGGTTTATTCCACATAATTATATATTAAGAAAGAGGCACCGGAGAGAAATCTCCGATGCTCCCTTGTAGTGTTATTTAAAGTAAGATTTTACATGGGTTGTGTGATGAATCGCTTATTTTTGCGAGCCGATTCAATCCATTTCGGTACAATGGTGTCGAGGAAGTCCTTCTTTTGTGACTTTAACTTCTTCATATCGAGACCAATATACTTTGCAGCTTTTTCACGCGTTGAAATGTCTGGAAGAGGTATCTGCCCCGTGAATCCATGCTTTGCAGCAACACGTTGCGCTTGTAATTGAGCATCTTTAGCATACATCATCGAATAGCCGAGCAGACGTTCAACTTCTTGCGGGGCGTGGAATGCAGCTCCGTGACTTGCCAATGAATAATCCCAACGCCACTGACTCTTGCGGATATCACTCAAACATTGCTTCATCTCAGCCTCTGTAGCACCCTTGTCCCATGCGAACTTAGCATAGATGTGTGCGTTGGCTAATTCTCTGTTCACCTTCAAAGCGAAGTCATAAACCTTCTTTTGTCGGTCATAAACATTCTGACGGAGTGTTTCTGCTGACTGTCTGTGGCATGTCTGACAAGTGCGATCGATATGTGCAAGTGGACTCATGATGTGGTGATCAGTATATTTTACGCCACCTTCTGAAATGTAAGGCATGTGACAATCTGCGCATGAAAGACCGCGTTGTCCGTGTATACCCTGTTTGAACATCTCATAACCTGGGTGTTGAGCTTTCAGAATCTTAGCACGAGAGAGTGGGTGAACATAATCATAGAAGCCGATGCTGTCATAGTATTCTTCAGCTGCTTCGCATGTAAGTCCCTTCTCTTGTGGGAAGTGAAGATAGTTCCCATTGTCTTTTTCAAAATAGTATTCTGTATGGCATTGTGCACAAACCAGACTTCTCATTTCTTGATGACTGGCTTTCTTGACATCTTTACCTACGCGTGCCCATGCTTCGTAAAGAGCAGGACGAGCCGGTTTAAGTTCCATTGTGCGTGCATCGTGGCAGTCTGAACATCCCACAGTGTTCATGACTTGGTTTCCCCAATCGCTCCATTTTGCAGCATAGAAAGCATTCTTTCCTTTCTCGCGCATGAGGCGTGGTACATCAGGACCTTTACAAGTCCAGCAAGTTCCAGGTTGCATGTCTCCCTGACCATCAACACCTGGTGAACCTGTTCGAAGGATTTTCCTTAAATCTTCGATACAGTGACGATGGCCACGAGGGCTGTTATAGTCTCTTGAGAACGCATAACCATCCCAGATAACAACGATTTCTGGACATTTATCCAAAATACTTTTCTCTTGTGAACCATTGTATTTACTCTCGAAGGTTGTGTCTTCTGTCATGGCCCATGTTTGATATTCGCGTGGAAAATCCTCAGCGAATTTCTCGTTCTGAGCTACGATAGAGTCGGTCATTGGCACGCGACGATTGTTGAAAACGCTGGCAACTTCTGCTCTTCTTTCTAATAATGAAGAACACAGAAGGCCCAAAATGAACACAACAACCATTGCTCCTCCAAAGAGTAGCCAACCTTGCCATTTCTTAAGTTGTTTTGCCATAGTTATTGAATTTATTAATTTATTCGAAGACTGTTGTTGATATTATAGATTAATTTCATTATTTGTTTTCGGTTGGTCCCATGTAAGGATCATGTCCTAATAGCTTCTGTAGCCAAGCAGGAACAGGATCTGGTGGCATCGGTTCAACGAATTCTGCTCCAGGAGTAGATGAAAGCGAGTTCATTCCCATGTGTGGAACGTTACGATGGCAGTCCCAACAAGTCTTGCCTTCGCCTCGTTTTGCTTCCATATAGTCGATTCGTCCGGTCTTAACAAATTCTTGATTGAGTTGTTTATGACAGCGAATGCAGTTGTCCATGATAACTTCTGCTGAAGCATCTTCAGCTTCAATGGCTTGTCGTTCGCTGTGTGTAACAAAGTAAGCTACATGTTTCATACCATCTTTTCCTTTGAAAAAATAGTGAGAAAAGATGTTGTTGTTGGGCACATGACAATCATTACAGGTAACATCTCTGCCGTGAGATGAGTGCGACCATGTAGCATAATAAGGCGACATAATATGACAATTGATGCAGGCAGCAGGATCATCTCCAACGATGTAGGTTTGCATTCGAAGAAGATACATGAATAAAAACACTAAGCCAAAAGCGATGCCACATAATGAGGTTAAGATAATCTTTTGTCTATAAGAAAGGCTATTGACAAACGATTTCCATCCATTTTTCAAATAGGTATAGGTTAGTCGCTTCATAGAGTAATCATTGATTAATGTCACAAATTTAAGATTTTTGTGTATTAATCAAGTCAAAGATTCGGAAAATTATCCTCATTTATGGGGATAAAATGAAAAAAAATCACAAAAAATATAATCTGTAGTTGGTTTTTTGTCAACTACAGATTACATTTTGTTATACGCGTTGTTGAATTTGTTTTAATTTCAACATGTCTGACGGAACGGCATTTTGTATAGCGTCAACCAATAGTTTTCGAATCTTATGACGCACGAAATCTTTGGTATTTATAATGACAATATTGCGCGTTGGTATAGGGATAGCAAAAGGCCGAACAAGTTCTTTCTGGCTGTCAGCCAATTGTAGTATGGCGAGTTCTGGAATGAAAGTCATGCCTTTTCCGTTTTCAACGATACGCATGAAAGTTTCAATACTGCCCAAAGAATAAGCTTTCTGACTTTGTTTTGCTTCCTTTAATTGACAGAATTTCACAAGTTGATCTCTGAAACAATGGCCTTCATCAAGCATCCAAAGATATTCCCCTTTGAGGTCTGTTGTATGTATCACCTTATTTATATATAGGGGGTCGTCTTTTGCAACATATCCAAAGAACTGCTCAAAGTATAGGTGTGTGGTTTCAAAATCTCCCATTCCATCAAGTTCTGCCAATATGCCTACGTCGATATCTCCATGCTCCAATGCTTTCTTTATTTCGTGTGTTTGCATCTCCCGAATGCGAATGTCCAACTCAGGATAGTGCTGTAGCAGTTGTGGAAAAAAGCGTGGAATGAGATAAGGTGCAATCGTTGGCAGGATGCCTACGTGGAAAATTCCCCGTAAAGTGTTCTTTTCTTCGTCAACAGATTCTTTTAGAAGTCTTGCATGTTGCAAGATTTCTAAACTCTGATTGATGATATGTTGTCCGATAACTGTGGGCAAGATGGGTTGTCGTTTGCGGTCAAAGATCTTCACACCAAGTTCATCTTCAAGTTTCTGAATCATTGAACTCAGTGTTGGTTGGGTTACTTTGCAGGCCTCTGCAGCCTTAGCGAAATGCTTATGTCGGTATACTGCGATGATATACTCTAATTGTTGAAGAGTCATATTTTTAGGTTTTGGTACACTATTTCATGCAAAGATAATTTATTTTTTCATAATTATCAAACTTTTATTTGCTGTTGTCAATAAAAAAAATCTTTTTCTTTATGCGCTTTATAGACTCTTATAGTGATGCGTTATAAATAAAAACTAATTGAAAGATAGATATTTTCTATTGATTAATTCACTTGATTTCTTGTTTCTTATGAAAATAAGCACTAACTTTGCAAACAGGATAATTGGTAATATTAAACAAAAACATTATGAAAAAAAGATTTGTTTGTAGCGTTTGTGGCTACATTTATGAAGGGGCAGAAGCACCAGAAGAGTGCCCAGTATGCCATGCTAAAGGTAAATTCCAGGAGTTTACAACAGCACAATTAAAAGGTACTAAGACCGAACAGAACTTGAAAACTGCTTTCGCAGGTGAAAGTCAAGCTCACACAAAATACCTTTACTATGCTTCTAAAGCAAAGAAAGAAGGTTATGAGCAGATAGGTGGTTTGTTCGAGGAAACAGCTCATAACGAGCGTGAACACGCAGAAATGTGGTTTAAGTTCTTGCATGAAGGTGGTATTCCTACTACGACAACTAACCTTGCTGACGCTGCTGCTGGTGAAAACTATGAGTGGACTGACATGTATGCTCAAATGGCTAAAGAGGCTATGGAAGAAGGTTTTACAGGTATTGCCGCTAAGTTCCGTGCTGTAGGTCAGGTTGAGAAGCATCATGAAGAGCGTTATCGCAAGTTGTTAAAGAACATCGAAGACGGTGTTGTTTTCTCTCGCGATGGAGATTGTATCTGGCAATGCCGCAACTGTGGCCATATCGTTATCGGTAAGAAAGCACCTGAGATTTGCCCTGTTTGCAATCATCCTCAGAGCTTCTTCCAGATTGAGGCAACAAATTATTAATTTGATTGATTTTAAGTTAAGATAGAGAAGTCGGGCAGCAATGCTCGACTTCTTTTGCTTTTTAGGAGTTAAAAGGTAGATAAAATACAAGGAAGTGTTCTATCGAAGAGTTTCTTGTTGCTTATAAAAGAAATAGATTTTAATTTTCATCTTACTGAGATGGTTTTCAATATGATAACGATTGGTCCAAAGATAAATCATATCTGCATTCATAAGAGAATTATACTCTTTATCAGAAAGCTATCAAATTATACGGCAATCTCTATCATTTTATGGCATAAAGTCATTCATATTACCATGTCGTTTGGCTCTTTTTAATTCCTCAATTTTGTGCTATAATTATCAATTCCATTTTACTTCATTTCACCTATTTATATTAAAGGCATTCTGAGTAACCGCTTTTTAGGTTGGCTGTTGGTTCTTTTTTAGTTGTTGGTTCTTTTTAATTATTCCTACCTGGCCATGTAATTAGTGTTGGTGCTGAGAGTGTTTATTTTCAATATTTTATATATTGATGTTTGGTTTACATTCATATAATCTTAATTTTGCCACCTCTATATTACATTTTTTGCTAAAAGAGTATGATAAGTCTAATATTATTGTTAACTTTGCAGCGCTTTAAGTGGATTAGCTCTCCGCTGTAAATGGAGCAAATAATTAATAACGTTATAAAATTTATGTATTTTACTTTATTCGTTACCGTTTTGATAACGGCTGTGGTTTTGGTAGTGGCAGCTTATGTCATAGCAAAGCTTATCGGTCCGCGTTCATACAATCCGGTAAAGGGTGAGCCTTTCGAATGTGGTATTCCAACGCATGGTAGCTCTTGGCTTCCTATGCATGTGGGATATTATTTGTTTGCCATCCTTTTCTTGGTGTTTGATATTGAGACCGTGTTCCTCTATCCATGGGCTGTGGTTGTTAAGCAATTTGGTTCATTAGCCTTGATAAGCATTGGCTTCTTCTTGGTTGTTTTAGTTTTAGGCCTTGCCTATGCATGGCGGAAAGGAGCATTGGAATGGAAGTAAGAAAACCACACATCAAGAGTATTCCTTATGATGAATTTAAGGACAATGACACTCTTGAGAAGATTACGAAAGAGCTGAATGAAGGCGGTGTCAATGTAATTGTTGGTTCATTAGACCAGGCAATCAACTGGGGACGTAGCAATTCACTTTGGTCTCTGACGTTTGGTACGTCATGTTGTGGTATTGAGTTTATGGCCGTTGGTTGTGCTCGATACGACTTTTCTCGTTTCGGTTTCGAGGTAACTCGTAACTCTCCTCGTCAAGCAGACTTGATTATGTGTGCTGGAACGATAACAAACAAGATGGCTCCCGTGTTCAAACGACTTTATGATGAGATTGCTGAGCCAAAGTATGTTGTCGCTGTTGGTGGGTGCACTATTAGTGGTGGACCATTCAAGAAGAGCTATAACGTAGTGCGAGGCATTGATGAACTTGTTCCGGTTGATGTTTACATTCCGGGCTGTCCTCCTCGTCCTGAGGCTATTCTCTATGGAATGATGCAGTTGCAACGTAAAGTTAAGATTGAGAAGTTCTTTGGTGGAGCTAATCATAAGATGACAAAAGAAGAGCGAGAGCTTTCGATGTCGAAGGGAGGTTTGCATGGACTGAGTAACGAAGCCATTGTCGCGACAGAGAAACTCGGCAAACCAGCTCCGATTATAGTTACTGATGTGCCAGCTGATTTCGATCCAGAAAAAGGTCTAACAGATTAATAAGGTAAAAGAAGATGAAATTAAATAACATAGAACTTCAATTCGATAACTTTGCCGCAGAGATGGCAAAGTTGAAGAACGAAAAGCATTTCGACTATCTTGTTACCATTATTGGTGAAGACTTTGGCGAAGAAGGCTTGGGTTGTATCTATATTCTTGAGAATACAGAAAGCCATGAACGTTGCTCTGTTCGAACGATTGCAAAGCAGATAGGAGAAGAGTATGTGATTCCAACTACAATTAATTTGTGGAATGCGGCTAATCTCCTTGAACGTGAAGTGTTTGACTTTTTGGGCATAAAGTTCCTGGGACACCCCGACATGCGTCGTTTGTTTATGCGTAATGACTTTAAGGGATATCCGCTGAGAAAGGATTTTGATGCGAGCCCTGAAGCCAATCCTTTCCCTACAACCGATGAGCCTGAGAGTGATTTCACAACAGAATGGAATCTTGATAAGAACGGAAACTTAGTTGCTACGCAGCATCGTATGTTTGATGAAGATGACTTCATCGTGAACTTAGGACCTAATCACCCAAGTATGCACGGTGTACTTCGTTTGCAAACTGTTCTTGATGGCGAGGTTGTTAAACACATTTATCCTCATTTAGGCTATATCCATCGTGGTATGGAGAAGATGTGTGAGAGTATGACTTACCCTCAAACTTTAGCCTTTACTGACCGCTTGAATTACCTTTGTGCAATGATGCATCGTCATGCTTTGGTTGGCGTTATTGAAGAAGGTATGGGAATTGAACTCTCAGAGCGTATTCAGTATATCCGCACAATCATGGATGAATTGCAGCGTATAAACAACCACTTGCTGTTCCTTGGTACGTGTGCACAAGACTTAAGTGCATTGACTGCATTCCTATATTGCATGCGTGACCGTGAGCATGTGCTGAATGTTATGGAAGAAACCACGGGTGGTCGCCTGATACAAAACTACTATCGAATTGGTGGTTTGCAGGATGATATCGATCCAAACTTTGTCCAAAACACGAAGACGCTTTGCAAATATCTGCGTCCTATGGTTCAAGAATATTTGGATGTATTTGGAGATAACGTCATCACACATCAGCGTCTTGAAGGTGTAGGGCTAATGAATCTTGAGGATTGTATTAATTATGCTGTAACAGGTCCAGCCGGACGTGCTGCTGGTTGGCATAATGATGTGCGCAAGAATCATCCTTATGCAATGTATGGAAAAGTTGATTTTGAAGATATAACCTTAACCAGTGCTGACTCAATGGCACGATATATGGTTCATATTCAAGAGATTTATCAGAGTCTAAACATTATAGAACAGTTGATAGATAATATCCCTGAAGGTGAATTCTATATCAAACAAAAGCCAATAATAAAAGTTCCTGAAGGACAATGGTACTTCTCTGTAGAAGGTGGAGCTGGTGAGTTTGGTGTATATCTTGATTCACGTGGCGACAAGAGTCCGTATCGATTGAAGATGCGTCCAATGGGACTGACCCTTACAGGCGCTTTCGACAAGATGCTGAAAGGACAGAAATTGGCCGACCTTGTGGCTACAGGTGCAGCAATAGATTTCGTTATACCCGATATTGATAGATAATTATGTTTGATTTTAGTATAGTAACAACTTGGATTGACAGTCTTCTTCGTGAGACTCTTAACTTAGGAGATTTCTGGTCAATTTTAATAGAGTGCATACTGGTAGGTGTCTGTATACTTACTGCCTATGCGCTGATTGCTATCGTGTTGATATTCATGGAACGTAAGGTTTGTGCTTACTTTCAATGTCGTCTCGGCCCGATGCGTGTTGGTCCTTGGGGTATCTTTCAGGTGTTTGCTGATGTTTTGAAGATGCTTATCAAGGAAATTTTTGCAGTAGATAAGGCAGATAAATTGCTTTATTATATTGCACCTTTCCTTGTTATTATTGCTTCTGTAGGAACATTCTCCTTCCTTCCATGGAATAAAGGTGCAGCAGTACTTGATTTTAACGTAGGTGTTTTCTTAATAACTGCTATTTCAAGCATTGGTGTGCTGGGCATTTTCATTGCAGGATGGGGCAGTAATAACAAATATTCTGTTGTTAGTGCGATGCGTGGTGCTGTTCAAATGATTTCCTACGAAATATCTTTGGGATTATGTTTGATTAGTGCTGTTATCCTCACTGGTACGATGCAGGTCAGTGGTATTGTAGAAGCACAGCATGGAGCATGGCTCATTTTCCAGAGTCCTTTTACATGGTTAGCTTTCCTTGTGTTCCTTATTGCGGGTAATGCTGAGGCTAATCGTGGCCCATTTGACTTGGCTGAGGCAGAGAGTGAGTTGACAGCAGGTTATCATACCGAGTATTCGGGTATGGGATTTGGCTTCTATTATTTGGCTGAATATTTGAATCTGTTTGTGATCTCAGGTATTGCAGCTACCGTTTTCTTAGGTGGTTGGATGCCTCTTCACGTTTCAGGACTCGATGGTTTTAATGCCATAATGGATTTTATTCCAGGCATTGTTTGGTTCTTTGCAAAGACATTTGCTATTGTTTGGATTCTGATGTGGATTCGATGGACTTTCCCTCGTCTTCGTGTAGATCAGATTTTGGCTTTGGAATGGAAATATCTCATGCCATTCATGCTTGTTATTCTTACTTTGACAACCATTTGGGTTGCCTTGGTTTAATGCTTTCATGAAATGATTAAAGAATTTAGTTAAAATGGAAAATAACAAATCGTATTTCGGTGAAATTGGTGCTGCACTGAAGACTTTGGGTACAGGCCTGAAGGTGACGATGAAGGAATACTTCACGCCAAAGACCACAGAGCAGTATCCCGAGAACCGTAAGACAACGCTTCATGTCTCAAAGCGTCACCGTGGACGTCTTGTTTTCAAGCGTAATGAGGATGAGAGCTATAAATGTGTAGCTTGTCTTATGTGTGAGAAGGCTTGTCCTAATGGCACCATTCAGATTACATCACACATGGCTGAAGACCCAGAAACTGGTCGTAAGAAAAGGCAGCTTGATGATTACCATTATGATCTTGGTGACTGCATGTTTTGCCAATTGTGCGTCAACGCTTGTAATTTCGATGCCATAAAGTTCGTGAATGATTTCGAGAACTCAGTCTTCGACAAAGACAAGTTGGTGTATCATCTTGACAAAGAGGTATATAAAGGAGGTAGTCTTCCTGGACTTATAGATGGAGGAGCACCTTTAACAATCGGTAAGTTTAACACAAAAACCAAGTAGAAAAGATTATGGCAAATTTAATTATGTTTTGCATTCTTGCTGTAATCATTCTTGGTTCAGCAATCGTGTGCGTTACTACTAAACGTATTATGCGAGCAGCAACTTTCTTGCTTTGCGTATTGTTTGGTGTAGCTGGTATTTATTTTATTCTTGATTATACATTCTTAGGTGCAGCACAGATATCTGTTTATGCTGGAGGTATTACAGTTTTGTATGTTTTTGTCATTCAGCTTGTATCTAAGCGTACGTTACAAGGTCTTGTAGAGCGGTTTAAGAGAAAACGTGTTTTCAGCAGTGTTCTCTTGTGTGTCGCTGGACTTTTAACGGTTGGTTTAGTTCTTATTAAAAATAATTTTTATAATGCTGCTTTACAAACTACCGATACAGAAGTGCCAATGGCACAGATTGGTACTGCACTTCTCGGAAGTGATAAATATCAATATGTATTGCCTTTTGAATTTATCTCAGTATTCTTATTGGCATGTATCATTGGCGGTATTATGATTGCAAGGAAGGAGGACAACAAATGAATATCCCTGTAGAATGTTATCTCGTGCTAAGTACGTTATTGTTCTTTATTGGTGTCTTTGGATTTGTAACGCGTCGTAATCTTGTTGCGATGTTAATTTCCATAGAACTTGTATTGAACGCTGTCGATTTGAATTTTGCAGTATTCAATCGTCTCCTTTTCCCAGGACAGCTTGAAGGCTTTTTCTTCACTTTGTTCTCTATTGGAGTCAGTGCGGCAGAAACGGCAGTAGCACTTGCCATCATTATTAATGTTTACCGTAATTACCATAGTGATCAGGTGAACAGTATCGAAAACATGAAATTCTAAAAGAGATGGAATACAGTTATTCATATTTAATACTTCTCCTTCCTTTCCTAAGTTTTTTGGTTTTAGGACTCTTAGGCATGAAGATGAAGAAGCAGGTAGCTGGCCTTATCGGTACAATTATGCTGGGCAGTCTTTTTGCAATGTCTGTCTATACGGCCTATGAATATTTCTTTGTCATTGGGCGTGATGCAACAACAGGCTTATATCCGACGGTTACAGTATTCAATTTTACTTGGTTGAAGTTTACTGATCTGCTTACTTTTAATATAGGTTTCCGCCTGACTCCTATTAGTGTAATGATGTTAATCGTTATTACAACGGTGAGTTTCATGGTGCATATCTATTCTTTTGGCTACATGGCAGAGCGTGATGAGCATTATAAATTTGAAGAATACGAACATGGTTTCCAGCGTTTCTATGCTTATTTATCCCTCTTTACGATGAGTATGTTGGGCTTAGTTGTAGCTACAAACATCTTCCAAATGTATATGTTTTGGGAGCTTGTGGGTGTATGCTCCTACTTGTTAATTGGATTCTATTATCCCAAACATACAGCCGTACATGCCTCGAAGAAAGCTTTCATCGTTACACGTTTTGCAGACTTATTTTTCCTCATTGGTATTTTATTCTTCAGTTTCTATGTAGGTACATTCAATTATGACCTGCATGCTAACCCAGAACTTGTTGGAAAACTTGCAAGTGTAGCTAAAGAATATGCTTGGGTGTTGCCAACAGCATTGTTCTTGATGTTTATCGGTGGTGCTGGTAAGAGTGCAATGTTCCCACTTCATATCTGGTTGCCTGATGCTATGGAAGGTCCAACGCCTGTTTCTGCACTGATTCATGCCGCAACCATGGTTGTTGCAGGTGTTTATCAGGTGGCAAGTCTGTTCCCAATTTGGGTAAAATATGCTCCAGAACAACTTCATTGGGTTGCTTATATTGCAGCATTTACAGCCTTCTATGCAGCTGCTGTTGCTTGTGCTCAACGTGATATTAAACGTGGCTTGGCATTCTCAACGATCTCACAGATTGCTTATATGCTTGTGGCTTTAGGTGTTTGCTTCGCCATGGATAATCATGAAGGAGGTCTTGGCTATATGGCCAGCATGTTCCATTTGTTTACACATGCCATGTTCAAAGCGCTTCTATTCCTTTGTTCAGGTGCAATTATTGTGATTATCGGAAGTAACTTTAAGGAATATATGGGTGGTCTTCACAAATATATGCCTATCACGAACATCTGCTTCCTCATTGGTTGTATTGCTATTAGTGGTGTTTGGCCTTTCGCAGGCTTCTTCTCAAAGGATGAAATTGTATCAGCTTGTTTTGAATATTCTCCATTCTTAGGTTGGTTTATGACGCTTGTATCAGGTATGACAGCGTTCTATATGTTCCGACTCTATTACGTTATTTTCTGGGGACAAAGCTATTATGAACTTGATCCTGAACATCGTAAGCGTCCAGCAGAAGTTCCTTTCGTAATGTGGGGACCTTTAGTATTCCTTGCTATCATTTCAATTTTTGCAGGATGGATTCCTTTTGGTCACTTTGTTTCAGCTACAGGACAGTCTATGGAAATTCATTTGCAACACTTTGAATTCTCAAGTGTCGCTTGGTTCAGTCTTTTGGCTGCAGCAATTGGAATTGGCTTAGCTACATGGATGTATCTTCCAAAGCATAATCCTGTTCCTGATTTGTTGGCAAAGAGAATGCCTCGTTTGCACAAAGCAGCGCTTAATCGTTTCTATATTGACGACGCATGGCAGTTCTTTACGCATCAGATTGTGTTCAATTGCTTCTCTAAACCCATCGCTTGGTTTGACCGTCATGTCATTGATGGAACATTTAACTTCATGGCATGGGGTGCTCAAGAAGCAGGCGAAACGATTCGTCCTTGGCAGAGTGGTGATGTCCGTTCGTACGCATCATGGTTCCTTACAGGTACCATTGCATTGACATTGATCTTGCTTTGTATTTTCAGTTAATGAATCATGAACATGAATAAAGACAAATAAAAAATGAGTATATTAACATTATTTGTAGTAATTCCGGTCCTGATGCTTATCGGTCTTTGGCTTGCAAAGAACGATAATCAGGTTCGTGGTGTGATGGTTGTTGGTGCAAGTGCATTGCTTGGGCTTTCAATATGGCTCACCATCACCTTCATTCAGATGCGTAATGCAGGCAACACCGATTTGATGTTGTTTACCTATAGTGTGCCTTGGTTTGCACCTCTACACATTGCATACAGCGTTGGCGTTGACGGCATCTCTGTAGTGATGATTCTTCTATCTGCGATTATTGTTTTTACAGGTACATTTGCTTCTTGGCAACTCGAACCAATGAAGAAAGAATATTTCCTATGGTTTGTTTTGTTGAGTATAGGTGTGTTTGGTTTCTTTATATCGACCGACCTCTTCACGATGTTTATGTTCTACGAAGTTGCATTGATTCCGATGTATCTTCTCATTGGTGTATGGGGAACAGGACCTAAAGAATATGCTGCCATGAAGCTTACCTTGATGTTGATGGGTGGTAGCGCACTCTTGATTATCGGTATACTTGGCATTTACTATTTCAGTGGAGCAACCACAATGAACATCAACGAAATTGCAGCTTTGCATAATATTCCGGTAGCCGTTCAGAAGGTGTTCTATCCGTTTATCTTCATCGGATTTGGTGTTTTGGGTGCGCTTTTCCCATTCCACACATGGTCACCTGATGGTCATGCTTCAGCGCCAACAGCTGTTTCTATGCTCCATGCCGGTGTATTAATGAAACTTGGAGGTTACGGATGTTTCCGCATTGCAATGTATTTGCTTCCTGAAGCTGCAGAGCAACTCTCTTGGATCTTCTTGATTCTCACCACCTGCTCTGTTGTTTATGGTGCACTCTCTGCTTGTGTTCAGACTGATTTGAAGTATATCAATGCTTATTCTTCAGTTTCTCACTGTGGTATGGTGCTCTTTGCTCTTTGCATGCTGACACAAACAGCCATTACAGGTGCTGTGCTTCAGATGCTTTCTCATGGATTGATGACAGCATTGTTCTTTGCTTGTATCGGTATGATTTATCACCGTGCAGGAACTCGTGACGTGCGTTATCTTGGCGGATTGATGAAGGTTATACCTTTCCTTTCTGTTTCATACGTCGTTGCAGGTCTTGCCAACTTAGGTTTGCCTGGTTTCTCTGGCTTCGTTGCTGAGATGACCATTTTTGTTGGTTCTTTCCAAAATGGCGATATGTTCCATCGTGTTTGCACCATCATTGCATGCTCTTCTATCGTTATCACAGCTGTGTATATCTTGCGTGTTGTGGGTAAAATCTTATTCCAAAAGATTGCTAATCCGAAGTTCCTCGAGCTTCATGATGCCACTTGGGATGAGCGTTTTGCCATCGGCGGATTGATTTTCTGCGTGGCAGGACTTGGTATGTTCCCACTCTGGGTAGACAATGTGATTAGTGGTGCAGTTGGTCCAATCATCCAGCATATTCTTGGAACCACGGTAGCGGCTCTGTAATGTAGAACAAAATGATTAAGAATAAAGATTTATTATGAATATAGATTATAGTCAATTTCTAAGCATGATACCCGAGGTGACGCTCATGGCACTTCTTGTTATCGTCTTCATTGCAGACTTTTCTACCGCACAGCGTTTTGTCATGCCTAATGGTGATAACAAAACTTCGTCACCACGCGCATGGTTTAATCCTTTGGTTTGTCTCTTGATGGCAGCGCATATTGTCATCAATATCTTCCCTGTCACCGCATCTACAGCATTTGGAGGCATGTATTACACAACTCCTTCGATTGGTGTTGTGAAAACCATTCTTGCTTTGGGTGCATTGATTGTCTTGATTCAAAGTCGTGAATGGATTTCGCGTCCTGACACACAATTCAAGGAAGGAGAGTTCTATATGCTCGTCATTTCAACCCTTTTGGGTATGAATATGATGGTCAGTGCGAACCATTTCTTAATGTTCTTCCTTGGTCTTGAAATGGCATCTGTGCCAATGGCTTGCCTTGTAGGACTTGACAAATACCGTCATCACTCTGCCGAAGCTGCTGCAAAATTCATTTTGACTGCGACCTTCTCAAGTGGTGTGATGCTCTTTGGTATCTCCTTTATCTATGGTGCAATGGGCACGCTCTACTTTGACGACATTGCTGTTAAGATGCAAGCCACACCGCTAACCATTATGGGCATGGTGTTCTTCTTTAGTGGTTTAGGATTTAAGTTATCTTTGGTTCCTTTCCATTTCTGGACAGCCGACACCTATCAGGGAGCTCCAACAACCGTTACCGGCTATCTTTCGGTAGTCAGCAAAGGTGCTGCAGCCTTCGCACTCTGTGCAATTCTCATGAAGGTGTTTGCTCCGATGGTTGAATATTGGCAGTATCTGTTGTTTATTGTTATTGTACTTTCTATTACGATTGCCAACCTCTTTGCACTGCGTCAACGCGACTTAAAGCGTTTTATGGCGTTCAGTTCTATTTCTCAGGCGGGATATATCGTATTAGCAATTGTTGGTAACACGGCAATGAGCTTCACGGCATTGAGTTTCTATGTACTTATCTATGTTGCAGCAAACATGGCAGTCTTCGCTGTCATCAGTAGCGTAGAAGAGCATAATCAAGGTAAGGTGAACATGGAAGACTATAATGGTCTCTACAAAACCAACCCTCGTTTGGCTTTCTTGATGACATTGGCCTTATTCTCTTTGGGTGGTATTCCACCATTTGCAGGTATGTTCAGCAAGTTCTTTGTGTTCATGGCTGCAGTCAAGGGAGCCTCAATCAGTACAACCAGTGGCGCACTTGCTTACGCTGTTGTATTCATTGCATTGATCAATACGGTAATCAGTCTTTACTACTATCTGTTGATTGTAAAAGCAATGTACATCAAACACAACGACAGTCCTTTGCCAACATTCAAGAGTGCTTCAAGCACAAAACTTGCATTAGCAATTTGCATCACAGGCATTCTGCTCTTTGGCGTGTGCAGCATGGTTTATGGATGGATTAATAGTGCAGCCATAGCATCATTGTAAGGCTGTTTATAGAATTATAACTAATGAAGAAAGCATGGCAAACTCTTTGCCATGCTTTTTTTATGCTTATGTCGTTGACAGAAGCGCTTATTTTCTCTTTTTGGTGTTTATGTCGTTGACAGAAGCGATTATTTTTGCTTTTTGGTGTTTATGTCGTTGTCAGAAGCGATTATTTTCTCTTTTTGGTGCTTATGTCATTGACAGATGCGCTTATTTTTGCTTTTTGGTGCTTATGTCGTTGACAGAAGCGATTATTTTTGCTTTTTGGTGCTTATGTCGTTGACAGAAACGATTATTTTCAATTTTTGGTGTTTATGTCATTGACAGAAGCGATTATTTTCAATTTTTGGTGCTACATACGTTGTATCTAACATGAAAATCTTCTTTTTTGTGCCAGATACGTTGTATCTAACACGAAAATTCTCTTTTTGGTGTTAGATACGTTGTATCTAACACTAAAATTCTCTTTTTGGTGTTAGATACGTTGTATCTAACATGAAAATTCTCTTTTTGGTGCTACATACGTTGTATCTAACACGAAAATCCTCTTTTTGGTGCTAGATACGTTGTATCTAACATGAAAATTCTCTTTTTGGTGTTACATACGTTGTATGTAGCGTGAAAATTCTCTTTTTGGTGTTACATACGTTGTATGTAGCATTTAATTTTCTCCATTTGGTGTTTCCGCGCCGAGGTTTAGCATGTAAAATGATGTTGACTTTCATAGAATCGTCAGCAATCAATCATGCAGTCTATTGGCTGATAGACAAACATTTATAACCCTTTTCTTTTTCATAAAAAACAAAAAAAGGCCGGTATATTTTTGGGTTGAAAGAGAATAATTATTACCTTTGCTGCACCAACTATTTATACTTAATTATCATGGCAAAAAAGATAACAGATAAAGTAACCTGGGTAGGAAAGATTGATTGGGAATTAATGCGATTTCATGGCGATGAGCTTTCTACGGAACATGGCTCAAGCTATAATGCCTTCCTTATTCGAGATAAGAAGACCGTGTTGATGGATACGGTGTGGCAACCCTATGATAAAGAGTTTGTGGCACGATTGAAGCGAGAGATTGATCTTAAGGAGATTGATTATATCGTGATGAATCACAATGAAATTGACCATAGCGGTGCGCTTCCTGAACTTTTGCGCGAGATTCCCGACACTCCAATTTATTGTACAAAGAAGGGTGAGGCCATTCTTCGTGGTCATTATCATCAAGATTGGAATTATGTGAATGTAAAGACGGGGGATACGCTTGATTTAGGTGAGTCAACCCTCACATTCATTGAAGCTCCGATGTTGCACTGGCCTGACACGATGATGAGCTATCTTTCAGGCGAAGAAATCTTGTTCTCAAATGATGTTTTCGGTCAGCATTTTGCAACAGAGTCTCTCTATAACGACCTTGTTAAGCAAGATGACTTAATGTGGGAGGCAGAGAAGTATTATGCAAATATCATCAACACTTATAGTCCGATGGCAAGCCGAAAGATGAAGGAACTTGTTGGTATGAATCTTTCAATCAAGATGATTTGCCCCAGCCACGGTGTGATGTGGAAGAATAACCCCATGCAGATTATTGAGAAGTATCAGGCATGGTGTGAAGCTTATCAAGAAAACCAGATTACAATAGTTTACGACACGATGTGGCAGTCTACGCGTAAGATGGCAGAGGCAATCACAGAGGGCATTCTGAGTGAGGACAGCAATGTGACAGTGAAACTTTATAATGCAGCAAAAGAAGATAAAAATGATATTCTCACAGAGATGTTCCAGTCTAAAGCTGTGCTTGTAGGTTCTCCAACCATCAATTATGGCTATTCTTATGCGATTGCGGGTATTCTTGAAATGGCTCGCGGTTTGAAATTTAAGAATAAGAAGGCTGCAGCTTTCGGTTCATATGGATGGAGTGGTGATGCACCAAAACTCATCAGTGAGCATTTGAAAGAAGGCGGTTTTGAACTTGTAGATGAGGGATTTAAGACCTTGTGGGTGCCAGATGAAGATGCACTTGCAGCGTGTCGAGAATATGGAAAAGCTTTTGCTAAAGCAACAAAATAATTTAATTTATTAATTAACAAAGACGATTATGAAAAAGTATGTATGCGATGTTTGTGGGTATGTTTATGACCCAGCAGTAGGTGATCCTGATAGCGGTATAGCAGCAGGAACAGCATTTGAGGATATTCCAGATGATTGGGTTTGCCCAACATGTGGTGTAACTAAAGAAGATTTCAGTGTAGTTGAAGAGTAATTTCGACAACATAAGATTATAAAAAAGAGGCCTTGGAAATGACAAACTTCGTTTGAGTTTCCGAGGCTTCTTCTTTGTAGATGATTCAATAATATCAAGGAAGCAGCTTTTCGTGAGTTTATTTCCGCATAAAAGAAAAGAGATGCACCATAGCTTTTGTTTGATGCATCTCTTTTGACATTGTCGGTTTATTTTAATGGAAATGTGAAGTGCTTCTTTTCCTTGTTTGTAAGTCCTACATAATCTACTTCCATTTTTCCGTTTGCAATGTGACAAAGCAGATAGGTATTATTGCTGTTTACAAGGTTGGGGAAGTTTATTACTTCATTTGGTTCCTGATAATCGAACCTGTGTAGATGACCTGAAAGCATAACCGAAACATTCATCTTATTGAGTTCTGGTGTCAAGGTCTCCTGCATTGTGAAGAGGTCCATGCCAGTTTTTCAGCGTAGGCGGCATGTGAGAGAATACCACGATGGGGTGCTTTCCAATCTTCTTCTCTTCTTGCAAGCTGCGCAACCATCGTTCTTGTTCTTCACGATATTGATCACATTCAACGATGCCGCAATACTCAAGGTCAGCGTCGGGCTTGTCTTCTCCTGAGTCAATGAATAGAAAATCTACACCAGCTACATGTTGAAGCCGATAGTATTTACCATTGTTTGTGGGGAAATAGCGGTTGAGATAATCGGCAAACTCCCCACGGAGTTCATGATTCCCTCGATTAAAGAATAAGGGTACGTCGGTTGCAAACATGCTCACGCATGTGTCCAAATATGCATCCATGATATGCTTTTGACTCCTTATGCGGTTCGACATATCACCATTGAGTAGTACGAAATCAAGTTTCTTTAGATCTACATTCTTGCATAACTCCTTCATAAACTGCGGACGCTCATGAATATCATTCAATACCAAGAAAGTGATTTCGCGTGGCTTTGCAGGATAAGTCTTAAACTCATAAGGCTTCTTTTTCCAAACATCAGACCATGCTAATCCACCCAAAGTAACCCAATCGTCGTTGCACCAATCTTTCAATGCTTGTGTAACTACCCGATAACGATACTTAGAATCAGGTTTTAGGCCTCTTATTCGAACACAATGAACGCTATCAGTAAGTATTCTTCTGCCTGCTTCTGCGGCGTAATAGCGTTTGCGTGTCTTGCTATAAAAGTGATCGGTGGAGTCTGTTGCCATTTCCACGTAGGATATTCCAGGAACATCTGTCACCCAAACAATAGTGACTCCTGTGCTATCCATGTCACAAATCCATGGTCCATGGGTTACTTTAATGCCTTTTGCACTTACACAAAACAGCAGTAGTAATCCAAGTAATATGTGTTTCATCAGGTTTTGCTTTATTCGTCTTATTCGTGATATTTTTATAATTGAGTTTGTATTAATTATTAAATAAGTTGTACTATTATTGTCTTTATTCCTCCGGATAAATTCCTTTTATGGAGGAGTGAAGAGGTATAGTACAACTTATTTTCTGAAGTTTTAATGTCCCAAACGTTCTTTTTGTAAGATGCGTTGTAGCTTAAATACCTCTTCAGGATGTTGAAGTGCTACATTGTCTTTCTCATATTTGTTTGAAGTCATATCGTAAAGTTGTGGAGTAGGGGAATTGCCTGTTTCAATTTTAGGTCCCCATGTAATCATTTTCGGACCATCATGAGGCTCTATATAGCGCCAATGTGGTGTGAGAACCGATAAAACATGCACGTTAGATTCGCCGATAACATAGTCGCGTCCTTTATCATTAGTACCTAAGAACGTAGGAAGATAGTTATGACTATCTGGTGCACTGCCTTTCGGAAGTTTTGCTCCAATCAATGACCCCAATGAAGAGAATAAATCAATTTGGCTTAGTAGTGCATTGGATTGTTTGCCACGAGCTACTTTGTTGGGCCAACTTACGATGAGGGGAACAGCTGTTCCGCCTTCAAAAGCACTATATTTATTCCCTCTGAAAGGTCCGGCGGGCTTATGCCCATGAAGCATTTCCTCGGCTTGATCATCATAACCATCGTCAACAACAGGCCCATTATCACTTGTAAGAATAATAAGCGTGTTGTCTGCAATGCCAAGTTGAGACAAGGTCTTCATGATTTCGCCTACTGACCAATCGAATTGCACGATAGCATCACCGCGTAGTCCCATATTACTCTTACCGCGGAAACGGGCATGAGGGAAGCGAGGAACATGTACATCATTGGTGGCAAAATACATCATGAAAGGTTTATTGCGGTTTGCTTTTATAAAGTTTACGGCATGACTTACAATAGAGTCGGCAATGTTTTCATCTTTCCATAGTGCTTTTCCGCCACCTTTCATATATCCAATTCGCCCAATTCCGTTGACAATTGACATATCGTGACCATGACTTGAACGTTGATTGTAGAGCAGTTCTGGATTAGAACTACCAGTCGGTTCACCCTCGAAGTTCTGCTTATAGCTGACAAAAATTGGATGTTCCGGGTCATAGTTGGCCACATTTCCGTTTTCAATAAACACACAAGGCACTCGGTCGGCAGTTGCAGCCATGATATAATAATAATCAAAGCCAATGTCTTGGAGGGCAGTTGGCAATGGAGCATTCCAGTCTTGTTCGCCTGCTTCACTCCCCAATCCTAAGTGCCATTTACCTATTGCGGCTGTAGTATATCCACGACTTCTAAACATATCGGCCATTGTAAATTGCTCAGGATGGATAATCATGCTTGCATTTCCAGCAGCAATGTCTGTGTCATTGCGTCGCCATGCATATTCGCCTGTGAGCAGAGAATAGCGTGAGGGCGTACTGGTTGCTGCGATTGCATGTCCATTTGTGAATTGGATGCCATTGCGAGCAAGGCGATTTATATTCGGGGTTTCTACGCCTTTGGCTCCATAACACTGCAAATCTCCATAGCCGAGATCATCAGCTAAGATGACAATCACATTTGGTAGTTTGTCTTTTTTATTTTGCTCTGTTTTTTGTTTTGCAATACTTTGCATTGGTAGTGTAGCTGCAGAACCAAGTAATGCAAAGGTGAAAAGATTCTTTCTCATTGTTTATGTTTTAATTAGAGTTTTCTCTTAAGTTAGGATTAATATTTTGCTCAGCTAATGGAATAGGCCAAGTATAGTCTTGAGGATTACGGAATTCTCTTTTCCCTACATACCAGCGGCAATGTCCTGTGGGGTCAATCTCTTTCGTTGCTGTAGCATACTGTGTTGAATTTGGATAGGGTGCGCCCCATATCTTGCCGTTTAAGACTTCGTGTGCAATGTGCCATCTCAATAAGTCCCAATAACGTATGCCTTCATAAGCCAGTTCTATACGGCGTTCATGTCGTACGATTTCGCGGAGTCTATCAGGGTTTAGTTCATGTATTCCAGGCATGTGTACGTCGGCTCTACCACGAACTTTATTGATAGTTTGATCCAAAAGCGCTTGGGTAATCGGTTGATTGCTCTCCAACATACATTCTAAATAGCTCAACAATACCTCGGCATAACGTATAATTGGAGTTACTGCACTATAGCTTGTGATATCTTCTATCGGGTTTTCATCAAAGTATTTTCTCCACATAAAACCAGTTTTTGAAGCTTCAGAAGAATAGTCTAAGCGTTGTTTTAATGAAGCTTGATAATCTGGACTTGAACGATAGACAGTTCCTTTAAACATGCTTCCATTATAATAAATGGTATAATCTAATCGTGGATCACGATTCTTACCTAAGTTATTGGGATCAAAGCGCGAATCATCATAGCTGAAAGGAGTTCCATCTGTGAATTCATAGGCTTCGAAAAGTCCACCTGATGGATTTGAAGAACTCCATCCTCCATCTTTTGCAGACAATAGATGTTGTGGAAGTCCTGAGCCGAAATAGTTTGCCAAGTAGGCGATGTAGAAAATGTTTTCTTTATTGTTTACTCCTGTATTCGGTAAGAACAAGGCACGATAATTAGGTGCAATGTCATTATCTCCTAAGTCAATGATCTCACGATAAGCCTGTGCTCCTTCTTGCCATTGCTTCAAAAGCATGCATGTTCTACCCATGAAGGCTAAAGCAGCTTGCTTACATGCTCTGCCCGTTTCGCTTGAGGTAATATCTTTATAGCGTGGAAGGTCGTTAGCTGCAGCCTTGAATTCGTCAATGCACCACGATAGAATGACACTTTGTTTTTCCTTCTTTACTTGGTTAGCCTCTTCACCTGATAGCAAAGTTGTCACCAAAGGAACATCTTTAAAGTAACTCGCTAAGTAGTGATATTGTGTTGCTCTAAGGAATCGAGCCTCTGCAATCATTCGTTTCTTTGAAGCATTGTCGGGCTGTTTTTGAATGCCCTCAAGAAAACGATTGCACATTTCTATACGCTTATATGCCGCATCCCAATATAGTTTTATAAACCTATTGGCATTCTCTAACTTACCACTTGAGATTTGGAAATAGGCATTGTTCTCTCCTCTTCGGTCGAAACCATTATCTGAAAGATGCTCCATGTAGAGCAAACCTGCATACGACCAGAAGTCTGAAGGAGCAAATTCCACACCATTAGTAATGGGCCCTCGGTAGAGTGAAGTCAAGGAAAGTGGGGCATTCTTTGAATTGTTCCAGAATGTCTTTTCAGGCAAGTCTGTTAATGGAGAACGGTCCAAACTGCATGACATGAATAAGAATGAAGTCAGAACAGCAGTGGGGAGATAGTTCGATATTGATTTTATAAATAACTTTTTCATACTTAAAAACTTAACGTTAAACCTAAGGTATAAGTCGACATTACAGGATAATAGGTACCATTGTTTTTCGTATTTTCTGGATCCCAACCTTTTTTATAATGGTCAATTGAAATAGGATTATCTAATGATAGATAGACACGAGCGTTAGAAACGCCCCATTTCTTTGTCTGATTTTGTGGAA
Source organism: Segatella salivae F0493 (assembly GCF_000477535.1). Taxonomy (NCBI): domain Bacteria; kingdom Pseudomonadati; phylum Bacteroidota; class Bacteroidia; order Bacteroidales; family Prevotellaceae; genus Segatella; species Segatella salivae. The sequence goes on from NZ_AWGW01000021.1 coordinate 25,038, forward strand.
TAGTATAGCCCACTTGTATATTTCTGACCTTTACAAATGATGCATTCAGCACCCAGAAGTCGGAAAGTTGAGTGTTAGGGCTACCTGAACCTGATGTGACTTCCAATCGAGGATATCCCGGATATCGATTGTTTTGTTGTACGTTCCAGTTCTCTTTCATCTGCCAACGTTGTATGTTGCCTTCCTGATTGAAAGCAAGACCGGCATAACTTGTCAACAAACCTTTCACCCCGGCAACACCTTGAATCAACATACTAAAGTCTATTCCTGAATATGCTAAGCCCAGATTGAGTCCGAATGTGTATTTAGGAATGCGTGAACCCAAGTAAACTTTATCTGCATTTGTTACCTTATTGTCTCCCGTAACATCTACAAATCGAAGGTCACCCGCACGACTTCCCTTTGCTATGGCTGTCTGGTCATACCATGATGCAACTTCATTATCGTTCAAAAATACACCATCTGTCTTATAGCCATAGAACATATCCATTGGATATCCTATAAATAAGTCGCTACCATTACCTACCATTCCGTTGGTCTGCTGAACGTTTCCCATACCCAAGGTGAGTACCTTGTTCTTGATAATCGACAGGTTTCCATTCACATGATATTGGAGTTTTTTGTAATGGTTCTGATATCCTATCTCAAATTCCCAACCTTTATTCTCCAATTCTCCAGTGTTAACCTGAGACACTGCAAGTCCGAATATAGCCGAATAACTTGCTGCTGGCTTATAGAGGATATCCATTGTCTTACGATAGAAGTATGTTGCGTTGAACGTTAATGTATTCTTAAAGAATCCCGTTTCAATACCGAAATCGGTTGTTTTCGTACGTTCCCATTTCAATGTTGGGTCAACATAGGTTGTGACAGCGGCTCCTTGGGTATAAACTCCTCCGAAAACATAGTTCTGTTTTGAACCTAACTTATACACAGACTGATAAGGATAGTTTCCAATGTTGTTATTTCCAAGTACACCATGTGAGGCTCTCAGCTTTAAGTTTGAGAAGAAATGAAGTGAGGGAGCCGATTTCCAGAATGATTCTTCAGATACTCTCCATCCTACAGCTACCGAAGGGAAGAAGGCATATTTGTTTCCTGTGGGGAAACGGGATGAACCATCATAGCGTGCTGTTGTTTCAAAAAGATAGCGTTGATCATAATTATATACGATGCGTCCAAAAAGGGATTGCATGGCCCAATCATAGCCTCCACCTCCATTCAGCTGTCCATCTGCTCCACCAGCATCTAAATATGGGGTATCATCTGATGGGAATTTATTGCGATAACCCGATAGATTACGTGAGCGTTCATCCTCCCATGCATAGCCGACTAAAGCCATAATATCATGCTTCTTGATTTGAATGTTGTAGTTGGCCAATAGCTGGAATGTCTTATAAACAGTCGATGTCATCTGCTCTGTGAGTGAAGAAGGGCCTGTTCCTCGGCCATCTCCTAAGATCATGTTACAGCGATAATCATAATTGTTCGATGCTCCATAATGGTAACCGCCTACACATTTGAGTGTCAGACCCTTCAAAGGCGTGTATGCTAACTCTGCATTGGCTTTGAAACGATTGTCATCTGTACGATAGAATGAAGCACATTCAGCCCATGATATAGGTGTTCCTTGAAGTTTCGGACCTAAACCAAGACTTCCATCTGACATGTATGTAGGTGTTAATCCTGGGTAACGAACAGCCTGTTGAATAATAGAGGTTACACCTGAAAGGTCGAGTGCTCCAGGAGTTGAAGGCTCATGACGGTCAGCAACATTCCCACTTAGGCGAATGTTGAGTTTCAATCGTTTGGTGATTTCTGCGTTTAGATTCAGTCGCCCTTGGTAATTGTTATAGTAGTTATGCGGCACTAAACCATTTTGTCTCATATATCCCAATGAGGCCATATACTGCACTCGGCCATTTCCTCCACTGACATTGAGTTCATGTTTCGTTTGAAAGGCTGTGCCACCCAATAGTTTTTCCAAATAGTTTTCATCGGCATAATTGTCTGGATCGCTACCATCCTTAAACTTTTGTATCATCTCGTCAGTATAGGTGTTCTTTCCTATGGCCATATTATAATAGGTGGCATATTCATAGGAGTGAGCGAACTCAGGCAATGAGAAGGCTTTACTCAACCCCATAGAACCATTATACGATACACGTGTGCGTCCGTCTTTACCTCCTTTTGTTGTTACAAGGATTACACCATTGGCTGCACGCGAACCATAGATAGCTGCAGACGAGGCATCTTTTAATACCGAGATATTCTCTATATCCGATGGGGTCAAATCACTCCAACTACCGGGAAGTCCGTCAATCAAGATTAAAGGTTCGGGGGTTGCACCAAAAGAGCCGACACCACGCACGCGGATAGAGGCCTCATCTTTACCAGGATTACCACTTCTTTGAGTAATCGTTACTCCAGAAAGGTGGCCCGTAAGCATGTTTGAAACATTTGAAACACCACGTGATTCCAATTGTTTGCTGTTCACAGTAGATATAGATCCCACTACATCTACTTTCTTTTGAATGCCATAACCTACGACAACAACTTCATTTAAGTCTGAAATGTTGCTGTGAAGTGTAATTGTCATCGATGGCTTTGCACTCACAATACTGTTGGTATAGCCGATAAAAGACACTACCAGATGGCTACCCTCAGGCACATCAAGCACAAATTTCCCATCCAAATCAGTGATAATACCATTTTTTGTGCCTTGTTGTATTACTGTTGCGCCAATAATTGATTCGCCTTGCTCGTCAACAACGATTCCTTTTACTTTGATTGTTGATTGTTGAACAATGGCTTTGTCTGAATAATTGAGTTCTGCTTTTGACGTAAAGGGTAGTCCACCACATAGTGTCAAAGCGAGAATCAGACGATTGATACATAAGTTTGATGTCATAGTATAAGACTTTAGTGAATATTTTCATGAGGAGATTACACGAAAACTATATGTTCTTCGTGTTGACATAGGGTTGTTTGGATAGAGGACTTTCATCCGTTTTGTGTCGGTAATCATCTTCTTATCAGTAATGTTTCCATCGTAATGTCTTTGGGAGGATACAATGGAAAACAAAGCTTCAACAAATCTTCATGGTTATGTTTCTGTCAGTTGGCAAACGAATGATAATCATGTAGGTTTATTCATCCATTCAATCCACAAAGAAACTTCATTAAAGGTGCATCATGCTTTGATTCGTATTTCGTTCATGTTATTATCGGGTTCAAAAATATAAAATAAAAAATTATTCTCCAAATAATTTTGTTCTATTTTTTATATAGAGGCTTTTTTTCTTAACTTTCAAGTGATAGTGAATGACAAACGATTGCACGATACGCTTTAATTTATGGACGTTTTAGGTGTTTTTCTTCCTAAAAGGCTCTATTCCTTCTTATCTGTTATTATTTAAAGCGGTGTCGTTCAACGATAAGATTGGTGAAATCTTATAAAACTTTTCTTTCTTTTCGTCAAGAAAAAACATTCATTCCATTTTTTGATACAACTCTTCAGAAGTTTCATTATCTTTGCAGATATCAATCTAAACAATGCATTCAAACATGAAAAAAACATTTATTTCTATTGTGATGTTAATGGCTTGTGCGCTTGGAAATGCACAAGAAACCTATCATCCAACAGCTGAAAACCTCAAAGCACGTAAAGAGTTTCAAGACGAAAAGTTTGGAATCTTCTTGCATTGGGGCTTATATTCCATGATGGGAGTAGGCGAATGGGTGATGACAAACAAAGATATTCATTATAAAGAATATCCAAAGTTGGCCGAAACCTTTTATCCTTCGGCCTTTGATGCAGATGAATGGGTAAAGGAAATCAAGGCAGCTGGGGCAAAATATATCACGATTACCACACGTCATCATGATGGATTCTCACTGTTTAAGACTGCAACAGGCAAATATAATGTGGTAGATGGTACGCCATTTAAGCGTGATATCATCAAAGAACTTGCCGATGCATGCCATCGTCATGGGATAAAGCTTCACCTTTATTATTCACATTTGGATTGGGGAAGAGAGGATTATCCTCAGGGAAGAACAGGACTTGGTACGGGAAGGCCTAAAGAAAAGGCCAACTGGGCAAGTTATTATAACTTTATGAACACTCAACTCACCGAATTGCTCACGCATTATGGTCCGGTGGGAGCAATCTGGTTTGATGGTTGGTGGGACCATGACAGCGACCCAAAGCCTTTTGATTGGGAACTGACTAAACAATATGCGTTGATTCATAAGCTTCAACCTCAGTGTTTGATAGGCAATAATCATCATCAAACTCCATATCCGGGGGAAGATATTCAGATATTCGAACGTGACCTTCCTGGTGAGAATAAGGCGGGTCTTTCAGGGCAAAGCATAAGTAGATTACCGCTTGAATCTTGCCAAACCATTAATGACCATTGGGGTTATTCGATAACGGATAATAACTATAAGAGTCCGAAAGAGTTAATACAAATGTTGGTTAGGGCAGCTGGAAAGAATGCAAACTTGTTGCTTAATATAGGTCCTGAACCCGGTGGAGCACTTCCTTCGCTTGCACTCGACCGTCTGAAAGCCATTGGAAAGTGGTTGGATAAGTATGGAAATACTATCTATGGGACACGTGGGGGGATTGTAGCACCACACGATTGGGGAGTAAGTACACAACGAGACAATAAACTTTATATTCATATCTTAAATTGTCAAGATGCAAGTCTGTTTATTCCGCTTGGCAAACACCAAGTGAAGTCTGCCAAAGAATATGCAACAGGCAAGCAAATCAAATACATAAAAGGTCGTGAGGGAGTTACGCTTGATTTTGGAACAACACCTACCGATATTGATTATGTTGTTGAATTGACGCTTTAATAAGTTCTCGTTTCACATGGGGCGCTTTGGGATGGATTCTAAGCGATAAAGACTTTGTGTTGTAAGTGTAAACCACTTGTGAATCAATAAGTTTAGAGTCATCTTCTAAAATGGCCCATTTTATACCATTATCTCAGTCATTTTTCAATGTAAAGTGGCTGAGATAATGGTTTTATTTGCCTTGTTTTGGAAATAAAGGGCATCTTCTTCGGCGGTAGAGGAACAAAAGTAAGATAGGATTGAGCATGCAGGGTAGTGCACTTTAAGATTCTTAAAGTAGGGGAGGGACATTGAGATGAAAGAATGAGATGTTCTTTGTTGGCTGATTATCTTTATGCCTTGATTTTATAGAGGATAATCAGAAATAGTGTTCATATTCTCCTTTTAATTCGTTGGTTTTTCTGTTTTATTTGGTTCTATGCGTAAGAAGGACTATCTTTAGCCAACATCTTATAGATGAACTTAAAGATTGTAACGACTAACGGGAAATAGTTTATCGTAAAGTATAATATACTCAACTAAGAAAATGATGATGAAAAGAAAGAAGAATTATCTTGAACCACAGTCCATTTTACAACCAATTGAATGAACTTCAAGCCTATTGGCAGGAACTGGTGGAGCTGGTAATGGAGGATTTACCCCCGGTGTTAGCCCCAGTGTTGTCCCCTTTGAAGATGGAGGTACAGAAGATTTAGATGGTTAAACTCATGATCCGAGTAATCCTTCATAACCTGGTTCATGACGAAATAGATTGATGTGAAAAATCATTCTTCTGTAAGAAGAACGTTTAACAATAAACAGAATAGGCCTTGTGGAGTTATTCCATAAGGCCTATTATGCTTTGTTTTCTTTAATTTTTAATTCAATATGTCATGCTCCACAACAGAACAATACAATAAGCTGAGCCGTGAAGATACGCAGGAACATACTCAACGGGTATACGGTTGAATAGCCGATAGCTGGTGCTTCCCTTGTACAGATACTATTTGCATAGGCAAGTGCTGGTGGGTCTGTATATGAACCAGAAATCATTCCCATGATTGTAAAGTAGTTGAACTTATAGTACAAGCGTGCGATTGTGCCCACAATAAGAATAGGAATGATTGTAATAAGGAAGCCTGTATAGACATATTTTAAGCCATCTCCTTGAACAACAGTCTCCCAGAAGCCTGCTCCTGCCTTGATTCCTACGGAGGCTAAGAACAATACAAGACCTATTTCACGAAGCATCATGTTGGCTGATGTGGTGGTATAGGTAACAAGTTTGAACCGATAACCAAAGCGTCCGATGAGGATAGCAATAATCAATGGGCCACCAGCAATACCAAGTTTGAGAGGTACTGGCATGCCTGGAATACTAAGAGGGATACTTCCAAAGAGTATACCCACAATGATTCCGATAAAGATAGTGCCAATGTTTGGTGCATCAAGACGTTTAGTGCTATTGCCCATCATCTCTGCTATGCGGTTAACATTATCTTCAGGACCTACTACCATGATGCGGTCACCTATCTGGAAGTGGTGGTTACGACTTGCAAAGAGGTCCATGCCTTGGCGTGTGACACGTGTGATGTTTACGCCATAGACACTTGAGAAGTGCATTTTTCCTAAGGTCTTACCATTCATGGCAGGGTTGGTGACAACAATTCTTCGGCTGATGAGCGGTTGAGCTTCTGCTTCTGTGTGCCATGGCGTGTCGATTTCTGGCCCGATAAAAGCCTTAATAGCTTCGGCATCTCCTTCTGTACATACAATTAAAAGTTCATCTCCAAGGCTGAAGATGGTATTTCGGTTAGGGATAATCACCTCCCCATCATGAAGTAATCGTGTACAGATGACATCTCGATTCAAGAATTGAGAGATTTCCAACAAAGAGCGTCCGGCAATGTATGCATTGCTTACTTTCAAGTGCATTTGATGGGGTTTAGCTTTTGGATTCTCGTCTTCTTGTTCGGCAAGTTGTTTCTCTTCCTTCTCAAGTTTCACACGTGTGATATAACGGATTGCAATGGTTGCACCGATGATTCCCAATACACCAAGTGGGTAAGCACAAGCATATCCCGATGCAATTTCAGGTACGTTTCCGTGGGCAAAGACATTTGTCAGCGCCTCATTTGCGGCACCAAGTCCAGGGGTATTGGTTACGGCTCCATACAATGTTCCGACCATCATTGGGAGATTTTTGACATTTTGGGTGTCAAAGAATATCCAATAACAGGCAAACATCACTCCGATATTGAGCAGAATTGTTACTGTGGCCAGTAGATTGAGTGACACTCCACCTTTCTTAAAACTTTCGAAGAAGCCCGGACCCACTTGCAAACCGATGCAGAATACAAATAAAATCAGTCCAAAATCTTGAATAAAACTCAGGATGTTAGTTGGTGCAGTGAATCCAATGTGACCAGCAAGAATACCAGCAAAGAGCACGAAGGTCACACCGAGAGAAATACCTCCTACTTTCACTTTGCCTAATAGTACGCCTATGGAAATCACGATTGCATAGAGCATGGCTATGTGGGCCACAGAATCAGTAGTGGTAAAAAGATTGATTAACCAGTTCATAATTATTAGTGTAAATTCTTTGCAAAAGTAGTGAGTTTTTGGGGATTAACAAAATATATGTTATGTATTTTAAGGCTCAGCTGTCATATTCTTAAAAAGAATGGGTGCTTTTTGGGATTGCTAATAATTTTTATTATCTTTGCGGGCATTAAAAAGTTACGTAACAATAATTAGATTTTTATAGAATATGGCTAAAAAATTTGCCGAACATGATGGTCTTCATCTGACAAGAACAAATCAGGAAGTATTGGCTGAGTGGGAGAAGAATGATATTTTCCATAAAACAATCGACGAGCGTGAGGGTTGTCCACAATTTATATTTTTTGAAGGTCCTCCTTCAGCGAATGGGCATCCTGGAATTCATCACGTTTTAGCGCGTGCCATCAAAGACACCTTCAATCGCTATAAAACAATGAAGGGGTATCAGGTTCACCGCAAGGCGGGCTGGGATACACACGGACTTCCTGTTGAGCTTGGAGTGGAAAAAGAACTTGGAATCACAAAGAAAGATATTGATAATAAAGCTTCTGAAAAATATATCTCAACAGAAGATTATAATAAGAAATGTCGTGAGAATGTGATGAAGTTCACGGCTGAATGGCGTGAGCTTACGGAAAAGATGGGGTATTTTGTAGACCTTGATCATCCTTATATCACGTATGACAATAAATACATTGAAACCCTTTGGTGGCTCTTAAAGCAACTTTATAATAAAGGTTTGCTTTATAAAGGTTATACTATTCAACCTTATTCACCTGGGGCTGGTACTGGCTTGTCAAGTCATGAGTTGAACCAGCCAGGCTGTTATCGTGATGTGAAAGATACAACTGTTACGGCTCAATTCCTCATTAAAGACCCTAAGGCAGAATGGACCAAGCATGGCAAACCCTATTTCATTGCATGGACCACTACACCATGGACTCTGCCTTCTAACGTGGCACTCTGTGTTGGTCCAAAGATTGACTATGTGGCTGTGGAGACTTATAATCTCTACGATGGTCAGCCTGTTACCTTAATCATGGCAGAGAGTCGAATCAGCGCTTATCTCAATCCTGAGCAAGAAGTAAAAGAGGGTGAGCTTGGCGCTTTTGATAAAGAAAAGAAACAATGTCCTTGGCGTATTGTAGACCGAATGAAAGGTGCGGACTTAGAAGGACTTCATTATGGCCAGCTCATGCCTTGGGTGAAGCCTTGTGAGAAGGTGGATGACTTCTCACCAGCGTTTGTGAAAGACTATGCCGAGGCACATGCCGACAAGGTGTTTGCAAGCGAAGATGGGCGTGACAAGTTTGTTGAAATGGATAGCGAAGCTTTCCGGGTTATCTTGGGTGACTATGTTACTACCGAAGATGGTACGGGTATCGTTCACATTGCTCCAACATTTGGTGCTGACGATGCTAAAGTGGCTAAAGACGCTAACATACCAGCCCTTTATCTGATTAATCAGCAGGGAGAGACACGCCCAATGGTTGATTTACAAGGTAAATATTATACATTGGAAGACCTTGACAAGAACTTTATAAAGGCTTGTGTAAATAAAGAGGCCTACGGACATCATGCGGGTGAGTATGTGAAAAACTCATACGACCCTAAATATAATCCTAATGGAGTTTGGGACAAGAAAGCCAGTGAGAAAGATGAAGATTTGAATATCGTCATCTGCATGGAAATGAAGCAGGAGGGCACGGCTTTCAAGATTGAAAAGCATGTGCACAACTATCCACATTGCTGGCGCACAGACAAACCCATTCTGTATTATCCGCTCGATAGCTGGTTTATCAAAGACACGGCAAAGAAAGAGCGTATGGTGGAACTCAATAAAACCATTCGCTGGCAACCTGAAAGCACAGGAACAGGGCGTTTCGGCAATTGGTTGGAGAATCTGAATGACTGGAACCTCTCACGTTCACGTTTCTGGGGAACTCCTCTTCCTATCTGGCGAGACGATAAGCGCAATGAGAAGTGTATCGGAAGCCTGGAAGAACTCTATGCTGAGGTAGAGAAGAGTGTGGCCGCAGGAGTCATGAAGAGCAATCCGCTGAAGGATAAAGGCTTTGTTCCTGGAGACTATTCAAAAGAAAATTATGATAAGGTCGACCTGCACCGTCCATACGTAGATGATATCGTTCTGGTCAACGAGGCAGGCGAACCCATGAAGCGTGAGAGCGATTTGATTGATGTTTGGTTTGACTCGGGCTCCATGCCTTATGCTCAACAGCACTATCCGTTTGAGGGTGAGATTGCACCCGAAGGACTGAAAGCAACAGGCAAGAGCGAGGAAGAATATCGTCGAGAGCTCGTCACTTCTACCTATGAGGGCATCCCTGTGCCTCCGGCTTACTATCCTGCCGACTTCATTAATGAGGGAGTAGACCAGACGCGTGGCTGGTTCTTTACCTTGCATGCCATTTCCACAATGGTGTTTGATCATGTGGCCTTCAAGAATGTCATCTCTACAGGTCTTGTGCTTGATGCCAAGGGCAACAAGATGAGCAAGCATGTGGGCAATGTGACCAATCCGTTTGAAATGATTGATAAGTATGGGGCCGACCCTGTACGCTTCTATATGATGACAAACTCCGAGCCTTGGGACAACTTGAAGTTCGACCCGAACGGAGTAGACGAGACACGCCGTAAGTTGTTCGGAACATTATATAATACGTATAGTTTCTTTGCACTCTATGCCAATGTCGACGGCTTCAATGCAGAGGCAGAGCAGGTGGCACTTGAAAACCGTCCGGAGATTGACCGTTGGATAATTTCCAAAGCCAACTCTCTGATAAAGGGTGTTGAGCACGAATTGGAAAACTTTGACCCCACGCGTGCCGGCCGATTGATAGATGCCTTTGTCAATGACGATTTGAGTAATTGGTATGTGCGTCTGAACCGTAAACGTTTCTGGGGCACAGAGATGAGCCAAGACAAGCTTTCGGCTTATCAGACACTTTATACTTGCCTGATGACTGTGGCTAAATTGATGGCTCCATTTGCTCCATTCTATGCCGACGAACTCTATCACGACTTGGGAGGCAAGTTAGAGAGCGTGCATCTCGACCATTTCCCTGTAGCTGATGAGCAGGCAATAGATGTCGACCTCGAAATTCGAATGGGTATGGCACAGAAGATAACCTCAATGACGCTCGCCTTACGCCGAAAGGTAAACATCAAGGTGCGTCAGCCACTGGCTCAGATAATGATTCCTGCCATTGATGCTGAACAGAAACAACACATAGAGGCCGTGGCCGACCTCATCAAGAATGAGGTTAATGTGAAGGAACTCGTGTTTGTTGAAGGCCAGGGCATGCTCGTGAAGAAAATCAAGTGCAATTTCCGAGTCATGGGCAAGAAGTTTGGCAAACTCATGAAGGCTGTAGCTGCCCACATGGATGCGCTCAACCAAGACGAGATAGCCTTACTCGAAACTTCGGGAAGCATCAGCTTTGAGGTAGAGGGCCAGGCGGTGACCGTAGAGGCATGTGATGTAGACATTATCAGCGAGGATATTCCTGGTTGGTTGGTGAGCAATGAGGGCAATCTGACGGTGGCACTCGAGGTAGAGTTGACCGAAGAGTTGAAACGCGAAGGTATGGCACGCGAACTGATTAATCGCATTCAGAATCTGCGTAAGGAAACAGGACTTGAGATTACCGATCGCATCCTTGTAACCGTGGCTCCGAATGTGCAAACCGACGCTGCCATAGAGTCGTTTGGCGAGATGATTAAGAGTCAGGTGCTGGCCAACGACATCAAGATAGCCGACAATCAGGGTGTTGAGACTGAGTTTGATGACTTCAAACTCAATATCCTTGTAGAGAAAAACTAATAAAGAGCTTATCGGTGGCCATGGGAGTAACTTCCTATAGCCACCAACTCTTTCCTTTATAATAATTAAAAATTTAATAACCAATGGACAAGAAAGCACGTTACTCAGATGAGGAATTGGAAGAGTTCCGTTCTATCATTAATGACAAATTGAAAGTTGCTCGTACGGAATACACAGCACTGATGAATCAGTTGATGAACAAAGACGGCAATGGCATTGACGACACTTCACCCACCTATAACAAGGTGCTCGATGAGGGAAGTGCCAACCAAAGCAAAGAAGAAATGATTCAAATGTCACAACGTCAGCAAAAATTCATTAGAGCTTTAGAGGGCGCTTTGCTTAGAATCGAAAACAAAACCTATGGAATTGACCGCATAACAGGCGAATTGATTCCTAAGGAACGCCTCCGTATCGTGCCTCATGCCACCTTGAGCGTGGCATCGAAGAACGCAAGAAAGAAATGAAAACAAACAAAATCTTATCCGATGGTGTCCTGGCCTTTATCTTGATAACTGCCATTCTTCTCATAGATCAGGTTATTAAGATTGAGGTCAAGACCCATTTCAGTCTTGGTGAGTCTGTTCACATCACCGATTGGTTCTACATCAGCTTTGTCGAAAACAATGGTATGGCCTATGGCATGACCTTCTTCAATAAACTGGTGCTCAGTCTTTTCCGTCTTGTAGCCATCACCGCTATCGGATGGTATATTCGGCAGGTGCTCAAGCAAAAACACACCACAGGATACATCGTCGTGTTGTCGATGATTCTTGCCGGTGCAGTGGGAAACATCCTCGATTCCATGTTCTATGGACTCATCTTCAATGCCTCTACACCTTTCAGTGTGGCCGGCTTTGTGCCCTTTGGAACAGGGTATGCCCCCTTCTTGCAAGGCAAGGTGGTCGACATGTTCTATTTTCCCATGATTGTAACCACCTATCCTTCGTGGGTTCCCTTCAAGGGAGGAGAAGAATTCATCTTCTTCTCACCCGTGTTCAACTTTGCAGATGCATGCATCTCCGTAGGCATAGTGTTGTTTTTCCTGTTCTATCGCCAGGAGATGGAACAGCTCTCAGATACCATTAAACGAGCATTGAAGAGAAAATGAAAATGCACACGATACACAAGTCGTTCACAAGTTTGGTGCTTGGATGCCTCATGATGTTCTTTGTCGGATGCCGTCCCAGTGTTCCCTCCGAGTATATACAGCCATCTGAACTGGAAGATATGCTCTATGATTGGCACTTGGCCGACGCTATGGCTGGCACTTCGGGCAATGATTCACTCAACATCATCAAATATCATGCAGCCGTACTTGAGAAATATGGCTATACCCAAGCCCAATTTGATTCGTCTCTGGTCTACTACATGCGTCACACCGAGCGGTTGAAAACCATTTACGAGCACCTTGCCAAGCGTTTTAACGACGAAGCCTCGGCACTCGGAGGCGCCGCCGGAGACGCTTTTGCCAATGTAGGGCTCAAAGGCGACACGGCAAATGTGTGGCACGGCCAAACCTCAATGGTGCTCGCCCCACAAAAGCCCTTCAACCTTTATAGTTTCAGCCTCAAAACCGACTCGTCTTTCCATAAGGGAGACCAGCTCATGCTCGACTTTAACAGCGATTTCATCTATCAAGATGGCATGCGTGATGGCGTGGCAATGCTTTCGGTCACATTCAACAACGATAGCATAGCCTCACAAACCATTCACATCTCATCCGCAGGGCACAACACCCTCACTATCTATGATGACAATCGGTTAGGTATCAAAGCTGTCAACGGCTTCTTCTTGCTCAACCGCAGTCAAAGCCCGGGAGAAAACACCACGACACTCAAACTGATGATTATCAGCGCAGTCAAACTCTTCCGCATGCACACTAAAAAGGAGAAGCCCACCGAGAAGATGAAAACAGATAGCCTCGCGCGTGATTCTAACCGCCAGGGGCAGGCACCGCCTCCCCCTGCCGACGCCATGATACCCGAGCGCCAGCCCAGCACAAGATAGCTATGCCAAACCATGACGTGCGCCGACTGGCTTTCCATGAAGTCGTTTGTGATGAAGCACAAGTGCTGCACCACGCCATTGTTGAGGTTTGTGGCAATCAAGTCTTAACCAGCTACACCTTTACTGGTGAGCCCGCCATGACCGAATGGATAGGAGGAAAAGCCTTCATAAGAAACGGAAAATTAGAATATTAATTCTCCCTTTCCTAATCCTACCCCAAGCATCATGCATTATGCATTAAAATTATGCATTATGAATTATGCATTATGCATTATGAATTGAATAAACGTTACATGTAATATTGTAATATGTAATATTTTGGTTCTGCAAACAATTATGCATTATGAATTATGCATTATGAATTAAGAATTATAACATCATATCACTATGAACATCAATAAACCCATTCTTCTGGCCTTAGCACTCATGCTCTATGCATCAGTCTCACACGCCTGCACCAACTTCATTGTAGGCAAGAAGGCAAGTGTCAACGGAAGCGTCATCTGCACGTATAATGCCGATAGCTATGGCATGTTCCTTGGCTTAGCCCACTATCCTGCAGGCCGTCACGCAAAAGGGCAAATGCGTCCCGTTTATAATTGGGAAACCCACGAATTGCGAGGAGAAATTCCCGAAGCCCCAGTAACCTACAATGTCATCGGAAACATTAATGAATATCAAGTAACCATCGGCGAAACCACATATGGTGGGCGCGAAGAGATGGTCGACTCCACAGGCATACTCGACTATGGCAGTCTCATCTATATTGCCCTGCAACGCTCACGCACAGCCCGAGAAGCTATCCGCGTGATGACCAACCTGGTGGAAACCTATGGATATAACAGCGAGGGCGAAACCTTCACCATTTGCGACCCTAACGAAGCCTGGATAATGGAGATGATGGGATGCGGACCAGCAAGCAAAAAAGTGGTGTGGGTGGCACAACGCATCCCCGACAATGCTATCTGCGCACACGCCAACCAAAGCCGTATCGGACGCTTCAATATGAACGACAAAAAAAATGTGCTCTACAGTAAAAACGTAGTGTCGTTCGCACGAAGCAAAGGATGGTTCAAAGGAGCTGACAACGAATTTAACTGGAAAATGACCTATGCACGCCCCGACTTCTCAGGCCGACGCTTCTGTGATGCACGCGTGTGGGCCTTCTTCAACCACTTCGCTGACAACTTCTCGCGCTATCTCCCCTGGGCCGAAGGCGTTGATCCCAATGCCGAAGACATGCCACTCTGGATAGTGCCCAACCACAAACTCAGTGTGCAAGATGTGCAAGCAGCCATGCGCGACCATTATGAAGGAACGCCATTGGCCATGGACTCACTCAATATTGGCGGAGGAATCTACCAAATGCCTTATCGACCCTCACCACTCACCTTTAAGGTCGATGGCAAAACCTATTTCAGCGAACGACCCGTGAGCACACAACAAACAGCCTTCTCCTTTGTCAGCGAAATGCGCTCATGGCTTCCACGCGAAATCGGTGGCGTGTTGTGGTTTGGAAACGACGATAGCAACATGATTGTCTATACCCCAATCTATTGTGGCAACACCCTCATCCCCGAATGCTATAACACCCCAGGAGCTGATGCCGTTACCTTCTCAATGAAAAATGCCTTCTGGGTATGCAACTGGGTCAGCAACATGGTATACCCACGCTATAGCATGATGTTCCCCGAACTCAAAGCGGTGCGCGATAGCCTCGAACAAAATTATTTCAAACAACAAGCCGAGGTTGAACAAAAGGCATGCGCCCTCTATGCTTCAGACAAGCCAGCTGCACTCAAACAACTCAATGACTACAGCAATCAACAAGCACAGCACATGCTCAAACGATGGACACAACTCGCCTTCCATCTCATCGTGAAATATAACGACATGGCCATAAAACCCACCGATGCACAGGGACAATTCGTGCGTACAAAAACAGGAATCGGGGCCACCGTCTCACGCCCTGGCTTCCCCAATGCCTTTGCACGAAAATTAGTGAAAGAACTCACGCCTGAACCATGACACACCCCAAACAAAAACACCTCTCCTGTTCCTCTCTTTGAGGAGTAGGAGAGGCAAATTAAGAAAACGCTCTACCAAACTCTACGCATTGAGGGTGTGTCAATTTAGACACACCCTCTAATGTTATATCATTATCACGAAGAGAAAATTAGTTATTTTTTTCCTGTTCTGTAACATTCTCTGATTTTGGATTTTGGTGCAAGACAAAGACAACGGCAAGGGCAATAGCAGCCGTCATCATTCCTCCTGCCACCCAATCGTGACCCAATATTGCAAGCAATGCAGACATGGCAATCAGGATAATGACAATGGAGTAGCCCATCCACTGACCACGGCGACTCTCTATGAGTCCACCCGATATGATATTGCCTTCAGTCTTGATACGATGGTCTAACTGTTTCTCTGTCATTGCCAGAATACGCTCGGGGGCATTAGCGATAACCTCACCATATGCTTTGAAATCCTCGGGCGCAGGAAGTGGTCCTTGAAAACTACGTTCAGACTCAATAGCCATAAAAGCCTTTACAATCGTATGGCGTTACTCGGTATTGAGGGAGTCGAGAACCTTATTAAGATCTGTGGTCTGAGTATCCTCGTCTGCCTTCATAGGAGGCATGCGCTCAGTTTCCTTTTTACTTCTTTCTTCCATTTGTGATGTGTTTCATAGCGATGTTCATATCTCTTGCAATAACCTTTGCATCACGCTGAAAGTCCTCTCTGTCGCTACCTTGCAAATAGCGTTCGAATCGCCTTACAGACGTCAGTCCAATTGACGAAAGAAGACCTGTTCGTAAGGTTGGTCTTTGCTTCATGAGTTCCGATGTCGTTACTTGCTTGTGATTGATTTCTAAAACTATGTTCATAACCTTTCGCGTTTGTTATAAAACAAATACGTTGCAAATATAAGATTTTTATTGTGAAAACAAAAGTGAAAGCGCAATTATTTTTTGCGTGACGCAAGGGAGGGTGTGTCTAAATAGACACATTCTCAACGCTCAATATTGGTAGACCGTTCTCTTAATTTGCCTCTCCTACCCCTCAAAAGAGGACATGGGAGAGGTGACGTAAGAGCAGGAGAGGTGTTTTATTTTCTCCCTTATCATAGCGCTTTTTTATATTTCTTTTCAGATTATTTTGCTGTTTCCAAACTTTGTTATACCTTTGTCGCCGTGAAACAATTAGCAATATCATATCAAGGCAATGACAGTATGCAAGGAAATTTGAATTTCTTTGCAACTTTTTGCGCCGATTATTTGGTCAATCCAAATAATTTGCTAACACACACACACACACACAGCGCACCTAGCGTCAAATAACATATTTTTTCTTTTCGCATACGCGCGCGCGAAGCGTGCCGTAACCCCTGTAAATAAAGGACTTCTCGGAGTTTCCTTTGTTCGCTTTTTTATGCCCTTTTGCAAACTAGATTTAGAACAAAATAAGAATGAAATAACAATTATTTTAATCAATAAACAGGATACGTTAACAGCGTTTCCCCTAAAAATGAAATGAAATGAAGGTAATTGAAAGAAAGATTTATCAAAAGCCCCAGTGCAATATCATTTGCACAGAGACAGAAGGGCTATTGGTTAACGGCAGTGGTAATGCAGGAACAATTCAACCTGGAACAACAGTGGGCGATGCCAAACGTAACTTTTTTAACGATGAAGAGGAAGACCAAGAAGAGACTCCTTGGAATAGTACAGAAAACTATTAAGAATTATCAGAATGGAAAAGAAAATGAATAAGTTTATGAAGAGAACGACTATTGGTTCCGTAATGCGAGGCTTGTGTTACGGCTTCGTAGCTTTATTGTTTACTGCCAGCTGTGCGAATGATAACGTTACACAGGACGAAAAGCAGAATAAAGATAACATCCCAGCGGGTGCAACCGTATTTACAGGCACATCCCAGCCAGAGACAACAACACGTACAGCCATTCTTAACCATACAAAAGGCTCGGGTGCTTCCGTAAATTGGAGTAGTACGGACAAGATATGGGTAAAGGACGATGGAGGAACGTGGCAGCAGAGCACAACAACAATTATTCCTTTCGCAGCAAACCCATCATATGCTAAGTTTGCCCTCTCGGGTACTTACACAGGTACTACACATGACGTTCTATATACAAATGCGACTGTTGGAACGCAACCGCAAGTAGAGATAAAGACTACACAAACACAGTCTGCCCCAAACAACTTTGACCATGCAGGCGAATCGGGAGATTGTGGAATTGCTACAACTAATGGTTATAACTTCACCCTTAATCATAAGGCTTCCTATCTATGCTTCATTCCTCGCACAAGCAACGAATATGTAAAGCGCAGCAAGTTGATTAAGGTTGAGATTATGAGCGACGATGATATTGCAGGAACTTACGACATAGCAGCTAATGGAGCTCTCACCCTTGCTTCAGGCGGTTCAAAGACAATTACTGTAACAACAGGTTCAGGCTTTGCAATCGATAATTCTGCTGATGATATGAGCAAGAACGCAACCTATGCAGTCGTTGCCCCTGGTACACATAAAGTCCGCATTCGTTATTGGCTTCGCAATACAACAGATAACCCTAATGGACCGATAGAGGGAACGGTATCAAAGATAGTTACCCTTAATTGTACGGCTGGCTCAATCAATGATATAACAGCGAATCTCGATCCGCATGATTACGACGGCAACCATTACTATATGTGGGATGCGCAGCAAAATTATTGGTCAGGTCACGAATGGAATAGCGCAGCTCCATGGCAGCCAACGCTTGAGTCACAGCCAGCCAATCCAAATTACCCCAAGAGCAACGCTGACTCTCGTTGGTACAACGAAAGTGCCCCAGGTTACGGCATAAGCAACCCTGCTACTCACACTTCATGCAAAGACCTTCCAAACGCTAACGAGATGTCTTGGTACGCAATGTACGGCGATCCCCGTTGGGACAATGACGAATTATGGACAACTATGGGTCATTTATATAAAGGTGGCATGTGGTTTAAGAAGAAGTCCGTGCTCCAAGCCGAGCATCATTACGACACAGAAAAATCTGCCGATAATACAACCGACCTACGTACAGCAGACAAGCACTACGCCAACACCAGCAGTAGTATCACCGACTCCGGTCTCCCATCTGCTGCTGACGCAGGCAACTATTTCTACCTGCCCGCCTTAGGTAGCTATTCCGTTGGTCGGCTGTACAACGTTGGCTACGACGGCCACTATTGGTCGTCTAGTGCTAACTCGTGGGACAGCGACTACGTGTACGAACTGTACATCAGCAGTGGTAACGCCTACGTGAGCGACTCCAACCGCCGCATCGGGTACAGGGTCGAGCCAACGCTTCAGTAGCCCTTGCGATTGCCCTCTACGGGTGTCGCCTTCTAAGAAACCCCTCCCCGAACCAACGGCCACTGACCGAAGGGAAGTAAAGGGGAGGGAGTTCCTAATGGATAAGGGAGGGTGAGAGACAAGGGGAAATCTAAGCCTTGGAAAAAATGAAAATAAGCGCTTCTGTCAACGACATAAGCACGAAAAAATGAAAATAAGCACTTCTGTCAACGACATAAGCACGAAAAAATGAAAATAAACGCTTCTGTCAACGACATAAGCATGAAAAAATGAAAATAATCGCTTCTGTCAACGACATAAGCACAAAAAAGAGAAAATAAGCGCTTCTGTCAACGACATAAGCACGAAAAAGAGAAAATAAGCGCTTCTGTCAACGACATAAGCATGAAAAAATGAAAATAATCGCTTCTGTCAACGACATAAGCACAAAAAAATGAAAATAAGCGCTTCTGTCAACGACATAAGCACGAAAAAATGAAAATAAGCGCTTCTGTCAACGACATAAGCATGGTAAAGAGAAATTAAAAGATGTGGTAAAGAACCACGAATATTAATAAACTTAAAATCAAAAATCATGGAACATTTCAATGTAAAAATTCCAAAAATGAAACTGGTAGATGTAGCACGCTGCTCCCGCTACACCAATTCTCACCACCTGCAATTCATGTTCAACGTCTATGCATTGGTAAAGGCTGGCGACAAACTGAAGTTGCACCTCACCGACGAACTGCTCAAGAGCTGGAACGATTGTATCGAATTAGAAACGGAGCTAAACAAGCAGGCCACGGCCACGGTGCACACCGAACAGATGGCAGCACTCGACCGACAGCGCGACACGCTGCTGACCAACCTCTTTGGCATCGTGCGTGTGCAACTGAAATCGCCTGTGCAAGCCGTTAAAGAGGCTGCCCAAAAGCTTGACAAGGCGCTCGGAGTTTACGCAGGCATTCAAAGCAAAGCAGCTGATGCCGAAACGGCCGAAGTGCGCGGATTGTTGAAAGATTTGGAGCGTTTTTCAGCAGAGATGACCGCCTTGGGTCTTGCGCCTGTCACGGCAGAGTTAAAAACCATAAACGAAAAATTTCAAACCGTCTACAACGAACGCCAAGTGAAGGTTGTTGATGCAAAATTGCCCCCTCTGGTTGAGGTTCGCACTCAAACCGACGCCGTTTTCAATGCTGTGTGCCACTATATTGAGGCCAGCTATCTGCTCGCAGCGACCGAAGACGATCGCCCGCCGATTGAGCGTTTGGTGGACCAAATCAATCAGGAGATAGACCACTTCAAAACGGCCTATAAACAGAGTGCGGCGCAGAAAAAGCCGTCGCCGGCAGTGAAAGAACGCGAAGCAAAGCTCAAAGCGGCCATTCCGGCCTTCGCAGAAAAGGCTGGCTATGATGAGGGCGCGCTCACCTACACGGGTAAAGGCAAGGGCGCAGGCATGAAACGCCAATATGAACTCGCCATAAAAGACCGCAAGACTGCTGACGGCAAACCTGCCACAATTTGGGTGGTCATGGCCAAAGATGGCTCGCTGTTTCTCGTAGATAAAACGAATGAAAAGCCGAAAACGGGCAGCGGAACAACCGAACAGCCCGACTTTGGGATTAAACATAAAAACCAACCATAAAATTGTCGAGCTTAGGGAAATGCGCAAGGCCGCATTCATAAATTAACTCTTATTGCGACGAAAACCTGCGCAGCGGCGTTGTTATACAATAGGTATCGTCATAAATACTCCTAAGTCTAAAGTGGTGGTGCAGCGCTGTTGCGATAACAGCGCTGCACCCTTTTTAGTTTCATTTTTATTTGATTCGTTTAAGATACTCATCGGTTCGTTTGTCCCCCAATTCTTTGGCCTTTAGCAATGATAAACGGGCTGTTTCTTTCTTGCCAAGTTCGAGTTGGGCAATGCCAAGCAGCAGGTGGCCGTCGGGATATTCGGGGGCGAGTTCTGTGCAGCGCTGGGCGGCTTTTTCGGCATCTTCAAGACGTTTCACGCGAAGGCTGAGCGAGGCCATTTCGGCATAGTAGGTGGGCTCGTCGGGGGTGAGGATGATGGCGCGGGCGATGTCGTTGAGCGCTTGTAGATATTGACGTGTTTTGTTCTCACACTTATAGCGCATGTAGTAGAAGTCGGAGGTGAGTGGGCGTCCTTGCATGAGCGAGTCGTAGAGATTGTAGTCTTTCAGTGCTGCTCGATATTGTTCTTGGCTGTCAAGGGCCATGCCGCGTGCCAGCACATAGGGAGCCGCTACGGAGGTGAGCGGTTGGGGGCAGGCGGCTACTGCACTGTCGAGTAGGGCCATGATTTCGGTTTGTGGTGCTTTGAGCATTGTTTTGCACTGGGCCGCTTCATAGAAGAATTCTCCATTGCGAATGGGACTTTTGGTGAGTGCCATAAAGCGGTCGTAGGCTTGTTGGTATTTCTTTTGTGCATAGATGATTTGTGCCTGTTGGTGACGATATACGTCTAAGGGGTCGATGTTTTCGGCTTTTTGAGCCTCTTCAAGGGCTTTGTCGAGTGTCCATGCGGGATAGGAGTTGTCGGGATGATAGATTTGCTTTTGCAGAATGACCTTGGCGTATTCAGAGTGGGCCTCGTCTTTCTTGGTGGCACGCTCGATAGCTGTCTGCATCATCTTGTCGGCTTCGGCATATTTTCCTGCATTGACATAGCTCATGGCCTTTGTTGAATATCCTTCGGTGGCGGTGGGAAAGCGTTTGATGAAGTCGTCGATATATGCTTCTCGCTTGAGTGAGTCGGTGGTTTCGCCAGTCATCATCATGGTGAGCAAGGCTTCATCCTGTTTTTCGGGCAGGGCAGTGCGTATAGCGCAGGTGCGCAACACGGGGTCGTTGATAGAGAAGGCATTTGCTTTGAGGCTGTTGGCCAATCTCACGTCGGTGGCATATACCTCTCCTTGTTTGCCGTGTTGTAGGAGTCCGATGACTTGTGCTCGCTCATTGACAAAGGGGCATCCATTCATGTTCTCGGGTGCGTCTTGTGAGAAGATGTAGTAGTTGTATTGGCCCATGAACTTCTCTACTTTTTGGATGTTGAGGGCTTTGATGCTGGCTTTAGGATTGCCATAGCCCACGAGAAAGGCTTTTCCTGTTGTTTGGTTTTCGGCAATGGGGGCGGGTAGAGTGGTTCCGCTAACGGTGAACTTGCAGACATCATAGAGTTCGTTGGCGCCGATGATGGTTTCGACCTTGTGTTGTTTGCCTTCAGCATCGATGACAATGGCGTGGTCGGCTCCACTGAAGGGTGCCCATGTGCTGACGGCCTGTCCGTCGGCCGACACGAAGATGCCGTGTGAGGATGCTTTGAGGCTTCCGTCTTTATTGAATGTGGTGAGTGTGAACACGGCCTTGGCAGTTTTCTGCATGGAAGCGTTCTGTGCAAATGCTCCAATGGTGAAGATGAGGAGCATGAAGGATAAGATAGTCTTTTTCATTTTGAATGGTTTTATGATGTATAGAGGAGAGTTAGTGTCAAGCTTTGTTGAGCAGTGCTTTTGCATTGCTGATGGCTTCGGCTGAAACCTTGGTTCCGCTGAGCATTTGTGCAATCTCTTGTATTCTCTCGTTGTCGGTGAGTCTTTGCATGTGACTCGTGGTTCCGTCTTTGGTTTCTTCTTTAGATACTTTATAATGGGCTGAACCTAAGGCCGCAATCTGTGGCAGGTGGGTGATGCTGATGACCTGTCGGTGGTTTTGTCCCATTTCTTGCATGATTTGTGCCATCATCTCGGCCACTCGTCCGCTCACTCCGGTGTCAATCTCATCGAAAATGATGGTGGGGAGTTTTACGGCTCCACTGATCATGGCTTTTAGAGAGAGCATGACGCGTGCAATCTCACCTCCTGAGGCCACCTCGCTAATGGGTTGTAGGGGTGTGCTTTTGTTGGCGCTGAAGAGAAAGGCTGTTTTGTCCTGCCCGTCTTCGGAGAGTTCTTTGACAGTGAGTTGTATTTGGAATCTCACATTTGGAATGCCTAAGGGGATGAGTCTGTTGGCCATTTCTTTTTCGGCTTGTCGGGCCGCTTTCTCACGTTTCTGAGTTAGCATCTGGGCTTTCTTACGACATTCGTCTTCAAGCTTTGAGACTTTTGTTCGCGTTTCTTCAAGTAGGTCATCGGCGTTATCGATGTTAGCGAGCTTGGTTTCGAGTTCGTTTTTCAGTTGAATGAGCTCGTCGATGGTAGAGACGCGGAATTTTTGTTGTAGCATGTAGATGGTGTCAAGCCTTGCATTGAGTTTGTCGAGTTGAGCTGGGTCAAAGTCAATGTGTTCTGTTGTTCGGCTAATCTCCTGTGCGATGTCTTTAAGTTCGATGTGACAATTGTCAAGTCGTTGGGCTAACTCACGTGCATCGGGTGAAAATTTGCCGATGGCATGCAGTAAGTTTGAGGCTTGCTTGACTTGTTCAACTGCACCTTGCTCATCTACGGCAAGCAGGCTGTCGGCTTCATAGAATGAGGTTTTGATTTCTTCGGCATGTGAGAGTTGTTCAGTTTCTTGTTCAATGCTCTCTTGCTCGTCGGGTTTGAGTTGTGCTTTGTCTAACTCGTTGAATTGAAACCGCATGAAGTCTTCATTTTCTTTGCTTTGTGCAAGATTGTCTTCAAGGAGTTTGAGTTCGCTGAGTGCTTTCCGATAGGCTTTGAAACTTATTTGATATTCATTTCTTTCTTTCTCGTCGTGAGCAATGATGTCAACCACATTGAGTTGGAAGTTTTCTTTTTGTAGAAGCAGATTTTGGTGTTGACTATGGATGTCGATAAGCCTTTCTCCCAGAGTTTTTATAAGGGTTAGCTGCACGGGGATGTCGTTGATAAAGGCTCGGCTTTTCCCATTTTTATTGATTTCCCGCCTTAAGATGCAATCCTCAGGGTCATAGTCGATATCATTCTCTTGGAAGAAAGCGCCTAAGTCATAGTTTTTGAGGTTGAAATGCGCTTCGATGATACATTTATCTTTTTCGGCTTTGATGACCTTTGTGTCTGCACGCTGTCCTAATAGTAGGTTGATGGCTCCGAGAATAATGCTTTTCCCGGCTCCCGTTTCACCAGTAATGACAGAGAATCCACTATCAAATGAGATATTGAGTTCGTCTATTAGTGTGAAATTTTTGATGTATAATTGTTTCAGCATATTCTTGATTTATTGTTTTATTCTCTCCCAGCTTTCGTTTAGGCTGGCATTGAGTGTGAAGAGTATGTCATAGATTCGTTGTTTCTCTTTTTGTGTGCCATGACCTTGATAGATGTTGGCAAGTTCATCTTTTTTATAGTCGGTCCATAGTTGGGGGAGTCTGCTCAGCGGTCTGTTTTCATGCGCCTTCCATAAGTTTTCTTTGAGGGCAGTGGTGATATTCACTCGTGCTTTCTCTGGATTTGTGGCCATCTGGTCTAATCCCTTTCGATAATAGTCATATTGGAGTGTTCGGAAAGGACTTAATTTCTCATCCGTATAGGCATTGATTACCGCAAACCGATTTCGGTCGTCATCAAAACTCTTCCATCCAGCAAAGTTTAAACCCTGTGCATTGTTGGCTATGTTGAGGCATTGTTGGAGTATATCAGTCCCTCCCATAGGCGAAAAGCTGTCTAAGTTGATGCCAATGATGAGATAGGCATAGTAGGCGCATAAGGCTGTGAGCTGATTGTTGATGTGTTCTTTGTTGAACTCTAATTGAGCAAACTCAGCATATTCGAAGTCAAAGTTATTGTCGGTGTTGCTATAAAGCACTGTGGTGTATGTTGAATTGAATACGGGTCGGTTGGCTTGTATAATGGCTTTACAACTGAAGGTGTTGTTCTGTTGGTCGTATTTATTCACCGTGATATTGAAACTGCACGCTATCCGCTCATTTTTTTGAAACTGGAGGTCGGTCCATTTTCTATCATTGAGAAACTGGGTAAGGGCGTTTTGCAAGTTGTCGAATATCGCATTGTTTGTACCTTGTATTTGGGTGTGGTTGATATTTACGACAGCTTGGAGCTCTTGAGCCATGAGTGGCCAGCTATAAAAGATTAGCCAACTCGTTAATAATATCTTTGGCAACATCCGTTTTAGGTTTCTTGGCATATTCTTTTTTCCCATTTTGATGGATAATCGTAATCTGATTTTCATCACTTTTGAATGTGGTTCCGGGGTTGCGTGTAGAGTTTAGCACAATGAAATCTGCATTTTTCTTCATTAACTTGTGCTTGGCATTTTGTTCTTCATTGTTGGTTTCGAGTGCAAAAGCAACGATATGCTGGTTGGAGGTCTTCATTTTCCCAAGTTCAGATGCAATGTCTTGTGTGGGTTTTAGCTGTAGAATCAAATCGTCTTTCTCGCGTTTAATCTTTGTTTCTGCCACGTTTTCAGGTTTGAAATCGGCTACTGCCGCACACAAAATGGCCGCATTCTGATGTGGAAAGGCCTTTATAGCTTGCTCATACATCTCTTCACAGCTCTCCACGTCTATTCTGTTGATGCCTTGAGAACAATGAAGATTCACGGGACCACTAATCAATGTTACCTCCGCACCACGTTGATAGCATTCTTCAGCCAATGCAAACCCCATCTTTCCGCTTGAATAATTGCCAATGAATCTCACGGGGTCAAGCTTTTCATACGTGGGACCTGCCGTAATCATGATATGCTTTCCCGATAGGTCGTTTGTTGAATTGAAGAAGCTTTCAAGGCTTTCTACAATCTTCTTGGGTTCTTCCATTCGGCCTTTTCCCTCAAGTCCACTGGCCAGAAAGCCACTTGTAGGCGCTATGATATGATTGCCATAGGATATTAGTTGTTTAAGGTTGGCTTGTGTAGAAGGGTGTTGATACATATCAAGGTCCATTGCTGGGGCTATAAATACGGGGGCTTTCATGCTGAGATAGGTGGTGATGAGCATGTTGTCGGCAATGCCGTGTGCCATCTTGCCGAGTGAACTTGCCGTGCAAGGGGCTATGAGCATAGCATCTGCCCACAATCCCAAATCTACATGAGAGTGCCAGGTGCCATCACGTTGGGCAAAGAACTCACTGATAACGGGTTTGTGCGTTAATGCCGAAAGCGTTATCGGGGTGATAAATTCTTTGCCTGATGGGGTGATGACCACCTGTACTTCAGCCTCATGTTTGATGAGTTCACGGATGATGAGGCATGATTTATAGGCCGCTATCGACCCTGTTATGCCGAGTACTATCTTCTTTCCTTTTAGCATGAGTGCTTGTTAAATTCACGAAGCCGAATGCGCGTCAGCACCTGTTTTGTGTTGTTTGGAAAGTCGGCTCCCAACATCCAAGAATAATATCCTGGGTCTTTCTTCAAGACTTCTGCCACAGGATAGTCCTTGTATTTACCAAAGTTGAATACTTCTTGCAGTTGAGGCTTTCCGTCTTTATCGGTTAAAGGTTTCCCTTCTTTGTCTGTAATAGGTGCCCAAATCATGCGTCCTGCAAAGTCAACATTGTCGTTTTGTTTGGAAAACTCGGCCAAGAAGTCCATATCATTCGGTAGAATACGCTCGTCTTCTTCCTGTTGTTCTTTAGAATACATATCCAATTCACCCATCAATACCCGATAGGTTGCTTCAGTATCTTGGTCTGCCCGGTGAGCCTCAAAGTCTTCTTCCATCTTTCTTCCACAATAAAACTTGTAGGCAGCTGCCAGATTTCTTCTTTCCATCTTGTGGAAGATGGCTTGTGCATCAATGAGTCGGCATTTAGAGAAGTCAAAGTCTATGCCTGCACGCAAGAATTCTTCAGCGAGCATTGGTACGTCAAAACGATTGGAGTTAAAGCCTGCAAAGTCACATCCTTTGAACGTTTCGGCCAATGTTGTTGATATCTGTTTGAAGCTGGGTGCATCCTTAACTTTCTCGTCATCAATGCCTGTTAGTTCGGTAATCATCTCAGGAATGTGCTTTCCCGGATTGATAAGATGGTCTCCACGCTCTTCTTTTCCGTCAGGATAGACCTTTATGAACGAAAGCTGTATGATGCGATCGTTTACGATATCAAGCCCTGTAGTCTCGAGGTCGAAGACTACAAGGGACTTTTTCAGATTTAATTTCATTTCTTATTTATGTGTTGTCGTTCCTTAATCGTTGAGCAACATAGGCATGATCAACATCAGAACATTAACATTTTCAGGTTGTTCGGTAGGCACAATAACACCTGCACGGCTTGGGTCTGCCAATTGGAAGTTTACTTCATCACAATCAAGATTGTTCAGAATCTCTTGTAAAGAGCTTCCCTTAAAGCCAATACTCATTTGTGGACCATTATAGTCACAAACGATTTGTTCCTTTGCACTGGTTGCAAAATCAATGTCTTCAGAAGATACTTCGAGTTTACCTGATTCAATGCGGAAGCGAACTAATTGACTGCTTTCACTTGCAAATGGTAGTACACGGCGTAAAGCTCCGATAAGACTCTTACGGTCTATGCTCATGTTGTGTGGGTTTTCTGGAATCACACTATTGTAGTTGGGATAGTTGCCTTCAATGAGTCGACAACAGAGCTGACCTTCTGCAAAGCGTATTTCAGTAGTGCGGTCGTCAAACTTGATAACAACATCACTATCGTCTTTACTTAAAACATTTTTCAAAAGTGTAGCTGGTTTCTTGGGAAGGATAAATGAAGCCGGGGTGTCACTTTTCACTGTATAGTCTTGATTGCGTACAAGCTTATGACCATCTGTGGCTACAATGGCCAAATAGTCGGTTGTAAGGTCAAAGTATATGCCATTCATCACAGGACGAAGTTCGTCTGTTGCTGTGGCAAAAAGTGAGCGTGTGATGTTATTAATCAATGAGTTTGAAGCCATTGTTATCACGTGTGCACCATCTGGAACAGCTTGTGTGTGAGGATATTCGTCAGCATTTTGTGCCGTGAAGTTATACATACCATTCTGATAAAGAATCTTGATGGTGAGGGCTTCTATATCAACTTCGAATTGAAGAGGTTGTTCTGGAAGTTCTTTTACGGCGTCAAGAATCGTACGATTGGGCACTGCAAAACTTCCTTCTCCGTCACACTCACTGAGTGGCACAAGCGAAGTCATGACATTCTCATTGTCTGATGCTGTAATCTTTAATCCACTATTGCTTACTTCGAAGAGGAAACTATCGAGTATAGGTAGTGAATTTTTGCTGTTGATTACCTTGGCAAGTGATTGAAGGCGAGCGTTAAGAGCGCTGCTGGATAATGTAAATCTCATTAGTATCTTTCTTTAATAGTTATTATTCCACTTACGTTTTTTGTAGAGACAAAAATACTAAAAACCCTTGTGTAAAACAAAAAAAAGACATAAAATGTTTCATTTATTAGAACTATTTTAGTAATTTCGCAAAATCAAGTGTAAAAACAAAAACACGATTTTTAGTTTAAGAATCATTGAAAATAATATAAAATAAACTATGGATTTACAAGGAAAGGTTATTGCAGCATTGCCCGCTCGCTCGGGAACTTCTGCTCGTGGCGAATGGAAAGCGCAGGATTTTGTTATCGAAACGCATGAGAATTTCCCTCATAAGATGGTGTTCAGTGTGTTTGGTGATGAGCGCTTGCAACGTTTCAATATACAAATTGGACAAGAGGTAAATGTTTCTTTCGATATCGATGCCCACGAATATAATGGACGTTGGTTTAATAGTATTCGTGCGTTTGATGTTCGTCAGATTGATCCAGCTTCGTTAGGAGCTTCTGCCGCGCCTGCAGGTTTCGAACCAACTCCTGTTAGTCCTGTTCCAGTAGGTGGTCCGGCACCTGTAGCTTCACAAGAAAGTGCAGAAGGAGAAAGCGCAGATGATCTGCCTTTCTAAGATAGAATAAATATTTAATTAGTTCAGAATGTAGGGGTGTGTCATGTATATGTGATGCGCCCCTTTTTCATTTTATGTCATGTTTTCAGTCTGTTTATAGTTTTTAGAATGGCATAATGATGACGGATTCTGAAGATTTGCTCATCAAATTTCACTTACTTTTATTGATAAAAGATATCAGATAAACGGGTGTGTTTTTTAAGATTGTATTCAAATTGAGTTTGAAGGTATGTGCATAGTGTTTAACTATACAAAATAAACTGATAGGTTTCACACAATGATATGACTCATATTGCGGGCTAAAATGGCTTGAATTATTTACTCATTTCAGGCAGATAAGATTTCGGATAAATCTCTATTGAATGATAAAAAAATAGAGTTTGTGGAACACTTAAATACTTATTATTTAGTTTCCTGATTATAAGCTTGTTATAAATCTGTGCTTAAGGAGGGTATTAGTGGTATGAATTGGCTGGTATTAGGTGATTATTCGATAAGAATATGGTTGTATTTTATTTATCAATCTTAAGAAAAAATGGAGATGGAAATATAAAAAAGGCAGGAAAAATAAATGTGCTCAATGATGATTCTGCTTTGTTGTGGGCATAATAGAGAAGTGATTTTGTTCATGCTTTTCTGTCTTCTCTGCGTATGCTTTTATTCAAAGCCACATGCACTTTTATTTCTCCTGTCTTTAATTTAATCTTTTATTGCTTTATCTTTGCTTTGATTTCTTTTATTGAAAATCTTGTCTATTTCTGATAAAGATATCTCTTAATACTCTTTTTGGGTGTTTTTTCAAACTCTTCTTTGTGGATGATAATGGCCCAAAGTTTGCAATATGCAGGCTGAGTTTGATTGAGTTCATTGCGGTTTTGTTCCATGATTGTTTCCAAATCTTTGTCACTCAACCCCATGCTCTTGGCTTCATCATAGTCAGGATGCACTAACCCCACGAGCTTATCTCCATCTTGAATCACGACACTTTCATTGACAAGAGGCATTGAGTTGAGTCGGTCTTCAATCTCTTCTGGATAGATGTTTTGTCCGTTTGCACCGAGTAGCATGTTTTTAGAACGTCCCTTAATGAAGATATTTCCATGGGCATCTTTAGTACCGAGGTCTCCTGTGTGATACCACCCATTAGCATCAATGGTCTGTCGGGTAGCCTCTTCATTCTTATAATACCCCAACATGACATTCATTCCTTTTGCAAGAATCTCGCCAGGAATATTTTCTGGGTCAGGACTATCAATCTCTACTTGCATGTTTACAACAGCCCGTCCGCAACTTCCTGGCACAAAGTCTTTATAATCTGAATAGCAAATGATAGGTGCACACTCTGTAGCGCCATAACCAACTGTGTATTTGAAGCCTATCTGATGAACGAAATGTTCTATCTCTTGGTTAAAAGCGGCACCACCGATGATAACTTCATAGAACTCTCCTCCAAATGCATTTGATACCTGTTCGCATATCTTTTCACGCACCTTCTTAGCCACAACAGGCATATGAAGAAGCATACGCATGCGATTGTTCTGTATCTTTGGGAATACCTTTTTACGTATAATCTTCTCGATAACCAAAGGTACACTGATGATGATCTTCGGCTTAACCTCACTAAAAGCCTGTGCAATGATGGCAGGACTTGGTACGCGTGTGAGATAGAATACATGGCAACCTTTACAAAATTCGAAGATAAACTCGAAAGCCATACCATACATGTGAGCCATTGGAAGGATGCTAATGATGCTGTCTCCAGCCTTGACAACCTTTCCTAAAACTTGTTCAGCGAAATATTCATTGCTCCATAATGCACGATAAGGAATCATTACACCCTTTGAGAATCCTGTTGTTCCGCTGGTATAATTGATAAGAGCCAGCTCGTCGGGAGACTTTTCAATATAATAGTTTATATGTTCTTTACGATAGTATTTTGGGAACTTTTTTCCGAACATTTCATTCAAATGCTCACGTGCATAGGTGAGTTTGTCTGTACGGGAAAGCACAAGCGAATAGTCGGGGATATAGATAATGCCTTCGAGCGTAGGCATCTTTGTTGGGTCAATCTGTGTTGCCACTACATCACCTACAAAGAGGAGACGAGCCTCACTGTGGTTAACGATGTTGTGCATCTGCTCGGGTGTGAATTCATGGAGAATTGGAACAGCCACACATCCATAGGTGAGTGTAGCCAGAAATGCTACGGCCCAATTTGCACTATTACGCCCAGCTAAAGCAATCTTGTCTCCTTTGACCACGCCACTGCTTTCAAACATGATATGAAGTTTCTCGATTTTACGAGCTACATCATGATATTGCAGGGTCGCACCTTTGAAGTCTGTGAGTGCGTCTCTATCCCAATTGTCTATGATAGACTGCTGTATCAGACTATTAAAACTTGGTATTTGTTCCATAATGTTGTCTTTTTTTGAATTACTTTTTGTTTGGTAATCAATTGTTTTATTGGATGGTATTTTGATAAAGATAGCGTTTAATGCTCTTCTTTGGAGTCTTTGCAAACTCTTCTTTCTGTATTTGAATCGCTGAAAGACTTGCATATTTGGGCAGAATTGCATTTAGTTCATTACGATTTTGCTCCATAACTTGTTTTAAATCATCTTCACTGAAATTCAAAGATTCAACTTCTTCGTAATCAGGATGAACGAGTGCAATGATTTTTTCACCTTTTTGTATGACAAGACTTTCATTGACTAAGGTCATCGAATTTAGCTTGTTTTCAATTTCTTCGGGAAAAACGTTTTGCCCGTTTGCACCGAGAAGCATGTTCTTAATACGTCCACGGATGAAGATATGTCCGTCTTTTGACATCGTAGCTAAGTCTCCTGTATGAAACCATTCGTCCTTATCTATGACGGCATCTGTAGCTTCTTGGTTCTTGTAATATCCCAACATGACATTCTGTCCTTGTGTAATAATCTCACCAGGAATGGTCTCTGGGTCATTACTGGTTATCTTCACATCCATGAATTTCACGGGCTTTCCACAACTTCTTGGAATGAAATCATGCCAGTCAACATAAGTAATCAGTGGGGCAGTTTCAGTGGTTCCATAGACCATAGTGATAGGGAATCCGATATTGATAAGGAAATCTTCTATCTCTTTATTTAGCCCAGCACCTCCTACTGCAACCTGATACATTGCACCACCAAACTCAGCCTGTACGATATCGAGAATGCGTTGCTTTATTTTTTTGTTGATAACAGGCATTGTCATCAATAGCTTATAGATGTTGCTTTGAATCTTTGGAAAGACATTCTTGCGGATAATCTTCTCAACAACTAAGGGTACCGAGAATATCATTGCAGGGTGGATTTCAGCAAAAGCCTGTTGAATGAGCGTTGGACTTGGTAGTCTTGTGAGGAAATAAGCATGGTTTCCAAGGCAGAATTCGAGTATGAGTTCGCACATCATACCATACATGTGTGCCATTGTAAGAATGGCTAAGACATTACAATGCTTGGGTATCTTTGAACCAATTACTTCTTCTAAGAACAGATAATTGCCAGTCAATGCGCGATAGGGGAGCATCACACCTTTCGAGAATCCTGTTGTTCCGCTTGTATAATTGATTAAAGCCAACTCCTCGGGTTGGTCTTGATGATAGTGGATATGTTCTTGTCTAAAGTACTTTGGATATCGTTTTCCGAAGATTTCATTGAGATGTTCGCGTGCAAACGTAAACTTCTCAGACCGAGAAAGCACTATAGAAAAGTCTGGTAAATATAAGATTCCTTCAAGTGAAGGCATCTCTTCAGCATCAATTTCCTTTGCAACAACATCTCCTACAAATAGAAATCGAGACTCGCTATGATTGACAATATTATGAATTTGTTTGGGTTTGAATTCATTTTGAATAGGTACAGCAACAGCCCCATAGGTCAAAGTGGCTAAGAATGCAACAGCCCAATGAGAACTATTTCGACCGCAAATAGCAATCTTATCGCCTTTATGTAGCCCACTGTTCTCAAATAAAATGTGCAGTTTTTCTATCTTTCGGGCAACATCATGAAATTGAAGCGTGGCACCTTTGTAGTCTGTCAAGGCGTCTTTATCCCAATTATTGATGATGCTTTGTTCTATAAAGCGGTTGAAATTTGGTTGTGAGTCCATTGCACAATAACAAAATTTTTGTGCAAAGATAGTTCTTTCTTTGCACATCTCAAAACTTTATGTGCACTTTTTGTTTCCTATATTAGATTTTATTTACTCGTATCTCATGGACTTTGCAGGATGGATATGAGAAATTAAATAACTTGGAGCGATGAGCACAAAGAGGCTGATGAGCAGGGTAGCAACGTTCAAAATGATAAATAAAGGGATATTATATTCCACGGGAACCGTACTCACATAATAGGTTTGCGGATTGAGTTTGACGAGTCCTGTGAACTGTTGAAGCGTGATAAGGCCAAGTCCAATCAGGTTTCCAACCAACAAACCTTTGCCTATAATGAATGCCGCAAACCACATAAATGTGTGTCTGATGGTTTTGTTTCGTGCGCCTAAAGCTTTCAAAATACCAATCATCACAGTACGTTCCAAGATGATTATTAGTAATCCGGATATCATAGTTACTCCTGCTACGGCAATCATCAGTGCGAGGATAACCCATACATTTAGGTCGAGTAGGTCAAGCCATGAGAAAATTTGAGGGCAAAGTTCACGGATTGTCTTTGAAGAATATGTCTCACCATAGTGGTCGAGTGTGCGGTTTACCTTTTTGATGACGAGATTCTCCACATTATCTAACTGGTTGAAGTCCTTGACAATGAGTTCTGCTCCAGTAGCTTGATCATCATGCCAACCATTGAGTTTTACAATCGTATTTAAGTCTGCAAAACAAGTAATGTCGTCATATTGTGATAGATTCGTTTGATAAATACCTTGAATCTTAAATCTTCTTGTGCGTATTCCATCTTTATCTATGAAATAACTATAGATTTTATCATTGACTTTCACGCCTAACTTGTCTGCAATGCTTTTCGAAATGAGGATATTATTGTCGGTTGTCGTATCATTAAAGCGTGGGATGCAGCCTTGAACTAAATTCTGATGAAGAAATGTTGTGTCATATTCGGGACCGACACCTTTGAATACTACACCCAAGAAATCATTGTCGGTTTTAAGTATTCCTTGTTTAAGTGCGTAGCGTTGGACATGTTTAATGCCAGGAATAGACTTCAATACCGTAATCATGGAGTCATCCATCTGAATGGGATAGGAGTCACCTGTTTGTAGAGTCATAAAGTCTGAAACCTGAATATGACTACCAAATCCAATCACTTTGTCACGTATCGTATGTTTGAATCCAAGTACGACACTCACCGAAATCAGCATTACTGCAAGTCCGATAGCTACACCTGCTGTTGCAATGCGAATGGCAGGGCGCGACACTTGTTTTCCTTCGGTCTTGCCACCATAGATTCTCTTGGCTATGAAAAATGGTAGATTCAATGTTCTTTTGTCTATTTCTACAACAAGTTTATCTTCCTTTTTAGCTTTTTACTCTTCGTCAAGGACGCGTCCCGGATAAGCTTCGAGTGCTTTTCGCAGTACAACCAATGCACGCTCGAGGTCTGCTTTCTTTAGCACATAAGCTATTCGCACTTGATTAATCCCAGCGCCTGGCGTTGTATAAAAACCAGAAGCAGGCGCCATCATCACGGTTTCGCCTTCATAATTGAACTCCTCAAGACACCAACGACAGAATTTTTCACTGTCATCAACAGGGAGTTTGGCAACCGTATAAAATGCGCCCATAGGAATTGGAGAATATACTCCCGGTATACGATTTAGACCATCGATGAGGCATTTACGACGCTCAACATATTCATCATATACATTCCGATAGTATTCTTCAGAGGCATCGAGTGATGCTTCTGCAACAATCTGTCCGATAAGTGGCGGAGAAAGGCGTGCTTGACAAAATTTCATGACGGCTTTTCTCACTTCTGTATTCTTGGTTATCAATGCACCTACGCGGATACCGCATTCTGAATATCGTTTTGAAACGGAATCAATGAGAATTACATTCTGTTCAATCCCTTCCAAATGGCAGGCACTAATATAAGGTGAGCCTGTGTAAATATATTCGCGATAAACCTCATCAGAGAACAGATAAAGGTCATATTTCTTCACGAGATCGCGGATTTGATTCATTTCGCGACGCGTATATAGATAACCGGTCGGGTTATTTGGGTTGCAAATCATGATGGCACGTGTGTGCTCATTGATTAGTTCCTCAAATTTTTCAACTTTGGGTAATGAGAAACCTTCTTCGATAGTTGTAGCAATTGTACGTATGGTGGCGCCTGCACTAATGGCAAACGCCATGTAGTTTGCATAAGCTGGTTCAGGAATGATAATCTCGTCGCCAGGATTCAAACAACTCATAAAGGCAAACAGCACAGCTTCACTTCCGCCTGAAGTGATGATAATGTCATCAGCCTCAACGTTGATGTTATATTTCTTATAATATCCGGTTAACTTCTCTCGATAGCTTTGATAGCCTTGACTTGGAGAATATTCCAACAGCTTGCGATCGATTTTCTTCAATGCATCGAGGCCACATTGTGGCGTAGGAAGATCGGGTTGTCCGATATTGAGGTGGTAAACCTTTGTGCCGCGTTGTTTTGCTGCTGTTGCGAGAGGGGCCAGCTTCCTGATAGGTGATTCTGGCATCTCTAATCCGCGTACTGATATATCTGGCATAAATTTGTTTTATTTACGATGGTTTTTCCCCACCATGATTTATCATTCTGCCTGCAAAGGTAGTTATTTTTTTTGATTCAAATTCGTTTTCGATGATACTAATAAACACGAGGACCGAATATCGTTGTGCCTACACGAACCATTGTAGAACCATGTTCAACTGCGATCTTATAGTCGTGGCTCATGCCCCAAGAACGCTCCTTAAAGTCTTTTTCTTTTGAGAAATATTGGTTTTTTATCTCATCGAAGAACTGTTTTGCGGTGTCAAACTCGGCAGCAATCTGCTTTTGATTGTCGGTGTTGCTCGCCATCATCATCAAACCACAAATTTTCACATGGTCAAGCTCGCGCCAAGTCCCTTCTTCCAACAGCGCTCTACAATCTTCAATTGTGAGTCCATATTTTGTCTCTTCTTCAGCAATGTGAAGTTCTAAGAGCACTTTTATGACGCGATCATGCTTGGCAGCCTGTTTATTGATTTCTTTGAGCAGCTTTAAACTGTCTACGGCTTCAATCATCGAAATATATGGAGCAATATACTTCACTTTGTTGGTTTGCAGATGGCCAATGAAGTGCCATTGGATATCTTTTGGCAATTGCTCAACCTTTTGTTTCAGTTCTTGCTCGTGGCTCTCTCCAAACCGCCGTTGACCTTCAGCATACACCGCTTCGATATATTCGCAAGGATGATATTTGCTGATGGCAACCAATTCTACTCCTTTAGGCAGGTTGCCTATCACTTCATGCAGATTTTTTGCTACATCAACATTCATACACTTCTATTCTGTTGCTGTTTGATTGTTTTGCTCCGGAGTTTCATACTCAGGGACATCATTGCTGTGCGTATCCTGATTCAATTTTGGACTATTATGCTCAAATACGTCCATAATCTGAGTTTCCTGAATAGCCACAATCACATAATCGATCATTGTCTTGCCCATCACTTCTTCAATGTGTTTCACTGCGGATGGAACATTGTTGGCCTGTACCAAATAAGTGATGGTTGAGCGTTTTTCCTTCTCCGTTTTTTCATCTATCGTAATGAATTGCAGTTTGCACTTATACCATTTGTCATCTGTATCGACGTCGCTGAAGAAAATCTCACCATAAGCGGCAGATTTAAGGTCGGTTACTTTGAATTCTCCACTGATATACACACGCATCTCTTCGATGATGGTATTTTCCGCCTCCGTGAAACTCAATGCATCAACGACATAACTTTCCGACACTTTTTTTTGCATGCCGTCTTCCATTGTCTTCTCGTAACGTATTTTGGCTTCAAACCAAACTGCAGTTCTGCTTCTCATTGTCTTAATCTTTTGTTTTTTGTTGAGCAAAGTTATAAAAGAAAAATGAATTATGCAAATTTTTCGAGATTTCCAGGGTTCAATCCGTGGACGAGGTTCAGTCGGTTGCTCGTTTGCCTCTTCAAACGATGGTTTATAATCGTTTTATCCCAAGAATCTGAAGAGAAACCAATAAAAAAGCGCACAATCGCAGTCGGTTGTACGCTTTTCTTGTAGGATTCATTCAGAACGAGCCGTTTTTTACTTCTCCGCAGGTTTTTTCTTGATAGTTATCGTCTTTTCGATGACTTCCAACACTCCGTCTTTGTCCACACTCACCCAAATTGTCTTGGGTTTGCCGTCGGCTGTCGTCTGTCCGGCAATGGCTAATTCATAATGGCGTTTAGAACCTCGCCCTTCGGCTTTTCCTGTAAATTTGAGACTGTTTTTTGCCAAATTCAGCTTCGTTTCTAATGCTTCGAAACCGGGTTTCAGCAGTTTTTCTTCAGTGGCTGAACGTTTCTCTTGAGCACTTTTCGAATTTCCTTCGCGGTGAGCCACTGTCGCACGGAATTTGTCAGAGTTTGCGTTATATTCGGAGATAAGCACATCCAATTTTGGAGTTTCGGGCGCAAGATCGGCGAGTGCTTTGATGCGAAGTGCAACCGCACTCAATGCCTTGTCAGTGGCAGCGCGCAACGCTTTGATATCATAAGTTCCCGTGGGAATGATTGTCTTCAACGCATCAAGATAGCGCTTGTCGAAGGCTTCGTTGGCTTTCGATAGTCGCGTGATATACTCCGTTGCAGCAAGTTTCGTCACAGCTTCTGCGAGTTTAGCGTCTTGCAGGTCGGCCACAAGATTTTTTATCAAGGCCGATTCTTTGTTATAGTTCGACGTGGTTACTTTTGGGTAGCGCGACATCACATTTTCCATTTTTTGAGCCGCCTTTTGTTCATCAACGTCTTCGGAGAGCAAATTCATCTCCACCAACAGCTGCAGTGCGCGATAGGCATGGTCTCGTGCGCGGTCGAGCGCCTCCAAATCAGCCGTTCCCTCTTTTTTCCTTGGAATATTCAGCGCCTTGTCTTCTTCGGCAACTGCATCCTTCAAGGTTTTCAACAAAGTTTTAAGTTTTTCGATGCCCGCCTCTTCACAAAGTTTAATAACTTGTGTGGCGAACTGGTAATGCTCCATGTTGTGAAGCGAATGTTTACGGATTTCGATTATTTCCATTGTGTATTCATTTTATAAATTCAACAATAGGGTTATGAATTAAAATATATTAGTGGCTTTTCTAAAAAACCGATGATTGTCTTTCGTCCCCGAGCAGTTTTTCATGAAATCTGATGATTGTCCTTCGTTCCCGAGCAGTTTTTCATAAAATCTGATGATTTACACCCGTTCCCGAGCAGTTTTTCATGAAATCTGATGATTTACACCCGTTCCCGAGCAGTTTTTCATGAAAACAGATAATTTACACCAGTTCCTCAGACAATTTTATTCATTTTGTATATTTTTCATGGAGAATTTTCTTTCATTTTTTCATTATTTGATTGTTTAAGGTTGTTTATGTTTAGAGATTGGAGGCTTAGACTTGTTTTTGCTTAGAAAATTATTTGAAAGCTGAACAGGATAACATTCCCTCTACAGAAATAGTCAGAACAGGTCAGCATGTGTGCCAGTGTCAATGAGATGTAACACAAGTTTGTGGTCGTCTTGTAACCAAATCATAAGCCAATCAGGTTGTAAGTGACATTCCCAATATCCTGCATATTTTCCTGATAACTTATGAGGACGATACTCAACAGGTAGGGTGCCAGATGTTTGTAGCAACATGATAGCCCGTTTGAAAATGTTTGCGTCTAATCCGCGTTTGATGCATTTCTTAAACGAGCGGCGAAATTTTGTTGTGAATTCTATTTCATACATGTTGATACGTTTTTCATTTCATCAGCTGAGCCATCAAGTCGTCTACATTTTTAGCTTTATGCGTATGCCCTGCCTTAAAGTCTTCTATTGCCTCATCAAGTCCATTGCGCCGTGTATGTTCGAACGTCCATCCCATGCGTTTTGCAAGTTCTTTGAGGAATTTGAGGTCTGCAACACTTGAAACTCCTAACTTGACCATCTCTTTGTGAATTGTTGTCGTATTCATGATTTAGCCTCTTTGTTTTTTATTTGATTAACAGCAAATGCAACGAGCTTTTATTTCAAATCGTGAACATTTACTATTGTTTGCAAAGATAATAGTTTCTGTTGGTAAATCAAAATTTTTGTCATTGGTTTTATTTTCTTTTTGGCAATTCATTTGCAATTGTTTCTGTTCAGAAATAGGCGAAGGTGGGGCGAGAAACGTTGGGATATGCGGTGTTTATGGGCAAAGATAGATTTATTTAACATGAAGATTTGCAGTTGAGAGGGATTATTTGATTAATTTTGCGCCAATCGCAGCTCTTTTTAATCTGTATCTGAAGGGATGTGGCCTTATATATATAAAGGTGGATAACGATTTGAAGAGGATGTTGCGGTTTATGTCAGTTTGAGTTAGACTTTTGAAGATAAATTAAAATTTATTGTAGCGCAATTTACATGAGAAGATTTTTGTTATTGTTTTTCTCCATCATAGTGTGGCTTCCTGTTTTTTCGCAGAGTAGGGAGATTAGCGGACAGCTTTCTGACCGCGATACCAAGGAGAGTATGGCACAAACGACTGTGCAGCTGCTTCGTGCCCGCGATAGTTCGTTCGTATCGGGCACTCTTTCTGACAATGACGGCAAGTTTAAGCTCAGTGCGCCTGCCGATGGTCGTTATCTCGTTAGGATTACGAGCGTGGGATATAAAGCGGTGATTAAACACGCCAATGTGGAGAATGGGAAAGATGTGGTTTTGGGTTCCATTGTCATGGGCGCTGATGCCGTGATGCTGAAAGGGACAACAATCACTGGCCAGGCAACAAAAGTTTCGCTCAAAGAGGATACTTTTGTTTATAACGCTTCAGCCTTTCGCACACCCGAAGGTTCGACCATAGAAGAACTTGTGAAACGACTGCCGGGCGCGCAAGTGTCGAGTGACGGAAAGATAACTGTCAACGGAAAGGAAGTGAAAAAGATTCTTGTCGACGGAAAAGAGTTTATGACTGGCGATACGAAGACGGCATTGAAGAACATACCAAGTTCGGTGATTAATAAAATCAAGGCTTATGACCAAAAGAGCGATATGGCCAAAGTGACGGGCATCGATGATGGCGAAGAGCAAACGGTGCTTGATTTTGGAATGAAGGACGGCATGAATAAGGGTAGTTTTGGGAATATTGACTTGGCAATCGGCAGCCAGCGGCGTTATGCGGAGAAAGCCATGGGCGGATGGTTTAACGGGAACCACAGGCTGATGATGTTTGCCAACGCAAATAATGTCAACGACATGGGCTTCCCTGGCGGCGGATTCCGAGGCTTCGGTGCAGGTCCGCAGGGATTAAATGCGTCGAAGATGCTCGGTTTAAACTATAATTATGAATTGAAAGACCGGTTGCAGATGGATGCTTCGGTGCGTTGGAATCATTCTGATGGGGATGTGAACGCCTTAGGCTCTATGGAGAACTTCGTCAGCAGGATAGGAGCATTTTCAAACAACAATAGCTCAACCCTCTCGCGCAGTAACTCGTGGGATGGCCAATTGCGGTTGGAATGGACGCCCGACACGATGACAAACATCTTGTTCCGCCCACAATTCACTTACAATCGTGGGGATAATCTTGCGCACAGCCTTTCGGCCACGTTCAGTAAAGACCCTTATCTGTATGTTGCTAATCCGCTGCTGGCAGAAGCCATTACGAGGCTTGATGCTGAAAATCTGATGGTGAATACGCAGGAAAATAGTGGCATAAGTGACAATTCGAATAAGAGTTTAAGCGGAACATTGCAATATAATCGTAAGTTTGGAACAAAGGGACGCAACGTGACCTTGCGCGTGGGCGGAAACTACGGGTTGAGCGATGGCCACGAACTCACGCTGAATAACATCCACTTATATCAGGTTCAAAATGTCTTGGGGCAAGATTCGACATATCAAACTAATCGCTGGAAACTTGTGCCTACCACAAACTATGGGTATAAACTCAAATTTGCCTATAGCGAACCCATTGCGCGTGCGACATTCCTTCAATTCTCTTATGAATTTCAATATAAATATAGTAAGAGCAACAGAAAGACCTATGATTTTAGTAATTTAGGCGAAACATTCTTCAGCGGTTTGCCTTTTGACTACGGAAACTGGAATAGTTATCTTGGCAGGTTGGCCAATCCGCTCGATGACTACTACGATCAACGTCTGAGTAGGTATTCTACGTATAGAAACTATATCCACGAGTTTCAATTGATGTTGCGTCTCATCAGAAAGAAATACAACTTGAATGTCGGCGTGATGTTGCAGCCACAAAAGTCGAAATATCTTCAGAATTATCAAGGAATCCATGTAGATACGATGCGCACTGTGACAAATTTCTCGCCGACACTTGATTTCCGTTATCGTTTCAACAAAGTGAGCAATCTGCGCATCAATTACCGCGGTACAACGTCACAACCGAGCATGTCGCAGCTGTTATCTATCACCGATGATAGTGATCCGTTGAACATTTCGAAAGGAAACGCCGGTTTAAAGCCATCTTTTACAAACAATTTCCGTCTATTCTACAATAATTATGTAGAAAAAAGACAACGGGCAATAATGACCTTCGTCAATTATAGTAACACGCGCAACAGCATTAGTAATAAGGTTACGTATGATGAGCGTACGGGAGGGCGAACCATTCAACCCGAGAATATCAACGGAAATTGGAATGCTATGGGTGCATTCATGTTTAATACTGCAATAGATTCGGCTGGCTTCTTTAATGTCAACACATTTACAAACGTCAACTATAATCATTACGTGGCGTACCTGGCATTAAATTCAACCTCGTCTTCAGTTAAGAATATAACGCGGTCGACCTCTCTCGGTGAGCGTTTGGAGACCAGTTACAGGAATAGTTGGTTGGAATTAGCTGTCGATGGGTCGGTAAACTATATGCACAGTAGAAATCAACTTCAACGGCAGAGTAATCTCAATACGTGGCAGTTCTCTTATGGTGGCTCGGTGAATATTTCCCTTCCTTGGGGCACAACGCTTGCAACAGATTTGCATAATAACTCTCGCCGAGGCTTCAACGATGCGTCGATGAATACCAATGAATTGATTTGGAATGCGCAAATCTCTCAAAGTATGCTCAAAGGCAGGCCACTATCAATCAGTCTTCAGTTCTATGATATTCTTCACAAACAGAGTAACTTCAGCCGTAGTGTAAATGCGCTGATGCGTAGTGATACCGAGTATAACAGCATTTACAGCTACGCAATGCTCCACGTCATTTATCGATTTAATTTGTTTGGCGGAAAAGAAGCGCGCAAAGATATGCCCGGTCCGCCGATGGGTGGTCGTGAACGACGGGGAACTCCACCACCACCTCCTGGTCGGCGCGGCGGCTTTGGTGGCCCACCAAGATTCTAATCAAAAGAGGAAAGAACTTCTCATAAATGTTTTGAGAAACGAAAAAAGGACACTCAATAAGCGGGTGTCCTTTTATATTGTTTGTCATTTATGCTTTGTTTAATGCTTGTTCAATATCGGCAATGATGTCATTTACATTTTCTATGCCCACCGAAAGACGGATTAAGTCGGGAGCTATGCCTGCTTCCCGAAGTTGTTCATCAGAAAGCTGGCGGTGTGTGTGGCTTGCCGGGTGCAAAATACATGTGCGTGCATCGGCTACGTGCGTTACGATGGAGATAAAATCAAGATTATCCATGAATCTGATGGCATCTTCGCGTGAACCTTTCAAACCAAAGGCAATGACGCCACATGAACCATTCGGAAGATACTTTTGTCCCAAAGCGTAGTATTTATTTGAAGGAAGTCCACAGTAATTTACCCAGGCTACTTTCTCATTCTTTTCCAACCATTCCGCCACTTTCTGTGCGTTGTCACAATGTTGTCTCATGCGTAAATGGAGCGTTTCAAGCCCTAAATTAAGCAAGAAGGCATTCTGCGGAGAGGGAATGCTGCCCAAATCCCTCATCAACTGACTAATAAGTTTCGTGAGATAGGCCATTTTCCCAAAGTTTTCTGTATAAATGAGTCCATGATAGCTTTCATCTGGTCTTGTCAGTCCACGGAACTTATCGCTGTGAGCTTCCCAATCAAAATTACCAGAGTCAACGACTGCGCCTCCAACTTGCGTGGCGTGTCCGTCCATATATTTAGTTGTGGAGTGAGTAACGATGTCACATCCCCATTCAAAAGGCCTACAATTGATTGGTGTCGCAAATGTATTGTCAACAATTAAGGGAACCCCATGTTTGTGAGCGAGATTTGCAAAGCGTTCGATGTCAAACACCTTTCCACCCGGATTAGAAATAGTCTCTCCGAAGAAGCACTTCGTATTGCTCTTAAATGCAGCCTCAATACGTTCGTCTTCCCATTCAGGGTCAATGAAAGTGCAGTCAATCCCCATCTTCTTTAGGGTTACTCCAAACAGATTAAAGGTTCCGCCATAAATCGTATTGGAAGTAATGATGTGATCACCTGCCTCACAAATATTAAACACAGCATAGAAGTTGGCCGCTTGCCCCGAAGAGGTGAGTACTGCACCAATACCTCCTTCAAGAGCAGCTATCTTCTTTGCAACTGAATCATTGGTTGGGTTTGCCAAGCGAGTATAGAAATATCCGCTATCTTTTAAGTCGAACAAACGTGCCATTTGTTCACTTGTGTCATATTTGAATGTTGTACTTTGATAGATGGGCAGTTGCTGAGGTTCTCCCTTTGTCGGTTTCCATCCGCCATGGATGCAAACCGTTTCAAGACTTTTTTTCATATTATTGCTTGTTGATTTGATAAGATACTATTGTGAATAATCGATAGATTCTGCGTTATGTTCATGGATTTCTTGAGATTATTACGCATGTAGCGTGTTATGTTCGATGGATTTATAGCAAATGTTCTATTCTTATACACCCTCATTTTGCCATCAAATCTTCTTGCATTTTAAGTTGTATTTGATGGAAAAAGATAATGGTTCAGTCAAAAAACTGATAGACAGTTCAGTTTAGAATCACATAGAATGGAAGCTATTGCGCTTTGATTATACTTGAAATTCGCCAGCCAAAGGAATGCTAAGTAGTTCGCGAATTGTTTTCGTATTATCTCCGTAGCGACCATATAGGTACATCAATTTCGTGACAGCAGCCTCTACTGTGCAGTCCTGTCCACTAATAACCCCAGTTCCTTTCAATTGATATCCTGTGTCATAACGTCCCATTTCAACGAATCCCGTTACACATTGGCTGATGTTTACGATAGAAACGCCACGCTGTGAAGCCTTTTTGAGCGTCTCAATCAACCATGATTGTTGAGGTGCATTGCCACTTCCGAAGCTACGCATAACAACACCTTTAAGTTCAGGAGCATCCAAAGCATGTTCAAATATATTCGTTTGGATGCCAGGGAAGAGTGACAAAACCACAATGTTTGGATTTAAATCATAATGTGGAACCATGGGTTTTGTATAATCAGGTTTCAGAATATGATGAGAAGAAAACTGAAATCTTATTCCAACTTCACATAAGTGTGGGTAATTGAAGGAATCGAAAGCATTAAATCCATCAGCATTTTGTTTCGTCGTGCGGTTGCCTCTTAATAGTCTGCCATTAAAGTAAATACACACTTCGGGGACTATAGGAGTGCCGTCTTCATGCTTTGCTGATGCCAAGTCTATACTTGAAATGAGATTTTCTTTAGCATCCGTCCGAAGATGTCCAATAGGGAGTTGGCTTCCGGTTAGAATCACAGGCTTAGTCAGATTCTCAAGCATAAATGAGAGAGCTGAGGCTGTATAGGCCATTGTGTCTGTTCCATGAAGGACTACAAAGCCATCATAGGCCTGATAACGATTGGCAATGATGCCAACAAGTCTTGTCCAAACTTCAGGTGCCATATCACTGGAGTCGATGGGATTTTCAAACTGATAGACATCAACATTCGTGGAAAGGTACTTCATTTCGGGCAAGTTACTCACGAGATGATTGAAGTCTAAGGGTTCAAGTGCATTCGTTTGACGATTTATTCCCATACCAATCGTCCCTCCGGTATATATGAGTAGAACTCTTCCTGTGGTATTTATTGTTTGCAGATTATCCATTATATATACGTCATCGTTTACGTAAAAACATTGCAAATATAGTTTAATTTTCCCGTAGTTCAAAAAAATATGCGTATATTTGCATTACACTTCATCGAAAAAATGACGGGTGCA
This sequence comes from Segatella salivae F0493, assembly GCF_000477535.1. NCBI lineage: Bacteria > Pseudomonadati > Bacteroidota > Bacteroidia > Bacteroidales > Prevotellaceae > Segatella > Segatella salivae. The sequence continues at coordinate 69,863 of NZ_AWGW01000021.1, forward strand.
GATGGTTATCGTCTTGTCTGATTCGGTGATTGTTTTACGGATTTAATAAACTATTTAATCAAGATTAATCTAAACAATAAATCATTTATGAAACAATTCATGAACGAAGATTTCCTGTTAGAAACACCAACTTCGCGCGAACTTTATCACAATCATGCGGCAAAAATGCCTATTATCGATTATCATTGTCATCTTGTTCCTGAGATGGTTGCTAACGATCATAAGTTCAAAAGCATAACAGAGCTGTGGCTTGGAGGTGACCATTACAAGTGGCGTGCTATGCGTACAAATGGTGTAGAAGAAAAGTATTGCACAGGAGAAGAAACAAGTGATTGGGAGAAGTTTGAGAAGTGGGCTGAAACAATGCCTTATACATTCTGCAATCCCTTATATCATTGGAGTCATCTTGAGCTGAAAACAGCTTTTGGAATTACTAAACAGCTTAGCCCAAAGACTGCTCGTGAGATCTACGATGAATGTAATGAGAAACTTCAGCAACCTGAGTTTACAGCGCGGGGACTAATGCGTCATTATCATGTTGAGTGTGTATGTACGACAGATGACCCTATTGATGACTTGCGTTATCATAAAGAAACACGGGAAAGTGGCTTTGAAATCAAGATGATTCCTGCTTGGCGTCCCGACAAGGCAATGAACATAGAAAAGGCTGATTACCCTGAGTATATCGCTAAATTAGCAGAAGTTAGCAATGTGGAAATCAATCACTTTTCGGATATGGTGGATGCTTTGAAAAAGCGACATGACTTCTTCTCTGAGAATGGATGTCGTCTTTCAGACCATGGAGTGGAAGAGTTCTATGATGATTCTTACACGGATAGTCAGATTGAAATCATTTTCGAGAAGGCACTTAGAGGTCAACAACTTAGTGTGTCGGAAGTCAGACAATACAAACATGCCTTTCTAAGAGTGTGCGGAGAGATGGATGCTGAGGCTGACTGGACACAGCAATATCATTATGGTGCCATTCGAGACAACAACACATTGATGTTTAATCGTCTTGGTCCTGATACCGGATTTGATTCTATTGGAGAGTTTAACACAGCGCGTGCCTTAGGACATTTCCTTGATGAACTCAACAAAGAAGGAAAACTTACGCGTACAATCCTTTATTGTTTGAATCCTGGTGCTAATGAGATGTTAGCCACAATGATTGGTAATTTCCAAGATAGTACCTGCCCGGGGAAAATGCAGTTTGGTTCTGGTTGGTGGTTTAATGATCAGCTTGATGGTATGACTCGACAGTTAAAATCTCTTTCAGTGTTAGGGCTGTTAAGTCGATTCGTTGGAATGTTGACAGATAGTCGCTCGTTCTTAAGCTATCCTCGCCATGAATATTTCCGTCGATTGTTGTGTAATCTTCTTGGGAATGATGTTGAAAACGGCCTTCTTCCAAATGATCAAGAAACACTTGCACGCATGGTTGAGGATATTTCTTATAACAATGCTCGTAGGTATTTCAAATTCTATTAAACAAAAAATATTCAATGGTTTGGCAGTTCTTTTCTCCTCAGAAAAGAACTGCCATCCTTTTATGGGGGTAGGAAATGTTTATAATCTATTCTTATCCTGAAAATTCATCATAAGTAGTTGTAAAATAGAAAGATAAATCTGTCTGTTTAAAATGTAGCTCTTTGTGGGATTATTTGTTTCATTTTACAATGCTATATGCGGCATTTTGCATCATCATTGATATCATTTTAGAATCAGAAACAACCTGCTTCAAAACTTAATCTAAAATGGTATGGAAAAAGAAATGCCAATCTCAACGAGATTGGCATTCTATTGTTTGTTTGGAATAAGTGCTTTGTTATTTAAGCTTCAGCCTTTGTTTTTTCTGCGTAGGCCTCGGGAGAGAGTACTGATACAGTGCTCTTGTTGAACTTGCCTTTGTGGAAGTATACCACACCATCAGCAAGTGCATAAAGCGTATCGTCTTTACCCTGTGCAACATTCTCACCAGCATAATGCTTGTTTCCACGCTGACGAACGATGATGTTGCCTGCAATGATCTTCTGACCACCCCAAATCTTTACGCCTAATCTCTGTGAAGCTGATTCACGTCCGTTCTTAGAACTACCTACACCTTTCTTATGTGCCATTGTCTGTCCTCCTGATTTTAAGCGTTAATTGATTTAACTGTTACTTCTGTAAATTGTGAACGATGACCATTTTTCACGCGATAGTCTTTACGACGCTTCATCTTAAATACGATTACTTTGTCGCCTTTCACGAGTGGGTTCACAACTTCTACTGTTACTTTTGCACCGCTAACTGTTGGTGCACCGACTGTTACTGTACCGTTGTTATCAACGAGTAGTACCTTGTCGAATTCAACAGTCTTACCAGCTTCGGCATCTTTGATGTGATGCACAAAGAGCTTTTTGCCCTCTTCAACCTTGAACTGTTGACCGTTAATCTCTACGATTGCGTACATTTTTTATATATTAAACGGGTTTTTCCGCCAGGCGTCTGACCTTTGTCAGCACTTCTATGAGCCCAAAACGGACTAAATCTGTGCAAAGGTACGTAATTTTGTTTGAATCAAATGCGTAGCAAAAGATAAATCTTGTGCTTTTTAATACACGTTAACTTTTATTTTCCAGTCAACTCATGTGCCGTTTTTTCAGCAGTGACAAATTTCTTGTCTCCTTTTTCTTGCTGATTAATTGCCCCGAAAGTATGGATATTGACGAAGATTATAAATGTGTAAACATAGCTTAGTAAGAAAGAAATGATAATTGTAGAAACTATCATTAGGAGAGTGAAACAACCTGGAAGTTTATCAGGATCGCCCATATAAATCATATTATGTAGGTTTACTCCATAGGCAGCAAATAGTATAAATAGTGGTAATCCAAGGATCAAGATGGGGATAAAACAGCAGAGTGTTGTAAGCATTTGGCTTAAAAATAGTTTCCCCCAATAGCGTAAACCAGTGTGATATCCCTGACAAAAGATGTCTTTGAACTTCGATTTTATATTGCAGATATAGTGAGTCAGGCTATAGTTTAATGGTAAAACAAAGATAAAAATGAGTATAAATAATACCCCAAGAAGTACGATGTTCAATATAATGGCTGTGAGAACTGATGTAACCTTACTTGTAATGAGCCAGTGTGTTACTATATCAGACACTATAAAGGGGAGCAAAAGTACTGCAATTGAAACAATGATGGCAATAAGAGTTGTTACGCTTATGCGTTTGAGAACAGTTTTGAGTGGTAGCTCAATGAGATAAACAATATTCTTGGATGACATATATATAGATGTCAAGCAATAAAGAATAAATGCACATAGCAGTAAAAGCATTGTCAGTAATGAAAGTGGTTCATTTTTGATTAGCATCCTGCCAAGTTGTGCAAAGATGAGAAGAATGAACGTTGTACTTATGGTCCAGACTAAGTTGCCTATCCAAGTCTTTTTGAATATCGTTGTGAAGTTCATGATTAGCTCGTCAAAAGACGATTTAATACATGCTGATATGCTTCTGTTTTTATATATATTCTTTTCCATATTCTATTTGATTCTTATCGTATTCTATTTACTAAGTCTTCGAAATTCAGCACATGTGATAGCTGTAGCTATAGCTACATTTAGCGATTCTGCTGTTGCTGCATCTGGTGGATAATTAGGAATTCTAAGTGGATGACTTACTATTTGTCGAATTTCTGTAGATATTCCGTTGCCCTCATTTCCCATGATAATTAGTCCATTTGTAGAAAGTTGCTCATTATAAATATTGTTTCCTTCAAGCAAAGTTCCATAAATGGGATAGTCTTCTGGTAGTTGTTTGAGTACCGATACCAATGAAACATAGTGGAGACGCACTCGTGTGATGCTACCCATTGTGGCTTGCACGACCTTAGGATTATACAAATCTGCCGTTTCATGTGAGCAAAAGATGTCGTTGATCCCAAACCAATCGGCGATTCTTATTATTGTTCCGAGATTCCCTGGGTCTTGAACGCCATCCAGCATGAGTGTTAATGATGATACGTCTATGGTGTCATTACCTGTTTGAAAGAATGGGAAAACACCGAGAACTTGTTGAGGATGTTGTAACAAACTTACTTTTTTAAGTTCTTCTTGGGTTACTTCAATAACCTCATTTGCTTGTACACAAGATTGGTTTTCAATCCATTCGTATGTAGCGATAATGGTATGTGCTCGTTGTTTAGCAAGCAGTTCTCCCACAAGTTTATATCCTTCGGCAAGAAAAAGATGTGTTTGTTCGCGATTCTTTTTTAGCTGAAGTGATTTAATAAATTTGATTTTAGCTTTACTAATCATGTTGCAAACTTACATAAAATTTTGTAAATACCTACGCAATCTCGATGTTAGTGAATGTTAAGACTTATAATATTTCAAAATCATGTTATATCTTACACCTTTTATATTGACTTGCATATCTCAAAAAAAGATATTATCTTTGTGCGGTTTATGAGTTATAAATGGATTTACATATTATCGTTTTCGCTGCTGTTGATTGGCTGTAGTTCGACTAAGTTTATACCCGATGGACAATATCTATTAGAGGATGTAAAGATAGAGTCGGCTGATAAAGGACTTGATGCTTCAACACTTCAGGCCTATATCCGTCAAAAGGGAAACTCCAAATGGTTCTCTTTATTTAAGATTCCTATGTCAACTTATTCGCTTGCAGGCCGAGATTCGACGAAATGGCTAAACAGAACGCTGAAACATATCGGTGAACAACCTGTTATCTTCGATTCTTTACAAGCTCAGCTTTCAAAGCAAGATCTCACTACAGCCATGCAGAATATGGGATATATGCATGCGAGAACTGAGATGAATGTAAAGCGTCGAGGGCGTAAAGTTAATGTAGTTTATAGATTGATTCCTGGAGAACCTTATCGGATTTCAATGGTAAATTATGATATTCAGGATAGTTTGATTAAGAAATTGTTGTATACATACAAAGGAAGAGATGCTTTTAAGCCGTCTCTGAAGACGGGAAGTCGTTTCACAGTTGATGTACTTAATGAGGAACGCCGTAATCTAACTACTTTTCTTTTGAATCATGGTTATTATAAATTCCATAAGGATTTCATTCAATATAGTGCTGACTCGGCTCGCAATAGTCGTGATATCAACATTACATTAAAACTTCTTCCTTACCGAACAGCAAATCATTCAACTGATACTTTGCATCCATGTTATTCCATAGATACAATTCGTTATCATAGTGGAGATGATGATGAACGGCTTCATTTGAAAAAAAGTGTGTTGAAAAATGCCACGATGATAGATGTACATGCGCCTTATAGTGCAGATGGTTTACAGCAGACCTATAATAAATTTGCACGATTCCAGGCTGTGAGATATACAAATATAAGTTTCCGAGAGCATCCTGATACAACATTACTTGATTGTGATATTCAAATTAGTACCAATAAACCCAATAGTATTTCGTTTCAACCTGAAGGAACAAATACTGCAGGCGACTTAGGTGCTGCGGCCAGTTTGATATGGGAGAATCGTAATCTTTTCCATGGTTCAGAACTATTTAGTGTTACTGTTCGAGGCGCTTATGAAGCTATAACAGGACTTGAAGGTTATCAGAATCAGAACTATATAGAGTATGGTTTGGGGTCAAAACTTAAGTTTCCACGTTTCCTTGCTCCCTTCCTTTCAAGCACTTTCAAACATAAGAGCCTTGCTACTTCTGAATTATCTTTAAGTTATAATCTGCAGAATCGGCCCGAATTTCATCGCCGCGTGTTCTCAACAGCATGGCGTTATCATTGGGCAGAACCGCGTCATCACATCAGTTATCGTGTTGATTTGTTGGATCTTAACTATATATATATGCCTTGGATAAGTGCTACTTTCAAGCATGATTATCTTGATAATGCCAGTAACCGTAATGCAATCTTGCGTTATAATTATGAAGATTTGTTCATCATGAAGAGTGGGGCTGGCCTTACTTACAATGACGGAGTCAATGCAGTGCGAGCTAATATAGAAGCCTCGGGAAATATTCTTAATGGCTTGTCAAAGGCTTTTCGATTCAAACAAAATGCTATTGGCCAATACACCTTATTTAATATAGCCTATGCTCAGTATGCAAAGTTTGATATAGATTACACCCATCTCTTTCTTTTCGATAGTCGAAATACATTGGCTGCTCATGCAGAATTTGGGATTGCGTGGCCTTATGGAAATAGTTCTGTATTGCCATTTGAAAAGCGTTATTTTTCGGGTGGTGCCAATACTGTTCGCGGATGGGGTGTAAGAGAACTCGGACCTGGTAAGTATCGTGGTACTGATGGACGTATAGATTTTATAAACCACACTGGAGATGTAAAGTTAACGCTTAATCTTGAATACAGAACTTACCTCTTTTGGAAACTCAACGGAGCTGCCTTTATTGATGCAGGAAACATTTGGACGCTCAGAAACTATGCTGAACAACCGGGTGGTCAATTTAAGATGAACACGTTTTATAAGCAGATTGCCGTTGCTTATGGCTTGGGATTAAGATTGAACTTCGATTATTTCATTCTTCGTTTTGATGCAGGAATGAAAGCTATTAATCCTGCTTACAGAAATAAGGAAGAACATTTCGCTCTGATACATCCTAACTTTGGGCGTGATTTAGCATTTCATTTTGCAGTAGGCTTCCCTTTCTAAATCATCTAATCTCGCATATACGGACTGATTATAATAGTTCGTATATGCCAGTAGGGACCTTTCTCTTCAATACTTCTACAGTGAAATCTACCCCTGCAATGATTCCATGGTTTCGCAAAACATCTTCAATTGTCTTTTGTGCAAGTATGGGATGATTGTTCTCTTCGCTTAGATGACAGAGCCAAACCTTTTTTAATCGTGGCGTGGCAAAGGTCGCGATAGCTTCTCCACAGGCTGCATTACTGAGATGCCCATCAAGTCCTAATATCCTGTTTTTTAGGTGTTGAGGATATGTTCCATGTGTAAGCATCTCTATATCATGGTTTGCTTCTATGACTAAATAATTGGCCTCGCCGATAAATGTCTGCATTTCTGTAGTGATATGTCCTATATCTGTCATCAAAACAAAGGTGGTATCGCCATATTTAATCATATAACCAACATTGTCAGAACTATCATGAGGAACGCCAAAGGGAGTTACAATAAAGTCTCCTATTGTATAAGTTGTGCCCTTCTCTATAACTTTTTTATGTGTTGGTTCAATTCTTTTCTTAATGAAATAGTTATGTTCTATGCCTTCATGCACACGTTTTGTAGTATATACATCCAGGTTATAGTCCTTACTTAAACTACCTACTGACTTCACGTGGTCAGTGTGATCATGAGTAATTAGTAAATGGTTTACATCCTCCAAATGCAGTCCGTAGTTCTTGAAATGTTTCTTTAGCGTTCTTATTCCGACGCCTACATCTATGATTAGACCATCTTTTTCTGTGAAAAGATAATAGCAGTTGCCACTACTACCACTACCTAATGATATGAATTTTAGCATTTTAATCGTTGTCCTTTCTACATAATAATGTTGTTGACGCTATCATTTTCTGTTCCATTTAGTATGGATTGATAGCGTTGCTCTCTACAAAATTATTAAGAAAAGATGAGAAATCCAAAGATTTTATCTATCTTTGTTTAAAATTAAAGGATAGTATATGCATCGTTTTAATCATCTACTTTTTAACTCACTTGCTGGAATCTCATTCTTTATAATACTGCAATGGTGTTTCTCTTCTTGTGGTCACATCCATCAAAGTGATTCTGCTGAAGCATGTGTTGATTCGTTTTCTCAGCACTATTTCAATTGGCAGTTCCAACGTTCCATGCCATTTGTAACGCCAATATCACAGAAATGGTTACGTTATGTGGCCAGCCAAGTTCAACAAGATGATGTTGAGCAATTACGTAATATGCCTCAAGGAGCGACTTACAAGATTATAAATGTGGATACTGAAGATAAAGATTCTGTAGCCGTATCTCATGTTTTGGTGAGAGGTTTCTTATGTATGGATACAATAGGAAAGATAAGTCATGTGATTGATGAGGCTACTTATGAGATAAAATTGCATTATCAAGGTGGAAAGTGGTTAGTTAATCTTGATGGACTTCCTAAAAAAGTGAAATGAAATAACCTAATTTATATATCATGTAAAGTTTTAAGTTAGGTCGTTCTCCACAAAGTATTGTACGCCATTTACTCCTTTTCTGTTGGAAGATAAACAAGATAAGATAATGTAACCCCCATCTACGAAGGTGATAGTTTAGTGTTAATAATGAAGAAAAACCACTTAATTCGTTTCTAAAAGTGTATAGTGTTTGCAAAGCCTCTTCTGTCTTTTCCATATATGAATCGTTAGTTTCAAAATGGTCAAAGAGCAGAGGGTTATTAATCTGTGCAATGCAAACATTATGTTCTTGCAATCTTTTTCCTAAGAGAACATCCTCAAACCCATAGCATTTGAAACGCTCATCAAAAGGGTAGGTGAGTGCCGTAGTTCTCTTCATCATGAGGTTTGCTGTGTGCAAATGGTGGTAAGGATGCCGCTTTCTCTGCTCCATCGTATGCTTGGGGGCTGCATCTTTTTCATAAAGGTATCGTAGATTAGTTATATTTTCGTTTCCCACTTCATAGCCACCATAAGCAACCAAGAATGTACTATCAAGTTGAATATAATTCAGAATGTAGTCTTCTCGTATGATACTCAAGTCACTATCCACAAACAAGACCCATTTGTAAGTAGCTTGTTGCACAAGAAAGTTGCGGATGCATGCGCGACCTATATTCTTTTCCCGTGTGATATATCGAACATGTTCCAAATCCAATAGTTCTTCATTCAATAAACATAAGTGTTTATCTGTACTACCATCGTCAGCTACAATGACCTCATAGCGTAAGCCCTCAATGTCTTCACATTGAGTGACTAATCCCTTCACTAATTCTACACACTGGCAGTTGTAGCAAGGAATCAGTATACTTAATTCTTTTTTGGGGAGCAATTTTTTAGATTTTTTCTTTCAAATAACGTCCTGTAATGCTTGTTTTGCATTCTATAAGTGCCTCGGGTGTGCCTGCAAAAACAAGGCTTCCACCTTTGTCACCTCCGTCAGGTCCGATATCAATTACATAGTCGGCACACTTGATAACATCGAGATTATGCTCTATAACAAGAATGGTATGACCACGCTCTATGAGTGCTTTGAAGGCGTCAAGTAGGCGTTGGATGTCATGAAAATGTAGTCCTGTTGTTGGCTCATCAAAGATAAATAAAGTTGGTTCTTGTTTTTCCTGACCAATGAAATAAGCCAATTTCACACGCTGATTTTCACCTCCAGAGAGTGTACTTGAATTTTGTCCGAGTTTGATATAGCCTAATCCTACGTCCTGAAGCGGTTTGAGTCGGTTTACAATGGCTTGCTGCTTATATTCTCCAAAGAATGTAATTGCTTCAGAAACGGTCATGTTTAATACGTCATTAATGTTCTTTTCATGGAACCGAACTTCTAAGATGTCATGCTTAAAACGTTGTCCATGACAAGCTTCACACTCTAAAACCAAGTCGGCCATAAACTGCATTTCGACACTGATAACGCCTGCTCCTTTACATTCTTCACATCGTCCACCTTCGGTGTTGAATGAGAAGTATTGTGGAGAAAAGCCCATCTGTTTGGCTAATGGCTGTTCTGCAAAGAGTTGACGAATAGCATCATAGGCTTTCACATAAGTGGCAGGATTCGACCGAGTGCTCTTTCCGATTGGGTTTTGATCTACAAATTCTACATGCTTTATAGCCGTCCAATCACCTTCAAGCGCTGTATATTCCCCTGGAGCATCGGCAACTTCGTCCAAATGTCGTTTCAAAGCGGGATATAAAATGCCTTTAATAAGACTGGATTTTCCTGAGCCTGAAACACCTGTTACACAATTAAACACGTTGAGCGGGAACTTTACATCGATGCCGCGGAGATTGTTCATACGTGCTCCTTTTAGTTCAATGGCTTTGTTCCATTTACGTCTTGACTTAGGTGTTTCAATTACATCTCGTCCTGTTAAGTATTTAATGGTATAAGAACGAGGGTATTTCTTTAGGATGTTTTCAGGTGAATCATTAAGTTCTCCCGTACTTCCTTGGAATACAATCTCTCCTCCGTGTGTTCCAGCATCAGGGCCAACATCAATCAAATAGTCTGAAGCACGCATGATTTCTTCGTCATGTTCGACAACCATTACTGTGTTACCAAGCTGTTGAAGGTCTCTCAATACATGGATTAAGCGGTCGGTATCGCGGCTGTGCAAACCTATACTGGGCTCATCAAGGATATAAAGCGAACCTACTAATGATGAACCTAATGATGTCGTTAGGTTGATACGTTGACTCTCTCCGCCACTAAGCGTGTTGGATTGTCGGTTGAGTGTTAAGTAACCTAAGCCCACTTCAGTAAGGAATCCCACGCGATTCTTAATCTCTGTTAGTAATCGTTTGGCAATCTGTTCTTCATGTTCTGTGAGCTGCAAATGGTCAAACCAATCTTTAAGATTGATGATAGGCATCTCTACAAGCTCTGTAATGCTCTTACCACCAACTTTTACCCATGTGGCTTCCTTCCTCAATCGGGTTCCATGACAATCAGGACAAACCGTCTTACCCCTATATCGGCTCATCATCACTCGATATTGAATCTTGTACTGATTCTCTTTAACCATTTGGAAAAAGGCGTCAATACATACCTTATCATGAATATCAAGAGTCTTCTCGCTTGGCAGTCCATGCCAAAGCATGTCTTTGTATTTGCGGTCTAATTTATAATAAGGTTCAAATATAGGAAAATCATCTGTGGCAGCACGTCGAATGAATTCACTGCGCCAATTCCCCATTTTGTCACCATGCCAGCATTGTACACAACCATCATATACACTCAAAGAAGAGTTAGGAATGACAAGTTTCTCATCAATACCAATAGTGCTTCCGAATCCTTCACAAGTAGGGCATGCCCCCAAAGGAGAATTAAAAGAAAACATATTATCATTGGGCTCTTCAAATTTTATGCCGTCAGCTTCAAAACGAGTTGAAAACTCATAGGTGATATTTCCTGGTAAAAATACAAGTTTCAAGAGTCCATCACCTTCATAAAATGCCGTTTCTGCCGAGTCAGTCATACGTGAGATGGCATCCTTACTATCGTCAACACTCATTCGCGCGATAATCAAAAAGAGACTCGAAGCATCTGTATCTGAAATATTATCTTCGTTTAACAAGTCTTCAATGCGTAGCACTTCACCCCCTTTGTACAGCCGAGAATAGCCTTCTTGCATGTACATTTCTAATTGCTTTTTAAGGGTTCTTCCTTCGACAACATGCAGTGGTGAGAGCATCATAAACTTCGTTCCTTTAGAGAATCCCATGATACAATGGATGACGTCTTCAGGTGTATGACGTTTTACTTCCTCTCCACTTATGGGTGAATAGGTATGTCCTATGCGTGCAAAAAGCAATCGCATGTATTCGTAAATCTCTGTACTTGTGCCCACGGTTGAACGTGGATTACGTGAGATTACTTTCTGTTCGATGGCAATTGCTGGTGGAAGGCCTTTGATAAAATCACATTCAGGCTTGCTCATTCGGCCTAAGAATTGCCTTGCATAAGCCGAAAGACTCTCTACATAGCGTCGTTGTCCTTCGGCATAAAGTGTGTCAAAGGCCAGGGATGATTTCCCAGAACCTGACACTCCGGTAATGGTGATAAACTTATTGCGTGGGATATTGAGCGAAACGTTCTTGAGATTGTTAACGCGTGCCCCTTTTATTTCTATATAATTATCCATATATGATTACAAACTTTCAGTGATTAGCAAAGATACTTAATTTCTTTGACATTACAGAAAAACATGTGTTTTAATTCTCTTCTGTGATGTTTTTTTGCCGTTTCATGTTGAAAATTAAAATAAATTGATTAGTTTTGCATCCGCATTTGACTAAGGAAAGGTGCTCGAGTGGTTGAAGAGGCACGCCTGGAAAGCGTGTAACCGCCTAAAGCGGTTCGTAGGTTCGAATCCTATCCTTTCCGCTTTTAGTAGTGAGATATCGTGTTTTCGGTATCTCTTTCTTTTTTATAGTGATGTGTCTTCAATCAAGAAGGTGCACGATGTATGGGTTATGTGACAGAACAAAAGTTTATAACTAAACGCAATATTCAAGTGTTTGTTTCCGAAAGTGCATTAAATCCATTTTGTTTTGCATAGGGTTAAGTTTGTAAAACAAGCCATTTAACAGAGCGAAATGAGTCGTTTTGCATGATTAATTGCCTTGTTTTGTTTGATTAAATGATAGGTTTTGTATTGTTATTCTTAATCTATTGATAATCAATTTGATATAAAATATTTATTAGCTTTATGGTATAGTTGTTTTAAGCAGGCCTGTTCTTGAGAACAAAAGCATTTAGTTTAATAATTTATGTTAGCCTTTTTAAGAAATTGATACCATGGTTTGCCAAAAAGTATTTAGGCTTTTTATACTTACAATCCTTAAGAAATGTTGTGCATATAAAAAGTATGGTCTTCAGTCTTACAAGCAAATAAAGTTACTAATATCATTTAATGAATGAAAAATTTGCCGTTCTAAAAAAATAGAATTAAATTTGCAGAGATTTAATTTACCAACAAAGGATATGAAAAAATCATTGGCTTCGTTGCTATTTTTAGTAGCACTTTTATTATTAAGTAGTTGTGCTTCAGTAAAAAAAGTGCCTTATTTTCAAAATATAGATCAAGTAGATTTAGCGGCATCTAAAGATCTTTATAATGCTCATATTATGCCGAAAGATTTGCTGACCATATCAGTAAATACGATAAATCCTACGGTTTCGGCTCCATTTAATCTTTCAACAACAGCATCGTCTGGTGCAAGTAGCACGGCACAAGGTTATTTAGTAGACAACGCTGGAAATATAAACTTCCCCGTGTTGGGTAAGATTCATGTTGCTGGTCTTACGAAAGAGCAATGCGAAGACTTGATAAGAAATAAGATTACACCATATTTTTCAGCTGACGAGAAACCTGTTGTCACGGTTCGAACTTCCAGCTATCGAGTAACTGTTATTGGTGAAGTTAACGCACCAAAGGTTATCCCTGTTTCGACAGAACAGATGAGTGTAATAGAAGCAATAGCCCAAGCTGGTGACCTAACCGTATATGGAAAGCGAGACAATATCATTCTTCTTCGGGAGAAATCAGATGGAAGTAAGGAATTTCATCGACTGAATTTAAATGATGCAAACATAGTAAATTCACCTTATTATTATTTGCAACAAAACGATGTTATCTATGTAGAGCCTAACAAAGTAAAGGCAAGGAACTCTATCATAGGCTCTTCAACGTCACTCTGGTTCTCTTTTGTGGGAATCGTTACGAGTTTAGCTTCTCTGTTAGTTACTGTGTTAAGATAAATAAGATATAAGAAATGAAGAATGAAAATGGATTGTAAATCAGTTTCATTCTTCTTTTTTTAATTCTGAACTATAGATTTATGAGCGGAAGTTGTGTATGGAATCATTGTAAGCATTGCTGCACAATGTGTTTTCGTTTGGTATAATATGCTAATGATTCCAACAGGCTTAAAAAGCTAACATGATGATGAAAAGGTTAAAGTCGAATGATGATAATGTTTAGGCAGACATCAGATGATGGAATCTTTTTAATATAAACAAGATGAAATGCTTTTGCGTTGAGACATTGAAAGCTTCTTTGTCATGATGTAGAAGATGTGAACAAGAAAACAAGTTATAGACAAGATAAGACAAAATCTGTTACAATAGAATAGTCAATTAAATGTGATGGAAGGAATAAAAGAAGATTGTGGAGTTGCGTTAATACGCTTGCTGAAGCCGTTAGAATACTATCAGCAGAAGTACGGAACATGGATGTATGGTCTGAACAAGCTCTATCTTATGATGGAGAAACAGCATAACCGTGGGCAGGAAGGTGCAGGGTTGGCTTGTGTAAAGTTGGATTCTACACCAGGACATGAGTATATGTTCCGTGAAAGAGCTGAGGGATCGAACGCTATTACCGAGATTTTCGGCGAAGTACATAATTGCTTTACAAATGTTGATGCGCATGATTTAGCTGATGCAAGTTATGCAAAAGCAAACTTACCTTTTGCTGGTGAGCTGTATATGGGACATCTTCGGTATAGCACAACAGGCAAAAGCGGAATCTCTTATGTACATCCTTTTCTTAGAAGAAATAACTGGCAAGCAAAGAATCTCTGTTTCTGTGGAAACTTTAACATGACAAATGTTGATGAGATCTTTGAGAAATTGACGCTTCAAGGACAATGCCCTCGTATCTATAGTGATACGTATATCATGCTTGAACTCATGGGGCATAGGCTTGATAGAGAAGTAGAAAGGAACTTTGTTGAGGCTCAAAAACTGAATCTTACCAATAAAGATATCACACGATATATTGAGGATCATGTCAAAATGGAGAATGTCTTAAAAACGACAATGCCTGATTTTGATGGAGGATATGTTGTTTGTGGTGTGACAGGAAGTGGGGAAATGTTCTCTATGCGTGACCCTTGGGGAATTCGACCTGCATTTTATTATAAAGATGATGAAATCGTTGCATTGGCCAGTGAACGCCCTGTTTTACAAACAACCTTTGATCTTGACTGTGAGGAAATAAAGGAATTGGAGCCTGGTATGGCTTTGATGGTTAAACGGAATGGTGAATGTTCGATTAAAAGAATCCTTGAACCGCGAGGAGAATCTGCCTGTTCTTTTGAGCGAATCTACTTCAGTAGAGGTTCTGATCGGGATATTTATAATGAACGAAAGAAGCTTGGTGAGCAATTGACCGAACCTATATTAAAGGCTGTTGACTATGATACTGACCATACAGTATTTTCATATATTCCTAACACTGCAGAGGTTGCATATTATGGAATGCTTGATGGTTTTACGCGATATCTAAGTGAACAGAAGATTAAGAAGATAGAAGCGCTGGATCATAAGCCTACACATGAAGAACTTGTTGATATCATGCATGAGTATGTTCGCTCTGAAAAGGTGGCATGGAAAGATATTAAACTCCGCACGTTTATTACAGAAGGTAATAGCAGAAACGATTTAGCCAGCCATGTATATGATATTACTTATGGTAGTATTGAAGCCGGACAAGACAATCTTGTCATTATAGATGATAGCATAGTTAGAGGAACTACGCTAAAGAAGAGTATCTTAAGAATACTTGATCGGCTTCATCCCAAGAAGATGGTGATGGTAAGTAGTGCACCACAGATACGCTATCCAGACTATTATGGCATAGATATGCCTTGCCTTGAAGAGTTTTGTGTGTTCCGTGCAACTATCGCTTTGTTGAAAGAACGCCATCTGGAGAGTGTTATACATGATACTTATAAGGCTTGTCAAGAAGAGTTATTGAAACCTAAATCGATGATGGTTAATCAGGTTCGTGCGATATATGAGCCATTCACTGTAGAAGAAATCAACGCTAAAATCATTGAAATGTTACGGCCAGAAGGCGTAACTACTCCGATAGAATTGGTTTATCAGAGTTTGGAAGGATTGCATAAGGCTATTCCTATGCATAAGGGTGACTGGTATTTCACGGGACATTATCCAACTCCTGGAGGTACTAAACTCTGTAATCAGGCTTTCGTCAACTATTATGAGATGCATTTCTCTCGTTGATGAAGCTTAGATAATGATATAAATAATAATCTGTTTAAAGCTTATATAAAGGTATATAATGAGAAACGTAACTTTAGTCTTGAGTGATGGAAGTAAATTCCATGGCAAAAGTTTTGGCTATGATGCCCCAGTTGCTGGTGAAGTGGTATTCAATACGGCAATGGTTGGTTATCCAGAAAGTCTGACTGACCCCTCTTATGCGGGCCAATTGATGGCGTTAACCTATCCTCTTGTAGGAAATTATGGTGTTCCTCCATTTACAATGGAAGCCAATGGAATTCCTACTTTCATGGAAAGCGATAAGATTTATGCTTCAGCAATCATTGTAAGTGACTACAGTAAAGACTATAGTCATTGGAATGCTGTGGAGAGTCTTGCTGATTGGTTGAAGCGTGAACACGTACCCGGTATAACGGGAATCGATACTCGTGAGTTGACTAAAGTATTGCGTGAACATGGTGTGATGATGGGAAAGATCATCTTTGATGATGAACCTGACAACATACCAGAAGCTGATTATGAAGGTGTAAACTTCGTAAACAGGGTTTCTTGCAAAGAGATTATTCGTTATAATGAAGGCGGTGGTAAGAAGGTTATATTGGTTGATTGTGGTGTAAAAGCCAATATTATTCGTAGTTTAATTAATCGTGGAATCGAAGTTATTAGGGTTCCATGGAACTATGACTATACGAATATGGAATATGATGGTTTATTCCTTGCCAATGGACCAGGCGATCCTGATATGTGTTCGGATGCCGTTGAGGTCATTAAGAAACAGATTAATCAAAGCACTAAGCCCATTTGTGGTATTTGTATGGGTAATCAATTACTCTCAAAAGCCGCAGGTGCAGAGATTTATAAATTGAAATATGGGCATAGAGGACATAATCAGCCTGTACGCTTGGTAGGTAGTGAGAAGTGTTTTATCACGAGTCAGAACCATGGATATGCGGTGAATGCTGCAACCTTAGATAAGGATTGGGAAGAGCTGTTTGTGAATATGAATGATGGTTCTAATGAAGGCATACGCCATAAGACAAATCCTTGGTTTACATGTCAATTTCATCCTGAGGCATGTTCTGGTCCTGTTGATACAGCTTTTATATTTGATGACTTTGTAAAAACTTTAAAGTAGAAAGACGATGAAAGACGAAAAGATAAAGAAAGTATTGCTTCTTGGCTCAGGAGCACTAAAGATTGGAGAGGCTGGAGAGTTTGATTATTCAGGCTCACAAGCCTTGAAAGCTCTTCGGGAAGAAGGCATAGAAACTGTACTTATCAATCCAAATATTGCAACAGTACAGACATCTGAAGGAGTAGCTGACCACATTTACTTCCTTCCTATACAGCCTTATTTCGTTGAACGAGTTATTCAAAAGGAGCAACCTGATGGCGTGTTACTCTCTTTTGGTGGTCAGACTGCTTTGAATTGTGGTGTTGAATTGGAGAAGACTGGTATCTTTGCAAAGTATGGGGTCAAAGTTTTGGGAACACCAGTTGCCGCAATCATGAATACCGAAGACCGTGAACTGTTTGTTGGACAGTTGAATGAAATAGATGTAAAAACTATCAAAAGTGAAGCTTGTGAGAATGTAGAGGAGGCACGAAAGGCTGCATCTACACTTGGTTATCCTGTCATTGTGCGAGCCGCATACGCTTTAGGAGGACTAGGATCAGGCTTTGCAGATGATGAAGCTGAACTGAATAAGCTCTGTGAAAAGGCTTTTTCTTTCTCTCCACAAGTGCTTGTTGAAAAGAGTTTGAAAGGCTGGAAAGAAATAGAGTACGAAGTAGTTCGCGATTGTTATGACAATTGTGTTACTGTTTGTAATATGGAAAACTTCGATCCATTGGGTATTCATACAGGCGAAAGTATTGTAATTGCCCCTTCACAGACATTGACAAATAGCGAGTATCACAAGCTTCGTGCATTGTCGATTAAGATAGTTCGTCATATAGGTATTGTGGGAGAGTGTAATGTGCAGTATGCATTTGATCCCAAAAGTGAAGATTATCGTGTAATAGAGGTAAATGCGAGACTCTCTCGTTCGTCTGCACTTGCTTCAAAAGCAACGGGATATCCACTTGCCTTTGTTGCTGCAAAGTTAGGGCTTGGATATGGATTGTTTGAATTAAAAAATTCAGTTACGAAGACAACTAATGCTTTCTTTGAGCCTGCACTCGACTATGTGGTTTGCAAAATTCCGCGTTGGGATCTTTCAAAATTCCATGGAGTAGACAAAGAATTAGGCTCAAGTATGAAGTCTGTAGGTGAGGTTATGGCGATAGGACGTAACTTTGAAGAGGCTATTCAGAAAGGTCTTCGCATGATAGGGCAGGGGATGCATGGTTTCGTTGAGAACAAAGAATTAAAAATTAACGACCTTGATGCGGCACTCCGTGAGCCAACAGACAAACGTGTGTTTGTCATATCAAAGGCTATGCACAAAGACTATTCTGTAGATCAGATACATAATCTCACAAAGATTGATAAGTGGTTCTTAGAGAAGCTGAAGCATATCATTGATATAGATGAGGCTTTAAAGAAGCAAAATATAAATACTTTAGATCGTGATTTGCTGCGAGAAGCAAAGGTTTATGGCTTTACTGATTTCCAAATTGCACGTGCCATTGGCTTGGAAAATGAAATCGGTAACATGCATAAGGCAGCCCTTTTGGTTCGCAATAAACGCAAATTCTATGATATACTTCCAGTCGTAAAGCAAATAGATACGCTTGCAGCTGAGTATCCAGCACAGACGAATTACCTATATGTAACCTATGGAGGTGTGAAGAGTGATGTCGTGTTTGAGAATGATAAGCGGTCTGTAATTGTGCTCGGTTCTGGAGCATATCGCATTGGTAGTTCAGTCGAATTTGACTGGTGTGGGGTGCAAGCTTTGAATACAATCCGTAAAGAAGGCTGGCGTTCTATCATGATTAACTACAATCCCGAGACTGTTTCTACAGACTATGATATGTGCGATCGTCTTTATTTTGATGAGCTTACATTCGAGCGAGTTATGGATATTATAGAGTTAGAGAATCCTCATGGTGTCGTTGTTAGTACGGGAGGCCAGATTCCAAACAACTTAGCGATGAAGTTAGATGCTCAGAATGTTCCTATTCTTGGTACGAAAGCACAGGATATTGATGGTGCAGAAGATCGTGCAAAGTTCTCTGCTATGCTGACCGAAAATGGTATTAATCAACCAGAGTGGAGTGCTTTAACGAGTATGGAAGATATCGATGAGTTCATTAAACGAGTTGGATTCCCTGTTCTCGTGCGTCCTTCTTATGTCTTATCGGGTGCTGCCATGAATGTTTGTTCTAACGAAGAAGAACTTAAACGTTTCCTACAATTGGCAGCAAATGTAAGTGAAGATCATCCCGTTGTCGTTTCTAAATTCATTGAACACGCTAAGGAAATAGAGATGGATGCCGTTGCAAAGAACGGAGAGATACTCGCTTATGCTATCAGTGAGCATATAGAGTTTGCGGGAGTTCACTCGGGTGACGCCACGATTCAGTTCCCTCCACAGAAACTATACGTAGAAACAGTTAGACGTGTTAAGCGAATTAGTCGTCAGATTGCTAAGCAATTGCATATCAACGGACCATTCAATATCCAGTTCATGGCTCGCGATAATGATATACTTGTTATTGAATGTAACCTTCGTGCAAGTCGTTCATTCCCATTTGTAAGTAAGGTTTTGAAGATTAATCTTATTGAGTTGGCCACAAGAGTAATGTTAGGACTGCCTGTCAAAAAGCCAAATAAGAACTTGTTCGACCTTGATTATGTTGGAATCAAAGCCAGCCAGTTCTCATTTAATCGTTTACAGAAAGCGGATCCTGTATTGGGTGTTGACATGAGTTCTACGGGAGAAGTTGGCTGTTTGGCTGATGATACGAACGCTGCACTATTAAAGAGTATGTTAGCCGTAGGGCAAAGAATTCCTAAAAAGACGATACTCCTTTCTACAGGTGGAGCAAAGCAGAAGGTGGAGATGCTTGATGCGGCGCGTCAACTGGTAGAAAATGGCTATGAACTCTATGCAACAGGAGGTACAAGTAAGTTCCTTGATGAAAACGGTATAAGCAATACACGAGCTTATTGGCCTTCTGAAGCAGGACAAACTCCCCAAGCTTTAGATTTGTTGCATGAGCATAAGATTGATATGGTGGTTAATATTCCTAAGAATCTTACTGTACATGAGTTGACAAATGGATACAAAGTGAGACGCGCGGCTATAGATCTTAATGTTCCATTAATCACGAATAGTCGTTTAGCCAGTGCCTTTATAAACGCTTTCTGCACATTAAAACTTGACGACATAGACATCAAGTCATGGAATGAATATTAAAAAATAACAACGAAAAGAGGCATTCCTGGGGTTCTGTTAGAACTTATGGAGTGCCTTTTTCTTTGTTAAATTTTGGAGTGAAAGAAAAGGTGTTATTTTATTAACAATATTTTGCAGTTTATAAATTACTAATAATCAGTAACTTAATAAAAAGTTACATACGGAGTAAAAAAAAGTAGTTAAAAGATGAATGTGAATTAAAAAAAATAGTTACCTTTGCATCGTTTTAATAAACAAATGATTGTTTTACAGATTTAAAAAGCAAAGAAAATGAAGAAATTAGTTTTAGCACTCGTAGCTGTTGCAGCTATCTCATTCGCATCTTGTGGTAACAAAACTGCAGCAAATGCAAACAATGGTGATTCAGACTCTGTAGCTCAGGTTGACACTGCTGATACTGCTGCTGTTGATACTGCTGCTGCTGACACTGCAAAGTAATTTTGCAAACGAGTAGAAAAATGAGAGATTGCCGCTGAACTTTAATTGTTCAGCGGTTTTTTTTGTTTCATTTCTGAACTGAGAAAATGTATTTCTTGACATGGTTCATTGATTTTCTTTGTAAACTCTATTATGAATGAAATTGCGTAATGAATTCCAACATGCGTTATCTGCATATTGTATGTCGAATTCATTCTATTTAGCTTTATTGTTTTTGATAGTACTATATAAGGTTTGAAAGCTGAATTTGTGTTATTGATGATTTTGATTCTTTCATAAATAGATTTCTACTTCACAAATAAAAACTATCTTTTTTCTTGATTATTCTTTTGCCGTTTTGTAAAATATTGCCTTATATTCTATCACTTCTATTCCATTCCTGTTATCATAAAGAAACTACATTATAAGTAATGTTTAGGCTTTCTATTATAATTTTATATTGAATTTGTTTTTATAATCAATTTTCTTGTAGCGTGAAGTAATGCAGTTTATCGTTCTATTTGAATCAAATTATCGTATAAAAAGGCATGTTTTATTGTATAGTTTGACGCAGATTATTTGTAATTTTCTTGTTTGTGGTAAGATAAAACGGAGGGTATTAATTAATGTGTTGATTCATAGGATGTTATGATTCCGTAAAAAGTAGTAGTTTATTAAACTATAATTTTGCTAAGACTTGAAAATTTCGACTTTATAAATTGTTTTGTAAATTTATATCGAACCTTAGAATCCTCATTTTATTACTATCTGTTTATAGGACAATTAAATTGATATAGTAGTTAAATTTAGTGCGTTTTATGGTTCAATTCATTAATAATAAAGTTGACAACAAAGTTTAATAATATCTTAATCAGCTATATAAATAAGGTCACTCATAATATCATCGGATGTAAAAAGGCCCATTCTTGTTATGAAAAGACGATGTTTAGAAAGTTTCATTTTCCCCGCATTGATATGAGGTTGAGCTTCTTTCATTAAATAGTTATAGCGTTCTTCGCCATATTTATTTTTCATTTTATTGAGATCAATCCCTTCTTTGGTCCGTAGGGCAGTAGTGATTAAGTCGTTGTATTGGGTGTCTTTGCTTAAAACTTCAATCTCTTGTGGAAGTTTGTTGCATGCAATTTCATCCATGTATTTTTTGAGATTGCTGATATTCCATTTTCGAATCCCATCAAGATAGCTGTGGGCTGATGCACCAAGTCCAATGTAAGGAATTTCATGCCAGTAGCTACTATTGTGTAAACTACGGAAGCCTGGACGGGCAAAATTACTGATTTCATATTGCTCATAGCCTGCATTTGTTAGCTCGTTGATAAGGATATTGTACATGGAGAGACTTGTTTCTTCATCAACTTCTTTAATTTTTTGATGTTTCCTCATATTGAAAAGAGAAGTCCCTTCCTCGTACATCAGGCTATAAGCCGATATATGTTCAACTCCCAAATCAATCGCTTCACGAATATCTTTTTGCCAGTCTACTATTGTTTCATTAGGAAAACCAAACATTAAATCAATGCTAATGTTTTGTATTCCAGCGTGACGTAATCGTGTAACAGCTTGGGAAATGTCCTCTCGATTGTGTCTGCGGTGAAGAAATTTTAGGCGTTCATTGCTAAAAGTTTGCGCTCCCATACTAACACGATTAAACTTTAAGTCGGCAAGTTGAATGGCAAATTCTTCTGTAATGTCATCGGGATTACATTCTATGGTGAGTTCTTTCAAGTCAGATAAGCTGCCCCATACCTTATATATATGTGTGAGAAGTTGGTTTAATTGTTCTGAAGAAAGCATACTTGGAGTGCCTCCACCCAAGTATATTGTGTGGAGTTTGTTGTCAGAATCAGTATTAAGGTTGAAAAGCTCAGACGCTCGGAGGTCGATTTCATGACAGAGCATATCAACATATTTCTGTTGAAGTGATTGCTGCGTAGTACTATAAAATCCGCAGTATATGCATCGACTTGCACAAAAAGGAATATGGATATATAGGCCTGCCATGTGATTTTTGACTACAAAAGTACTAATTTTCTAAAATATTCTTGGTCGGTTTGTCTTTTTTTTTAACTTAGGGGCCAACAAAGATATAATGTCTTTGCTAACCATGAAATTATTACTAACACTTTAAATCTTTTGATATGAGAGTTTATCAGACGAATGAAATCAAAAACATTGCATTGCTTGGCAGTGCGGGAAGTGGCAAGACGACGCTTGCCGAGAGTATGCTTTTTGAGGCTGGAATAATTAAACGTCGAGGAAGTGTTGAGAATAAGAACACTGTAAGCGATTATTTTCCAGTAGAGTTAGAGTATGGTTATTCAGTCTTTCCAACGGTATTTCATGTTGAATGGAATAATAAGAAGCTGAATATCATTGACTGTCCGGGGAGTGATGACTTTGTAGGCGGGGCAATAACTTCATTGAATGTGACCGATATTGCTTTGATATTGATTAATGGTCAGTATGGACCTGAGGTTGGAACTCAAAATAATTTCCGTTATACTGAAAAGCTCAAGAAACCTGTTATCTTCTTAATCAATCAGTTAGATAGTGAAAAATGTGATTTTGAAAGTATCATTTCTTCTATGCAAGACATTTATGGTTCGAAGTGTGTACAGGTCCAATATCCTTTGCAAACAGGTCCAGGATTCAATGCTTTAATTGATGTCTTGGTGATGAAGAAATATTCTTGGAAACCCGAAGGCGGTGCACCAATAGTTGAAGATATTCCAGAAGAGGAAATGGAGAAGGCTTTAGAACTTCATAAGAAGTTAGTTGAAGCAGCGGCAGAAAATGACGAACATTTGATGGAAAAGTTCTTTGAAGATGAAACTTTGACTGAGGATGAACTGCGAGAAGGTATTCGGAAAGGCCTGATTACACGAAGTATTTTCCCTATATTCTGTGTATGTGCAGGAAAAGATATGGGAGTTCAGCGTTTGATGGAATTCCTTGGAAATGTTGTTCCCTTTGTAAGTGAAATGCCAAAACAACATAATTCACGAGGTGAAGAAGTTGTTCCTGCGTCAGAAGGACCCACGAGTTTGTATTTCTTTAAGACAGGAATGGAGCCGCATATTGGGGAAGTTAGCTACTTCAAAGTTATGAGTGGACAGGTTAAACCGGGTGATGATTTGACCAATTCTGACCGTGGAAGTCGCGAACGTATGGGGCAAATTTATGCGTGTGCAGGTGCAAATCGTATTGCAGTTGATATGCTAAACGCTGGTGATATTGGTTGTACCGTGAAATTGAAAGACGTAAAAACGGGTAATGCTTTGAATGGAAAAGATTGTGATTGGCATTATAATTTTATCAAATATCCTAATTCTAAATACAGCCGAGCAATAAAAACGGTAAATTCGCAAGATACAGAAAAGCTCATGGCTGCCATGGTAAAGATGCATCAAGAAGATCCAACCTGGGTGGTAGAACAAAGTAAAGAGCTGAGACAGATTATTGTTCATGGACAAGGAGAATTCCATTTGAGAACCTTGAAGTGGCGTTTAGAGAATAATGAAAAATTGCAAGTGAAGTTTGGGGAGCCTCGAATTCCTTATCGAGAGACGATTACCAAGAAAGCAAAAGCAGAATACCGACATAAGAAACAAAGTGGTGGCGCAGGTCAGTTTGGTGAGGTTCATCTCATAGTGGAACCTTATGCTGAAGGTATGCCCGATCCAACAATGTATAATTTCAATGGCCAAGAGTTCAAAGTAAACATCAAAGGCAAGGAAGTTGTGGACTTAGAGTGGGGTGGAAAACTTGTGTTTATCAACTCGGTTGTCGGCGGAGCAATTGACTCTCGCTTTATGCCAGCTATTTTAAAAGGTATCATGGATTGTATGGAACATGGTCCGTTGACAGGTAGTTACGCCCGTGACGTTCGTGTAGTAGTGTATGATGGTAAAATGCATCCTGTTGATAGTAATGAACTTTCGTTTATGCTTGCTGCACGTCATGCTTTTGCTGATGCCTTCCGTAATGCTGGACCGAAGATCTTAGAGCCTATATATGATTTGGAAGTATTTGTTCCTTCTGATTTTATGGGTGATGTAATGAGTGATCTTCAGGGTCGAAGAGCATTGATTATGGGAATGGATGCAGAAGCTGGTTATCAAAAGTTGCAAGCCAAAATCCCATTGAAGGAGTTGAATAACTATAGCATTTCGTTGAGCTCATTAACAGGTGGTCGCGCATCGTTTACAGCAAAATTTGCAAGTTATGAACTTGTTCCGACAGATTTACAGGCAAATTTGATTAGTGAACATAGTGCAGAGTTGGCAGAAGAACAAGATTAAAAGTTATTTGATAATAAATATAATGGGTGAGAATATTATAGTTCTCGCCCTTTGTAATTGTATATATGTAATCAAAATATTATTATGTTGTTAAATTAAATAAATTAGGGTGATTATTTTAACACATTCATGTTAACTTGTTAAAGATTAGTTTATCTTTGTCATTATGAAGAAAAGAACGATATGGACAATTGCTACCATCATGGGAATCTCATTTATGGGGCTCTTATTCCTGCAGTTGAGCTATATACAGGAGATGGCAGAAATGAAGAAGGAGCAGTTTGATGAATCCGTCAACCGAGCTCTTTATCAGGCTTCACGCAATCTTGAATTGAATGAAACCCTTCGATATTTAGAGAAAGATGTGAAGGAAAGTGAGCGGCGTTCTTTTGTTCGTGATTCCGTTGGTACACGTTCGGGGCAACCCAATGATGGTACAATTCAGCAGAGCCACCAGTATTCTACTATAGGTAAAGATGGTACGGTGTATTCATCATTTGAGTTGAAAACCATAGCGACAAAACCGGCTTCAATGCCAAAAGGAATGATTCTCAAGACAGATAAGAACTCTTTGTCTGAGGCTTCTAAGTCTTTACAGGAGATTATTAAGAATCGTTATGTCTATCAGAAAGCCTTATTGGATGAAGTCGTTTATTCTATATTGTACTCTGCTTCGGATAAACCCTTGAAGGAACGCATTAATTTTAAGCTTCTTGATCAAGATTTGAGAGCGGAACTAATGAATAATGGTATCAACATACCTTATCACTTTACGGTTTCAACTCAGGATGGAAGAGAGGTGTATCGCTGTCCAGATTACTCGGATGAAGGGGAAGAATTTACTTATTCACAGGTGCTGTTTAGGAATGATCCTCAGTCGAAAATGGGGGTTGTGAAGATTCATTTTCCAGATATGAATAATTATATTTTTTCGAGTATTCGATTCATGATACCGAGTATAATCTTTACATTGGTGTTGTTGGTAACGTTCATCTTTACGATAGTCATAATCTTTAGATCAAAACGTTATAGTGAGATAAAGAATGACTTTATAAATAACATGACGCATGAACTTAAGACTCCAATTGCCAGTATATCTCTGGCTGCGCAGATGTTAAATGATAAAAGTGTTACGAAGAATGAATCGATGATGGCTCATTTGGGCTCCGTTATTAATGATGAAAGTCGTCGTTTACGGTTCCTTGTTGAAAAAGTATTGCAAATGAGCATGTACGATCGCAAGAAAGCTGTATTAAAAAAGCGTGAGATAGATATCAATGAGATGATAGAGAGCATTGGAAATTCGTTCACCTTGCGTGTAGAACATACTGGAGGAAAGGTTTATACAGAGATAGAAGCAGTTGACTCTATGATCTATGTTGATGATATGCATTTTCAGAATGTGATTTTTAATCTCTTGGATAATGCTGTAAAATATAAGAATCCTGACCAGCCTTTGAATGTTTATTTGAGGACTTGGAATGAAGGAAAGAAGGTTTGTGTCTCTGTGAGAGATACTGGAATGGGTATAAAAAAAGAGAACTTAAAAAAAGTATTCGATAAATTCTATCGTGTGCATACAGGCAATGTACATGATGTAAAAGGCTTTGGTCTCGGTCTTGCTTATGTGAAAAAAATGGTAGATTTGCATGATGGAGATATCCATGTAGATAGTGAATATGGAAAAGGAACGACTTTTACGATTAAGTTACCCTATGTTGAGAGTTAATTATAGAGTTATAAATAAGATTACTAACATTAAAAATATGAAGTTATGGAAGACAAATTGAAGATTCTTTTATGTGAAGATGATGAGAACTTGGGAATGCTTCTACGTGAGTATTTACAA
Organism: Segatella salivae F0493; assembly: GCF_000477535.1. Lineage (NCBI taxonomy): Bacteria > Pseudomonadati > Bacteroidota > Bacteroidia > Bacteroidales > Prevotellaceae > Segatella > Segatella salivae. The sequence continues at coordinate 96,538 of NZ_AWGW01000021.1, forward strand.
GCAAAAGGTTATGCCGCTACACTTTGTCCAGATGGCGAAGTCGGTTATAGAGAGTTTTTGAAGACAAAGTTTGATATTTGTGTCTTAGATGTGATGATGCCTAAAAAGGATGGATTTACACTGGCACAAGAGATACGTCAGGCGAATACGGAAATACCTATTATCTTTTTAACGGCAAAAACCTTGAAAGAAGATATATTAGAAGGCTTTAAGATTGGTGCTGATGATTATATCACTAAGCCTTTTTCTATGGAAGAACTTGTGTTTCGTATTGAGGCAATTTTGAGAAGAGTTCGTGGTAAGAAAAATAAAGAAAGCACACTCTATCATATTGGCAAGTTTACTTTTGATACTCAAAAACAACTGCTTGTGATTGGAGAGAAGCAAACAAAATTAACTACAAAGGAAAACGAATTGCTTGCTTTGTTGTGCTCACATGCCAATGAAATTTTGCAGCGTGACTTTGCTTTGAAAACTATTTGGATAGATGACAATTATTTCAATGCACGTTCTATGGATGTGTATATTACCAAATTGCGTAAACATCTGAAAGATGATCCCCAAATAGAGATCATTAATATCCATGGCAAGGGATATAAGTTGATTACTCCAGAAGAGGATTAATTGAATATTTAATATCTACTTTGGTGCTTATCGTTCATTGTGTGCCCAATAATACCAATGACGATAAGCACCAAGCTTATAAATAGTAAATAGTTCGACTGGTATAATTTAAATATGTGATGGATGCATAAAATAATGACACCTAAATATACCAGTGGTAAGTTTACTAATTTTTGTAATTGTCTTCTTTTTGTAAAAGCAAACCTTTTCATTCATCTTATTTTGGCACAAAAATACAAAATAATTTGTTTATCTCACAAATAAAATGTAATTTTGCAAAACTTTTTGGAGATATAATGCCTAATAGTATTTAATCTTCAAATATAAATTAAACGTTTAAATAATAATTTTTTCAATTTTATTAGTATGAATCAATACGAAACCGTTTTCATTTTGACTCCCGTTTTGTCTGATGAACAGATGAAGGAAACGGTCGCTAAATTCAGAAATCTCCTCACAGATAATGGAGCCGAGATTTTGAATGAAGAGATCTGGGGATTGAAAAAGATGGCTTATGCTATCGAGAAGAAGTCAACAGGTTTTTATTGCCTGGTTGAATTTAAAGGTGAACCATCAATCGTTAACACGCTTGAGACAGGATTCCGTCGTGACGAAAAAGTAATTCGTTACATGACAGTGCGTCTTGATAAGTATGCTGTACAGTATGCAGAAAAGCGCAGAAGTAAACTTGGTAAAAAAGAGGAGGCTTAATTATGGCAGAGCAGAAAAAAACAGAAATCCGTTATTTGACAGCTCCTTCAATCGACACTCGTAAGAAGAAATATTGTCGTTTTAAGAAGAGTGGTATTAAGTATATTGACTATAAGGATCCTGAGTTCTTGAAGAAATTCTTGAATGAGCAAGGTAAAATCTTACCTCGTCGTATTACAGGTACATCTTTGAAGTATCAACGTCGTGTGGCACAAGCCATTAAGCGTGCCCGTCAGATTGCTTTGCTTCCATATGTAACCGATTTGATGAAGTAATAAAGGAGGATTTTGATATGGAAATTATACTGAAAGAAGATATTATCGGACTTGGATACAAGAATGATATTGTGAATGTAAAGAATGGTTATGGACGTAACTATTTGATTCCTACAGGTAAAGGTGTTATTGCTTCTGATTCAGCAAAGAAAGTTTTAGCTGAAGATTTGAAACAGCAAGCACACAAACTTGCTGCTATTAAAGCTGAAGCTGAGAAGAAAGGTAATGCTCTGAGTGGTGTTTCTCTTACAATTACAGCGAAAGTAAGTGCAACGGGTGCTCTTTATGGTTCTGTGAATGCAGCTACAGTCGCAGAAGAGTTATCAAAGAAAGGCATTGAGGTTGATCGTAAGATTATCACGATGCATGACATCAAAAAGGTTGGCGAATTTGAGGCAACAGTGCACTTCCATAAGGAAGTAGAGGTAAAGGTACCTGTAATAGTTGTTCCAGAGAATGCTCCTGTAGAGAAGGTTGCAGTAGAGGATACTCCTAAAGCAGAGGTTGAAGTTGAAGAAACACCTGCTGCAGAATAATAGAATAACAATTATTGCACTGTAAAGCAAATCTATATAAATCCCGAGAACAACTTGTTTGTTTTCGGGATTTTCTTTTTCTATTGCATGTTTCTGCTTTTTTTTTTGTAGCTTTGCAAAGAATATTATAAACATTTAAATATCATATAATGAAAGCTTTTGTATTTCCTGGGCAGGGTGCTCAGTTTGTTGGTATGGGTAAGGACTTGTATGAGACTAATGCACTTGCCAAAAAATATTTTGATAGAGCAGATGAAATTCTTGGTTTTAAGATTACTGAGATAATGTTCAATGGAACAGATGAACAATTAAAGGAAACCAAAGTGACCCAACCTGCAGTTTTTTTGCATAGTGTTATTCAAGCATTATGTTTAGGCGACAGCTTTAATCCAGCAATGGTCGCTGGTCATTCACTTGGTGAATTTTCTGCACTTGTTGCTTCGGGAACTTTAGATTTTGAAGACGGTTTGAGGTTAGTGGCATCTCGTGCCAATGCTATGCAGAAGGCATGTGAAATTAATTCTGGTACTATGGCTGCTATTATAGGTCTTTCTGACGAAAAAGTTGAGGAGATTTGTGCTTCTGTTAGTTCTGAAGGTGATATTGTAGTAGCTGCAAATTATAATTGTCCAGGACAATTAGTAATTTCAGGTAATGTCAATGCTGTTAATGTTGCATGTGAAAAATTAAAAGAAGCTGGTGCGAAACGTGCACTACCCTTAAAGGTAAGTGGTGCTTTCCATTCTCCTTTAATGCAACCTGCTAAAGACGAATTGCAGGCAGCTATTGAGAAAACAACATTTAAGTCACCTAAATGTTCAGTCTATCAGAATGTAGATGCAAAGCCGCATACAGATGCAGAAGAGATAAAATTGAATTTGATAGCCCAGCTAACAAGTCCTGTTCGTTGGACAGCAAGTGTTCAAACCATGATTCATGATGGTGCTGATGATTTTACGGAGTGTGGTCCGGGGAAGGCACTTCAGGGGATGATTGGTAGGATTGATAAGAATGTTAATGCTCATGGCATTGCATAATGAAAGATAAAATACTAATATATCAAGTATTACCAAGACTTTTCGGTAATCGGAACGAATCATTAACTGAATTCGGGACGATTGCCGAAAATGGTTGTGGTAAGTTTTCTTCGTTTGATGATAAGACTCTAAAAACTTTAAGTGATATGGGATTTACCCATATTTGGTTTACAGGAATCATCAGACATGCAACACAAACAGACTATTCTATACATGGTATTCCTGTTCAACATGCTGAACTTGTGAAAGGACAAGCTGGTTCACCTTATGCTATTGTAGACTATTATGATGTTGATCCTGATCTTGCAGATAATGTTTCTTTGCGAATGACTGAATGGAAACGATTAGTTGATCGTACGCATACTGCGGGAATGAAGGTGATTATAGATTTTGTCCCTAATCATGTTGCACGCGAGTATTTATCTATTTGCAAACCACAAGATGTACAGGATATAGGTGCTACTGATAATTCTTCCATGGCATTTTCACCATCTAATAATTTCTATTATTGTTGGGGAGAGCCTCTTGATTTGAGTTTAATCACAGCACATTCTACATACAACGAGATTCCCGCTAAGGCTACAGGAAATGATCATTTCGATGCACATCCAGCATCAAATGATTGGTATGAAACCATAAAATTAAACTATGGTGTAGACTATTGTGATGCAGGAGGACGTAGTTATCATTTTAATCCGCGTCCTGAAACATGGGATAAAATGACAAATATCCTTCTGTATTGGGCATCAATGGGGATTGATGGCTTTCGTTGTGATATGGCAGAAATGGTTCCTGTAGATTTTTGGAACTATGCAATTAGAAACATTAAAGCAAATTTCCCATCATTAATCTTTATAGGAGAAGTTTACGATATGTCACAATATTGTAGCTATATTGCTAATGGCTTTGACTATTTGTATGATAAAGTGGGTATGTATGATTGCCTGCGTGGCATTATTACGGGTGTAAGAAGTGCTAATGAGATTACACATTGGTGGCAGGCAACAGATGATATCAATTCTCATATGCTCTATTTTCTTGAAAATCATGATGAACAAAGAATTGCGAGTGATTTCTTTGCGGGTGAAGGATATAAAGCAATTCCAGCTGTAGCTGTAGCTCTTTTTATGAGGACAAATCCTTTTATGCTTTATAGTGGGCAGGAGTTTGGAGAGCGAGGTATGGATAAAGAGGGCTTTAGTGGTTTAGATGGAAGAACTACAATTTTTGATTATTGGTCAGTTTCAACACTTCGACGTGCTTTCTCTGAGACGCCGTCCTTGACAAAAGAAGAAAAAGAACTTGCAGAATCTTATCGTAAACTACTTCATATTTCTCGAACAGAAGTTGCAATTCAAGAAGGTGAATTCTTTGATTTAACTTATGCAAATCCTAATAGTGAGCACTTTGATTCATGTAGAGAGTTTGCATTTATGCGAAAGAAAGGTAACGTCGTATTACTCATTGTAGCGAATTTCTCTAATGAAAAAAAAGATACAAACGTCATTATCCCTTCACATGCATTCGATTTTTGGCATCTTCCCGAGATGAAGATTGTATCGCAGGAATTATTGAGTGGTAAATTCTTTAATTTAGATTTAAGATGCGACTCGGCTGTTCGTGTGACAGTTCCCGCTTATGGTTGTGGAGTGTTTAAGTTTGATTTGAGTATGAAGAATAATGATTATTTGTTTAATGAACACAATAAAGAAGAGTTCCCTCCAGCGCATACTGCTGAACATTTACTCAACCAAGTAATGATTCAAATGTTTCATTGTGATAGGAGTTACAATGCTCATATTGAAAGGAAGAAGAGCAAGATGAGCTTTATCTTGAATCATAAACCTACAAGACAAGAAGAAAAAGAAATTGAAAGGAGGATGAATGAACTTATTCAAGAAGACTTACCTGTTACTTACGAACTTGTTGATAGAGCGCATATTCCAGATGGTGTTACTCTTGACAGGTTACCAAATGATGTATCAGAAATGTTACGTTTGGTTCATATAGGGACATTTGATATCTGTCCTTGTATAGGTAAGCATGTTCGTTCTACTTCACAAATTGGGCGTTTTGAAATGCTTGGTACGAAATGGGATGAATCAAACCATTCCTTTAGGATACGTTTCAAAGTTATCCAATAGAAGTTTATTTAAAATGATGTTTTCTTTGTCAAAAGGAGAACATCATTTCTTTTTGTGCAATTTATTCTTTTACTTTGTAATCTAATTTCTAATTTAATGAATCAGACTGCGATATTAACGATAACGGGAAGTGACGGCACTGGTGAATCAGGTTTGCAAGCAGATGTAAGAACGATAACTGCATTAGGTTGTCATGCAGTGTCTGCAATAACGACAATAACGATTCAGAACACGCTTGGCATCCAGTGTTTTTATGATATCCCATGTGATATTGTTGCAGCTCAGATAGAGGCAATTGTCAATGATGTTCAACCTACTGTAATCAAAATCGGTATGATTCGGAGTGTTGAAATGTTGAATGTCATTGTCAATACGATTGTGAAGTATAAGCCAAAGCATGTTGTTTTTGATCCTGTTATCAGTTCTTTTTTGAAGGAGAAATTGATGAGTCGAGATGTTATCTCGCAGATTAGATCATGTCTCTTACCACTTTGTTCTGTTATTATTATTCAGCATTCAGAGAATGATTTGCTTTTAGGTGAGTGCTCATTCCCTAATGTTTACTTCATAGAAGATATCAAACGACATGGTGTTCGGAATGTTTTTACCAGTGCTGTAGCTGTTTATTTGCAGAAAGGAAAGTCTAATGAAGAGGCTTTTCAGCTTGCTCGAAAGTATGTTGAACAATCAATGGTTTCGCCAAGCCCACTTAATGGTAGGAGTTTAGAATTGTTTCACGAGTTTATCCACTTAGTACATCAGAATTATCAGACAAACAGTGATGTTGCTTTTTATGCTAATTGTATGAATGTTTCTGCACGATACTTAGCTCAGGTTTGTAAACGCGTGGTTTCAAAGTCACCAAAAGCAATTATTGATGATTATATAGTTGACCAGCTATCCAAATCTCTTACGGCAGAGACTTCTAAAACAATTCAACAGCTTGCCTATGAGTTTGGCTTTTCCAATCAAGCTCATTTTTCTAAGTTTTTCCATAAAATAAAAGGGATTTCTCCTTCAGAATATAGAAAACTTCAACATGAATAATTTAATTAATACAAAGAATATGAATAATAAGAATGAACGTCAAGAATTAAATCGGAACCTTGCACAGATGTTGAAGGGTGGTGTTATTATGGATGTAACAACTCCCGAACAAGCGAAAATTGCAGAAGCTGCCGGTGCTTGTGCTGTTATGGCATTAGAAAGAATCCCTGCAGACATTAGGGCAGCTGGAGGAGTATCAAGAATGAGTGACCCTAAGATGATTAAAGGTATCCAAGAAGCAGTAAGTATTCCTGTTATGGCTAAGTGCCGAATTGGACATATTGCAGAGGCACAGATTCTTCAAGCTATCGACATAGATTATATTGATGAGAGTGAGGTTTTATCTCCTGCAGATAATATTTATCATATTGATAAAACTCAATTTAATGTTCCTTTTGTATGCGGAGCACGTAATTTAGGCGAGGCTCTGCGTAGAATAGCAGAAGGTGCAACGATGATTCGCACAAAGGGTGAGCCTGGTACAGGTGATGTTGTACAGGCTGTAAGTCACATGCGATTGATGCAAAGTGAGATTCATCGACTATCAAGTATGGCTGAAGATGAACTTTTTGAAGCAGCTAAGCAGTTGCAAGCACCTTACGATCTTGTTAAATTTGTACATGACCATAATCATTTGCCTGTTGTAAACTTTGCCGCTGGTGGTGTAGCTACACCTGCAGATGCAGCATTGATGATGCTTTTGGGGGCAGAAGGAGTCTTTGTTGGAAGCGGAATCTTTAAGAGTGGTAATCCTGAAAAGCGTGCTGCTGCCATTGTTCAAGCTGTAACCAACTATAATGATCCTGCTTGTCTTGCTGCACTTAGTGAAGACTTAGGGGAGGCTATGGTAGGAATTAATGAAGATGAAATAGAACTTCTAATGGCTGAACGCGGAAAATGAGAATCGCAGTTCTTGCATTACAAGGGGCGTTTGCTGAACATCGGCAGATGCTCCATCGATTAGGTGTCGAAAGTTTTGAAGTTCGTCAGCTTGCAGACTGGCAACAGTCGAAAGATGCTTTGATTATTCCCGGAGGAGAGAGTACTGTTCAAGCATCTTTACTGGGCAAACAAAATCTTTTGCTTCCTATACGTGAAGCTATTCAAAACGGACTTCCTGTGTTTGGCACATGTGCAGGCTTAATACTGCTGGCCAAGCAGGTTGAGCATGAATCGAATGAGCGAATAGCTACTATGGATATAGAGGTTAAGCGGAATGCTTATGGCAGACAATTGGGGAGTTTCAATACAGAAGCTTCGTTTGCCGACGTTATGGTTCCCATGACTTTTATCCGAGCGCCTTATATTAGTAAGGTAAATGATGGTGTTCGAGTGCTTTCTGAGGTAGATGGCAGAATTGTTGCAGCTCGTGAACAACAACAACTTGTAACAGCCTTTCATCCAGAACTCACTGAAAACACATTTGTGCATAAATACTTCTTGCAAATGATTCAAGGCAACGTATAACTTCCCTAACATTGAGAATGTTGTCCAAATCATTTGTTTCTATAACAGGAAACGTTCTTCTCTGTGTGCGTATAGAGGAACGTTTCCTTTTTGTATATAGATAATAAAGGTTATTATTTTAGTTTGGAAGTATGATAATGTTCTTGTTTTAATCATTTGATTGGTATTCAGATTCAATATTATTTTGTAACTTTGCAACTTAGTAGAAAGATAATAAACACATACGTATTATGTATAGAACAAATACATGTGGAGAGCTTCGTCTCTCTGATGTTGGAAAAGAAGTAGTTTTGGCTGGATGGGTACAGCGATCAAGAAAGATGGGAGGTATGACCTTTGTTGATCTCCGTGATCGTTATGGTATCACACAGCTTGTTTTTAATGAAGCTGATGATCATTCTCTTTGTGATGCTGCCAACAAACTCGGTCGTGAATATTGCATCCAGATAAAGGGTGTTGTCAGTGAACGCCAGAGTAAGAATCCAAAGATAGACACAGGTGATATTGAAATCTTAGTAAAGACACTTCAAATTCTCTCACCTTCATTAACTCCTCCATTCACCATTGAAGATGAATCAGATGGAGGTGACGACATCCGTATGAAGTATCGTTACCTTGATTTACGTCGAAATGCGGTGCGAAAGAATTTAGAGTTGCGTCATCGTATGACAATCTTGATTCGCAACTTCTTAGATTCTCAAAACTTCATTGAAGTAGAAACTCCGATACTTATTGGTAGTACGCCAGAAGGTGCACGCGACTTTGTTGTTCCAAGTCGCATGAATCCTGGCCAGTTCTATGCGCTTCCACAGAGTCCACAAACACTGAAACAATTGTTGATGGTTGCAGGCTTTGATCGTTATTTCCAAATTGCAAAGTGCTTCCGAGATGAAGATTTGCGTGCCGATCGTCAGCCTGAGTTTACTCAAATCGATTGCGAGATGAGTTTTGTTGACCAAGATGATGTCATCAATTTGTTCGAAGAGATGGCACGCCACTTGTTCAAAGAGATTCGCGGAGTTGAGTTGCCCAAGCTACAACAAATGACATGGCACGAAGCAATGAAGCGTTTTGGTAGTGATAAACCTGATTTGCGTTTCGGAATGGAGTTTGTTGAACTCAAGGATGCTTTTGCAGGAAAGGGCACTTTCTCAGTGTTTGATGAAGCGAAATATATTGGTGGTATTTGTGTTCCAGGTTGTGCAGACTACAGCCGCAAGCAACTTAATGAGTTGACAGACTTTGTCAAGCGACCACAGGTTGGTGCGAAAGGACTTGTTTACATTAAATATAACACCGACGGAACTATTAAGAGTTCAATTGACAAGTTCTATAGTGAAGACGAACTCCTTGAAATCAAGAAGGTCATGGGGGCCAATGATGGCGACCTTGTGCTGATTATTAGTGGAGACAACGCCAATAAAACACGCATCCAGCTTTGTGCTTTGCGTCTTGAAATGGGTGATCGACTTGGCCTTCGCGATAAAAACGTCTTTAAATGCCTTTGGATTATTGATTTCCCATTGTTTGAGTGGAGTGATGAAGAGCAGCGTCTCATGGCAACGCATCATCCATTTACAATGCCTAATCCCGACGACATCCCACTGCTTGAAAGCCAACCCGAGAAGGTGCGTGCTAAAGCTTATGACTTTGTTTGCAGTGGTATTGAAGTTGGAGGAGGCTCACTTCGTATCCACGACACACAACTTCAGGAGAAGATGTTTGAAGTTCTTGGCTTTACCAAAGAACGAGCTGAGGCGCAGTTTGGTTTCTTGATGAATGCCTTCAAATATGGAGCACCACCTCATGCAGGCCTTGCTTTCGGCTTAGATCGCTTTGTAAGTATCCTTGCCGGACTCGATTCTATTCGTGACTGCATTGCTTTCCCAAAGAATAATAGTGGACGTGACGTGATGCTTGATGCTCCAGGAACGTTAGATCAGAAACAATTAGACGAGTTGCAGCTTAAGCTCGATATCAAAGAGTAATGTTGATATATGTCAAGAAAATAGCTCTCTATGATAAGGGCTTGTAAGTTTTCTTACACAAGCTTAGTCGATTTAAAAAATAATAATTACTTTTGTGCTGTCAACTTAAATGTTTGACATGATACGCTCACATTTATGATAAAGATTAATTAATTTGTTAGTTATGGCAGAAAAGAAAGCAACAACAAAGGCTGCGCCTGCAAAGAAGGCTGCAACAAAGAAGGTCGCTGCGCCTAAGAAGGACACAGCAAAAGAGTCTGTATTGTCTATCAATGCTGAAAATGTAGGTTTCCGTGCCGGTGATGTTTACCAGGCTTTGGCAGCAGCAGGTAAGGCTCTCTCTGTAGTTGAGATTGCTAAAGCTGCAAAGATTAGCACTGAAGAAGTTTATCTCGGTATTGGCTGGCTCTTCAAAGAGGGCAAAGTTAAGGACGAGAACAATTTGATGACACTCGCATAATATTCACTGAAGAGAATATTGAGTCAAGAGGAAGGGGAACTGACTATAAGCGTTCAGTTCCCCTTTTTTTCGATTGGTTATGCAAATCTATAATAACGAAATATTAAAAGTTTTAGCTGAGGCTGGCAATGATGGATTGTCGGTCAAGAAGATTGCGCGCCATGTTCACAATGCCCATAACACCTTGTTTTCTAATGTCAGTTTCGATGAGGTTTATGCTTATGTAGGCCAATATTTGAAACGCAATTCTAAGTGTGCTGACTCCATTATAGAGCGAACCGATTTGCGCGGCGTGTATCGTATTAATTTGCGCAATGAACATTCTCAACAACTAATGTTGCAATTTCAAGATGAATATGATGAGAAGGAGAATTCACAGGAAGCAGCTGTTGACCAATCTTTATCTTTATTTGATGATTTTTAGGCCCAAAACGCAATGTGTCTAAAATTGCGCGTCATCTCCCTTCTTTTTACGCCATATTGTGATAGAAAGTTATGCGCTAACGGCAATTCTTCTTTTTTAAGTATTTCTGAAACGTTCAGAAGCGCGAAAAACTTCCATTTGGTCTTTCTGAAACGTTCAGAAGCATGAAAAACTTCTTTTTGGCCTTTCTGAAATGTTCAGAAGCGTGAAAATCTTCATTTTGGTGTTTCTGAAATGTTCAGAAGCGTGAAAAACTTCTTTTTGGTGTTTCTGAAATGTTCAGAAACATGGTTTTTTCTATTTTCGCCTTTCCGCGCCGCGCTTAAACACCAAAAATCTCTTTTACGTCTTTCCGCGCCGCGCTTAAGCACTAAAAAAATTCCATTCCGTCCTTATGTCGTTGTCAGAAGCACCAATTTTCTTTTTTTCATGCTTATGTCGTTGTCAGAAGCATTTATTTTCTCCATTCCGTGCTTATGTCATTGTCAGAAGCACCTAATTTTCTTTTTTTATGCTTATGTCGTTGTCAGAAGCACCAATTTTCTTTTTTTCATGCTTATGTCGTTGTCAGAAGCACCAATTTTCTTTTTTTCATGCTTATGTCGTTGACAGAAGCGATTATTTTCTTCATTTCGCGCTTATGTCGTTGACAGAAGCGATTATTTTCTTCATTTTGTGCTTATGTCGTTGACAGGAGCGATTATTTTCTTCATTTTGCGTTTATGTCGTTGACAGAAGCATTGGCAAAACTCTTTTTTGCCTTACTGAATGGTGTTGTAGCTTGAAATTCTTGGTGTTGTTTCCTTCCAATAGAAAATATTGTTTTCAAATTCTATTTTTGAAGTCTACGGATAGGGTAGAGGTGGGCCGTGATGATGTTTCTATTGGTATGATGATAGAATAAAAAAGCCACTCTATAA
>NZ_AWGW01000022.1:0-22021 GCF_000477535.1 Segatella salivae F0493
CTACTACACACACACACACACACACACACACACACACACACACACACACACACACACACACACATTCTAACGTCCGCTCCTACGCGCGCGTAAGATACGCAATAAATCCTTATAAACAAAAGGTGTGCAAGAAGTTTTTCATAAAACTTTTTGCACACCTTTTTCGTGCATATAAGCACACGAAAAAGCAAGAAAACAATCATAGCAAAATGAATTATTTAAATTGGAAAGGAAATGAAAAAGCAAGAAAAGCGAGTCTACATTTCGCCTGCAATTGAAGTGTTTGCACTCGAAGTTAAGAACACCTTAGGCAGTACCTCATTCCACGGCAGTCACCTCCCTGGCGAAACAGCCGATGACGGCATCGATCAAGGCGGCGGTCACGGCATTGGTGACGTGGAAGAAGATGAAGGCGATTAACTTTTGAAGTGCAGTTTTAGTAATGTAAATTTTAAATTAAGAAAAAGAAAATGAAACAGAATTTATTTTATGCGGCAGCCTTCGCATTGGCTTTGTTGGGCTGTTCACAGAATGATGTAACTGAGCCATCGGGAAAGGGTGACACCAAGACGGGAACAGCTTTCACGGGTAAGTCGAACCTCCAGACGGGTGACAATCCCGTGAGCCGTACCTCAATCGACTACGACCGCACAGCGCGCACTATGACTTATTATTGGGAGCCGGGTGACAAAATCTGGCTCAACGACGGCAACAACGCCGAGACCGGAGCCAGCAGCCGCGTGGCCAGCTCGGTCTTCCTCTTCACTACGGGCACCTATCACGCTCAAAACTATACCGTTTATTATCCCGGCAAAAACGCCGCATCCTATAACGCCGTGACCATTCAAACCACACAGTCGCAAGCCGCGCCCAACAGTTCCACCCATTTGGGCGATGCCGGAGACTGCGGCGTAGCCACGGCCGATCGGCAGAGCGATGGCGGATACACCTTCTCGCTGGCCCACAAGGCTACCTACCTGTGTTTTTTGCCGCGCACCACCAACGTCACCGAAACGGGCTGGGTGATGACGGCCATTAAAGTGACGGCCAACAACAACATCGCCGGCAACTACACCCTCACCACCACCGGACTCACCGGCACGGGCTCGTCAAACGAAATCACCCTCAACACGGGCAATTTCGACATCAGCAATGCTGCCACGAGCCTCGCCACCAACGGCGCCTACATGGTGATTGCACCGGGCGTGCACACGCTCACCGTGGAATACACCGTGAAGAATACCAACACTGGCAACACCGGAACCATCGTGAAGCATCTCGATTCCAAAGACTATAAGGCCAACACCCTCTACCCCCTCACCGCTCATCTGTTCAGCGAATATTCCAACACGAAATACTATCTGTGGGATGCCATAGAGGACATGTGGCACAACAAAACGCCGGCTAATTACAGCGAGGGGCTATACACAGCTGCTGATGTGCCGGCATCAAATCTTCCAGGATACGCTTCTTATTGGAATTTTGGTCCTCCACTCCAATATACGGGGCCTGATGCCGACCGCATTTATAATTACAATGCGCCCGAAGTGCCTGGCTTTACCACTAGTCATGGCTACAGCACCCATTTCTATTATGCTACCAATTCGGCCAAGGACTGCCCCAGCGTGTGGGAGTTGGCTTGGTATTACGATAAGGGCGACATCCGTTGGGATGGCGAAGCAGCTTTCTTGTTCCGTGGAAAGATTTATCATGGCGGTGCTTGGATTAAAAAGCAGAGCGAGATAGCCGCAGAGAACAGCACCACGGTGGCAGCGCTTAAGAATCATGACCATGTTTATGACAATTTACTCGACCCTGATGCAGGCATGATGAGTGATGGCGTTTCAAAGACGATAGGGCAAGGAGCACCTTCAGCGGCTGCACTTAAAAAGTATTTCTTCCTGCCAGCCTTGGGTAACTATGGAGGAGCAAGTGCAGGAGGTATAGATCCAATGTATAAACTTTATCATTTGGGAACAGAAGGCTTCTATACCTGTTCATCGAACTATAGCACGGTTTATAATAGTGATTATTGCTGGGCTTTTAAATTCAATAGCTCGAAAGTTCAAATCTATTCGCTGAATAGTATTCACTTCGGCCTTCCCTTGTGGAAAGCGCAATAATACCTTTAGTCCCCGGGGGATTTTCAATTTTCAAACAAAAACGGGTTAGTCCCCGGGGATCTAATCAATTTCTAAACAAATACGCGTTAGTTCCCGGGGAACTAATCAATTTTTTAACAAATGCACGTTAGTTCCCGGGGAACTAATCAAAACTTGGAGAGGATAACTTCTGTTTCATACGATAAAGGTACAAAAAATATTTAAGAAAGGTAAAATATAGGAGAAGTTTTGCAGAGGTTTTGTTTTGTCTTTTTTTGTGAAGGATATTTCGCCAAGCGCGGAAATGCCAAACCCTTCGGGAAACGACTTTCGCCGAGCGCGGAAGTGCCAAACCTTTTGGGAAACGGTTTGCGGGAGGCCCGCAAGCATCAAATCTTTTAAAAAGTGGTTTGCGGGAGGCCCGCAAGCATCAAATCTTATTTAAGATGTCAAAATGCTACAAAATAATGCTTTTCTAAAAAAGTTTTGGTCAAATAAAAAAAATAATTTACCTTTGCATCAAGTTGAGTACCAAGAAAAATATAATATAAAGATTTTGCATGAAAGGAAAATATCTTCTTAGGATATCTCTATGCAAATAATTTGTTTAATTAAAAATAGAATAATATGCCAGAAACAACACTTTCTACGCATGACTTCACCAAAGTGGTGGAGATTGTACTAACCGATTTATCGCGCCTGAATAATGGTGCACATTTTCAATTCATCAAAAACGTGAGTGACCGCTTGGCTACGGACACAAAAATCAAAGAAAATGCCGTTGGACAAGCTGTAATCAAGGCGCTGACAGAGGCCTTGGCTACAGAGGACAAGTATTTTGTGCTATCACAAAAGAGTCTTTTGACCGAAGAGATTGCTGCTGCTGATAAAGAGCGCGACACACTTTTTACTGGTTATCGAACGGCAGTAAAAGGGTTTTTGAATATGCCTGTAGCTGCCTTAGCAAAAAATGCACACGAATTGTGGCAACATCTTGCCGACTATGCCATTGACCCGCAAATGCAGCTCGAGCGTGAAACAGGTCTCATCACCAACCTTTGCACTGACCTCGTAGGAAAATATGCTACACAGGTGCAGGACTTGGGACTGAAACCATATGTCGATGCACTGAAAACAGCCAACGAGCGCGTGGAGACCTTGCTTGTGCAGCGCACCACAGATAATTCGACGAAAGTTGTGGGAGCTTTGCGCACAGCTCGCGAGGCTTCGGACAAAGCTTTTCGCAATTTGTCAAAGGTGGTCAACGCCTTAGCTATCCTCGGTAATCCAGCCGATTATGCAGCTTTTATCGACTTTATGAATACACTTATCAAGCGCTATAAAGAGCAGGCAATTCCTACGAGTACGGCGAAAGCGACTGCCGAAAAGCACATGGCTGAATATGAGGCACGCGTAAAACCCAAAATCGAATCGTTTGAGGAGCAGCAGGGATTTGAAACGGGCAGTCTTTCGTTTACGGGTAAAACAAAAGGCACGGCTGCCAAGCGCCTTTTTGAACTATCAGTAAAAGGCCAGAAGACAGCTGATGGCAAACCCAAAACAATTTGGGTAGGCGTGAATAAAGATGGAACGCTATTCCTATCAGAAAAGGCAAATGAAAAGCCGAAATCAGAAGGCGGAACAGCTGAAAAAGGCGACTTTGGTATTAAACACAAATAACAGCCATAAAATGTGCGAAGACGCATTCATAAATTGACTATGACGCAACAATAGGGTAGTCATAAAGACTCCTAAATCTAAAGTGGTGGTGCAGTGCTGTTGAGATAACAGCGACTGCACCTTTTTCATTCTAAAAGGATTGTCATTCAAATTTATATTGTCATACAATGCTCACTAAAAATGAAAAAGAACAGTCCTGTTGTTAAGGCTACGCTTTTTAGAATATCTTAGTTTATATAGTTATCTTTCTTCTATTGTGCCTGGAGAGTTCTCAACATCTCTCTAACTCCTTAGCCATTTGTTGCTGTAGTTCCTTAGCATTTTCAGCTGCTTTCTCAGCAAAGTCCTCTTGCTGGCTTGCATAGATGATTCCACGAGAAGAATTTACAAGTAGGCCGCAATCGCTTGTCATGCCATATTTGCAAACTTCTTGCAAACTACCGCCTTGTGCGCCTACGCCTGGAACCAAAAGAAAATGGTTGGGAGCGTATTTGCGAATGTCACTAAACATTGAACCTTGTGTTGCACCAACCACATACATCAAGTTGTCTTCATTACCCCATTTTTGACTCTTTTCCAACACGCGCTCAAAAAGTTTTTGTCCATCCTTTGAGGTGAAAAGCTGAAAATCTTGACTGCCTTTGTTACTTGTTAGTGCAAGCAAAATCACCCATTTATCTTTATACTCAAGGAATGGTTTTACACTGTCTTCGCCCATATATGGAGCCACGGTGAGTGCATCGAGATTATATTCTTCAAAGAAAGTCTTGGCATACATTCGGCTTGTGTTCCCAATATCACCACGCTTTGCATCGGCAATGATGAAATGCTCAGGATAGTTCTCTTTCAGATATTGAATTGTCTTTTCAAAAGCTATCATCCCCTTCAAGCCATAGCACTCGTAAAAAGCAAGATTAGGCTTGTATGCAACACAATAGGGGGCAGTTGCCTCAATGATGGCTTTGTTGAATTCGAAGATTGCGTCGTCGTGTTTCAAAAGATGTTTCGGCACCTTTTCCAAATCGATGTCCAATCCCACACATAAGAAAGACTTCTTACTAAAGATTTGATTTACGAGCTGTTGTCTGTTCATTTATTTTGATTTTTCGGTTTTAGGCAATTCCTTTTTCTTATCCTCTTTTCGCTGAGTGGAAATCAAGAGATTCATAAAATCATCAGCCTGAACAGTACGTTCCTGCTGTTCCTTATCATCTTCTTTCTTTGTATATTTAATACCCATTGCAAATGATTCTTTTAAAGTTCGTTTTCCTTTAATTTTTCTGCATTTTCAGCAACTGTCAACGCATCAATCATGTCTTGGATGTTACCATTCAAGAACCCTTGAAGGTCGTGTGTAGTATATCCAATTCGATGGTCGGTCACACGGCCTTGTGGAAAATTATAAGTTCTGATTTTTGCCGAACGGTCGCCTGTTGAAACCAAGCTCTTTCTTCTGTCAGCAATATCATCCACATACTTTTGGTGCTCACGATCATGAATAAAGGTATAAAGACGGCTCAAGGCGCGCTCTTTATTCTTCGGTTGATCACGCGTTTCTGTACATTCAATCAGAATTTCTTCTACCTCACCAGTGTTTGGATTCTTCCACGGATAGCGCAAACGAACACCAGATTCAACTTTGTTCACGTTCTGACCACCGGCACCACTTGATCTGAAGGTATCCCATTTGATGTCTCCCTCGTTGATATTTACTTCAAATTTATCGGCTTCAGGCAAGACGGCGACTGTAGCAGCACTCGTTTGCATACGGCCATTTGATTCAGTAACAGGGACACGTTGAACGCGATGTACTCCGCTTTCGTACTTCATGATGCCGTAAACATCAGTACCACTGATGGCAAAGTCAATCTCTTTATACCCACCAACAGCACCTTCTGACACGTCAGTTATACTCAGTGTCCAACCTTTCATGTCACAATATTTCTTGTACATATTGAAGAGATCGCCAGCAAACAAAGCAGCTTCATCGCCTCCTGTACCAGCACGAATCTCCATTTGTACATTCTTTGCATCTTCTGGATCTTTCGGAACAAGAAGTAGTTTAATTTCTTCTTCTAATTTGGGTTGCAGACTTTCGTTCTCCTGTAGCTCTTCACGTGCCATCTCTTTCATGTCTGCATCATCTTCATTTGCTAATATATTTTTGGCTTCTTTAATCGAATCTAAGCAAGAAATATATCTTTTTCTGGCGTTCATGATGTCGCCTAAGTCTTTCCATTCTTTCGTAAGTTTCACATATCTTTTCTGATCTGCAATAACATCAGGGTCAGTAATCAATGTGCTTACCTCTTCAAATCGACTTTCTAAACCATCTAACTTTTCAAGTATACTATTATTTTCTGCCATATAATTTATTTTAATTCCAACAACATCGCGTTGTGAGGATCTTAATATTCAAACGTGCCATATTCAGAATGGATAACAAGACTACGTTTCCCTTCTTCAATATGTCCTACAATTTGTGCATCAATATTAAAACTATTGCTAATTGCGATAACTTTGTCTGCAATCTCTGGACGCACATAAATCTCCATTCTGTGTCCCATGTTGAAGACCTGATACATCTCTTTCCAGTCTGTCTTTGAACATTCTTGGATAGCCTTAAAGAGAGGTGGAGTAGGGAACATGTTATCCTTTACGGCCTTACAATTATCTCCTATAAAATGCAAGAGTTTAGTTTGAGCGCCTCCTGTGCAATGAATCATTCCGTGAATTTCAGGGCGCAACTCATCGAGTACTTTCTTAATTACAGGGGCATAAGTGCGTGTTGGAGAAAGAACAAGCTTTCCTGCATTAATAGGACTGCCCTCAACGGAATCTTCAAACTTATACTTTCCACTATAAACCAATTCTTCTGGCACTGCATGATCATAACTCTCAGGATAGCGATTGGCCAGATATTTGGCAAAGACATCATGGCGTGCACTGGTCAAACCATTACTTCCCATGCCGCCATTATATTGCTTTTCATAAGATGATTGTCCTGTAGAACTAAGACCAACAATCACATCTCCGGGTCTGATATTGGCATTATTGATAACGTCACTACGCTTCATGCGGCATGTAACTGTAGAGTCAACGATAATTGTTCTGACAAGATCTCCTACATCAGCAGTCTCTCCTCCAGTCGGGAAAATGCCGATACCCATGTCGCGCATCTCAGCGAGTAATTCGTCTGTTCCATTGATAATAGCTGATATAACCTCACCAGGAACAAGCATTTTATTCCTGCCAATAGTACTTGAAACAAGTATGTTATCCACTACACCTACACACAGCAAATCGTCTGTATTCATGACAATGGCATCCTGAGCAATACCTTTCCATACGCTGATATCGCCTGTTTCTTTCCAATACATATAGGCTAATGATGACTTTGTTCCAGCGCCATCAGCATGCATAATATTACAATATTCAGGGTCATTGCCGAGAATATCAGGAATGATTTTGCAGAAAGCCTGTGGATATATACCTTTATCTATATTTTTGATTGCGTTGTGTACATCTTCTTTAGCAGCGCTAACACCACGCATCATGTATCTATTGTTCATAAGAAATTAATTGTATTAGTCTTTACTATGCCAAAAATGCCAACTTTCAAAGGCTTGAAGTAGTAACATTTCTAATCCATTTTTTACGGTTGCTCCATACTTTGCACCTTTTTGCATAAATAGAGTTTCGTCTGGATTATAAATCAAGTCATAAAGCAATGTGTGACTATCCATCGCTTCGTAGGGTAGGGCAGGACATTCGTCTGCTTTTGGATACATGCCACAAGGAGTACAATTCACAATCACTTTATACTCATTAATTACCTGCGGAGTTATCGATTGATAACATATTGTGCCTGGGCGTTCGAACCTGCTGACCTTTAATGTTTCGATACCGAGTGAGTTCAAACCATATTGAATAGCTTTAGAGGAACCACCAGTCCCTAAGATTAGTGCCTTCTTATGACATTTTTCGAGAAGAGGTTCTATGCTCTTGGTAAAGCCAAAGACATCGCTATTATAGCCTTTCATCATGATTTTTTTCCCTTTATGGGTAATTTTAATCACATTAACGGCACCTATATCTTTAGCTTCAGGACTTAACTCATCCAAAAAATCAATGATTTTCTCTTTATAAGGAATTGTAACATTTAGTCCCTTTAAGTCAGGATTTTGTGCAATGATTTCTGGAAGGAAATCTAAATTAGGGATTTCAAAGTTACAATATTGAGCATCTATGCCTTCGTTTTCAAACTTCTCATTGAAGTAACCAATTGAAAAGGAGTGACCAAGTGGATATCCTATAAGACCATATTTATCCATACAACAAGATGTTATCTATTTTTTATTTTCGTGCATAATACGTTGTGCAGATTCCAAATGTTAGTCTTTGGAAGCTTGCATCCTTGAAGCCAGCTTTCTTTAAGATTTCTAACATCACTTCACCTTGAGGAAAAGCTTCTATTGTGTTCGTCAGATAACTATAAGCATTGTTATCTTTTGAAATTAGTTTTCCATAAACAGGTAAGATTGAATGTGAGTAAATCTTGAATAATTGCTTCATCGGAAAACTCACAGGAGTAGTTAATTCTACAATACTTAAATGTCCACCAGGCTTTAACACCCTACACATTTCTTTGAGTCCTTGGTCAAGATTTTGAAAGTTTCGAATACCAAAAGCAGCTGTAACAGCATCAAACGAATTGTCATTAAACGATAATTGCGTACAATCTTCTTTCTTAAAAGAGATAGTTTTTTGTAATCCTTCCTTCTCAACCTTTTGCTGTCCAATCTTCATCATCCCCTCACTGATGTCTATTCCGACCATCTTTTGTGGAGATAACAACTTTGCAGATAGTATGGCAAAATCTCCCGTACCAGTTGCTATGTCTAAAATCGTTTTAGGATGAAAAGGTGAAAGCTGGCGAATAGCTTTCTTTCGCCAGCCTTTATCAATATCCCATGAGAGACGATGATTAAGAGTATCATAAGTCGGAGCAATGTTATCGAACATTTCTTCAACCAATTTTCCTTTCTCACCAGTCTTCCCGTATGGTTTTATCTCTTCTTGTTTATACATGCAAAATCGTGTGGAAGATTATCTAACCGTCTTCAAATAGTTTTCAACATTCTTTTCGATACGTGCTGCTATATCACCACTTTCAACGCTCTTATCAAACTTTTCGCCTATGATGTGCTCGTAAAGTTCGATATATCTCTCACTAACGCTTTCAGCATATTCGTCAGAAATCTCTGGCATTTGTTGCCCTGGCTCATTCATAAAGTTATGTTCTATCAACCATTGGCGTACAAATTCTTTCGACAACTGCTTCTGAGGCTTGCCTGCTGCAAGTTTTTCCTCATAACCATCAGCATAGAAATATCTACTTGAATCTGGAGTATGAATCTCATCTATTAAATAAATCTTTCCATCACGCTTGCCAAATTCATATTTCGTATCAACCAAAATCAGACCTTGCTTGGCTGCAATTTCCTGTCCACGCTTGAAGAGTTTTTTAGTGTAATCCTCTATAACGTCATAATCTTCCTTTGAAACCAAACCTTGAGCAATAATCTCTTCTCTTGAGATGTTCATGTCATGACCTTCATCAGCCTTTGTTGTAGGAGTAACGATTGGCTCAGGGAATCTCTCGTTTTCACGCATTCCTTCTGGAAGTTTTACTCCACAAAGATCGCGACATCCTTCCTTATACGCACGCCAAGCACTTCCCGTGAGAATAGAACGGATAATCATCTCTACGCGAAAGCCTTCACATTTAAGTCCGACTGTAACCATTGGATCTGGTGTTGCCAGTTTCCAGTTAGGGCAAATATCACTTGTTGCATCAAGAAACTTAGCCGCGATTTGGTTTAAAACCTGACCTTTAAAGGGGATTCCCTTAGGTAAAACAACATCAAAAGCCGAGATTCTGTCGGTAGCAATCATCACAAGTAAATCGTCATTGATGTCATAAACATCACGAACCTTACCATGATAAACACTCTTTTGTCCATCGAAATGGAAATCTGTCTTTGTTAAAGCTTTCATTTTGAATATTAATTAAAATCGTTGTCTGAATTTTCAAATATTGTAAATTCTTCTTCTTTTTCAGTTAGTTGTTTTTCCGCTGCAGCTCTTTTACTCTTTTCTTTTGACTCTTGCTCTTGCTTTTTGTCAAATGAATCATAGGCATCCACTATGCGCGTAACAAGTTTATGCCTAACAATATCTTTCTGAGATAGATTTACAACGCTAATACCTTCGACCTTCCCAAGTATATTTAACGCTTCCTTTAGTCCGCTTTTTTGAGCTTTCGGCAAATCTATCTGCGTCATATCTCCCGTGATTATCATCTTCGTACTCCATCCCATACGCGTCAAAAACATTCGAATCTGCTGAGGAGTAGTATTCTGTGCTTCATCCAAGATTACTACAGCATCACTCAATGTGCGTCCGCGCATGAAAGCGAGTGGGGCAATCTGGATAATATGTTTCTCCATCATATCTTGCAATTTCACTGCAGGAATCATGTCTTCAAGAGCGTCATATAGGGGTTGTAGATAGGGATCTATCTTATCTTTCATGTCTCCAGGCAGAAAACCAAGCTTTTCTCCAGCCTCTACAGCAGGGCGACTAAGTATTATTTTCTTTGCAGTTTTTTCCTTTAGTGCCTTTACTGCAAGTGCAATACTTAAATAAGTTTTTCCTGTTCCAGCTGGACCTACCGCAAAAATCATGTCATTTTTATTAAATGCATCGATAAGTTTCTGCTGATTCTCCGACCGACTTTTAATGGGCCTTCCTGACACACTATAAACCAAAACACCCTTGATACTGTCGCCTTTAGTCTTTCCAGACTTTACAATATCAAGGATATCTTCATCAGAAATAGAGTTATACTTCAACACATGTTTCTGCATAGAAGCAATATCTTCTTCTATTTTGGCCATCTCTTCCTCATCACCAAGAATGCGGATAACATTATCTCGCGCAACGATTCTCAATTTAGGAAAGAGAGATTTTATCATTTGCAAGTGACAATTATTGAGTCCATAGAATATAACTGGATCAATATCTTCTAAGAATATATGCTTCTCTATCAATGTATAAACTCCTTAAATATGGATGCAAATTTAGAGTTTTTTTTGAAATTACCAAATATTTGGTCTATCTTTGCATCTCGTAAAAGAAGTTTATGATAGTGTTATGAAGATTTCTAAAAATCGATTTTTACAAGGTTTTGGTCTGTCGGTAGTATTTTTGGGCTTTATCCGTTGTCTGTTCCCGTCTATAGCAGGTAATGGAACACATCAAACGAGTGCTGAAAAGATTGTAAAACCAACTATAAAAACACATCAAAAGCCAATACAAGAGAATATTAATTTTGCACAAACGAAATCCTCTTTACCTGTTAGTTCCGTATTTTTTAAGGCTGATGGTTCTGTCGTAAAGAATCGTATTTATAGTGTTCCAAATTTCGGAAAAGCTTTCCCTGATCAGAATGATGTTCAGCTGTTATCAGCAAAAGCGCTTGGAGTTACACCTGTGAAAGACCGAGCTGATGCTGAAAACAGAAAGGGAGAACTCGTTTATATCGGTGGAAATCCATATTACTATATAGACAATTTAAAGTCCAGTATTCCTTATTTAGTTCCTAAAGCAGCAATACTTTTGCAGGATATTGGACACAATTTCTTTGACTCTTTACAAATAAAAGGAATCCCGTTACACAAGATTATTATCACCAGTGTAATGCGTTCAAAAAACGATGTACAGCGACTTCGTAGCCACAATGGAAATGCAACAGTTAATAGTTGTCATCTATATGGAACTACTGTTGATATTTGTTACAATCGATATAAAACTGTAGAAGCACCAAACGAAAAGCGACGTGCCGTGCGCAATGATACATTGAAATGGATTCTTAGTGAAGTTTTAAATGACATGAGAAAACAAAATAGGTGCCACATTAAGTATGAAGTGCACCAAGGATGTTTCCATCTAACAGTAAAGTAGAATGTAATCACAGAACTTTTTTACTTTAACACTACCTATTTATCATAACACTTATTATATAATAAGAGACATATTATGAGAACAACAATATTAAATGCGGAAATAATATAAATCTTACGAGAAAACGTTTAATGGCATTTCAGGAGACAATCTCAATCTAATGATGAAATAAAATGAATGAGATTATACCATGATTTGATATGAATTGTTTTTTGATTGCAAACTACTGATTTTCAAGTATTTGTTATATTATCAATATAAAGTTTTAGTTTTTTCATTTAAGAAGCTTACAAGAAAAATCATAAAAAATGAGGATTGCAATTTAAAATAATTAAATATATCTTTGCAAACAGATGAATTGATTAATTGATTATTTGAAAACTGGTTGATTATACGGGCAGATTTTATATATATGAAAATATATAATTCTGTCCGTTTACCAAATACAGCATGAGTATTTTTATTCAATATATTGTAATTTTTGTAGTCATTGCAGTTTCAGTCTGCTTTGTATTAAGAAATCTCTACAAGGCTATTTATCACAACGTTAAATGTAAAGACTACAAATGTGCAGGCTGTGCATTTTATGATAAATGCAAAAAAGTAGAAAAAAAACAATGAATATATTTGGTCAAATTGTTTTTTTATATTACCTTTGCAACCGCAATTCGGAAACGAAATGGTACCTTGGCCGATCGGTTAGGTAACGGTCTGCAAAACCGTGTAGAGCAGTTCGACTCTGCTAGGTACCTCTTTTAGGTTGAGTTCTATACTCAACCTTTTATTTTTTCTTATTATCTTTTATATGAAAGCACTTGTTCTATGTAAGTCTCATGATTGCTATCAAATAATTTTTGAAGCCTTTTCTTGATGATATAATTCATAAACAACTTGACAACTCCAAAGAGAAGTGCGCCCCCTACTCCACAAACAATAGCTGTATATCTTCCAAATGGTAAATCTTTATCTGGGAAAAATGAAGCAATAAAGATTGGAATAACGATAAAGATGCCGCATAAAGTCATTTGGAAGCGTTCACTTCCCATGCTATCAAGAATCATTTGTTTATCAAATAAATATGATTGCAAAGATTCTTTGGTTACACCATAGTCTTTCATCTGTGGAAAATCATCAGATTCTCCATACGTATTAATCATCCGCCAAACAGCTTGTTGCAAATCATCTACTTTGTATTCTGTTTCATTTAAGGTAAAGTTCATGTCTCGAAATAAATTTTATTAAAGAATAAAGAAAATAGAAAGCAGTGTTCCTATAAGCCGGGTTCTGTCTCCATCAAAGCGATGGCGCCCTGTTATTTATCTAATCTGTGAGTCACCCCACAGCTTAAGCATTCTACCCTCCGTAGCGATTTATAATCTTTAAGCGGACAACTTTCAGTCTACGGTATACATGAACTTGCAGCCTCCAGATAGCACAGCCTGACAATCGCCTGTCAGCTGGTAGTCTCTTACACTACCTTCTCACCCTTACCTTGAATGGACTTGAAAGGCTATTCCTTCCAGTTTCGTTTTACAAGGCGGTTATTTTCTTCTGCCAACACCTACTGTCACCAATAGCTTCTATTTTCGGAAGTGGAGTGTCCTATGCTGCCCGGACTTTCCTCTCGCGTCAAAACAAACGCCAGCAACAGAGCCGGAACACTGCTTTCTGTATGCAAAGATAACGCAAAAGATGTGTTTTACAAAATAAATGAATGACTTTGTTATAAACGAAAAAAAATTGATTGCCTCACGACAACCAATTTCTTCTTTAACCTTAATAATCTAATACCATGAAAAACATGTTGCAAAGATAGGCATTTTTCTGTGTTCTTCCAAAAGAAATACCATCATTCTCTTTGATAAAGTGCATATTTAGCGTTTTTAAAGAGAAATTAAATCGTTTGCATTTAAAATTAAAGAATGTATTATATTCTTAATTCTTTCAAGATATCAGCCATCTTTTGTTTTGTTGTTATGGTTGTAGGAACGAGCGGAAGTCGAAGTACGTTCTCAATCATTCCCATATCGTTTAGTAATGCTTTGCAGCCCGCAGGATTCCCATCTACAAAGAGTAAAGAGTAAAGTTCTGTGAACATATGATGAATTTTGCGTGCAGGTTCATACTCACCATTAAACTCTAATCGAATCATTCTGCTAAATTCCTTAGGTAGCGCATTACCAATCACCGAGATAACTCCTGCTGCCCCGCTTGCAATCATAGAGAAAGTGAGTGCATCATCGCCACTAATGACATCGAAATTATCTGGCTTATTCTTTATTATCTCATCCACTTGTTCAAGGCTTCCACTGGCTTCTTTAATAGCAACTATATTAGAAAAGTCCTTAGCAAGCTTGACTGTGGTTTCTGCTTTCATATTGATTCCTGTACGTCCTGGTACATTATATAATACAATTGGTAACGGACTAACTTCTGCTATGGCCTTAAAATGCTGGTAAAGTCCATCTTGCGAAGGTTTATTATAATAAGGACATATACTCAAAATACCATCAATTCCCGTCCAATCTGTTGTTTTTATTTCATCGACAACAGCTGCTGTATTGTTTCCTCCACAATATTTCTGTATAGGAATCCTGCCTCCAACAACACCTTTTATAAACAAAGTGAGTTCTTCTTTCTCTTCTTTTGTCAAGCAAGGAGCTTCTCCTGTGGTCGCCAAGATACATAAGAAGTCAGCGCCATTAGCCAATTGATAGTCCAATAGCCGTCTAAGTGATTTATAATCCACTTTACCTTCTAACGTAAAGGGGGTTATCAAAGCTATTCCTAAGCCTTTGAAGATGTTGTGTGCCATATCGTATTGTTTTTACTTTCAATCATGTCTACAAAGATACAAGATTTATATCGATTTGCAAAGATTATCTGACAAATAAATTCAGAAGTATAGTTCTCCCCTACTTTATCCTCTCGATCCTATATATAAAAATATCATTCCCAGCAGCACTAATGCCAAATCAAAAGCTTTTGCCTTAAGATTCTTCTCATGAAAGAATATTGCTCCCGAAAGAAAACTAACCAAAACGCTTCCTCGCCTAACCATACTTACAATTGAAATCATAGCCCCTGGTAAGCTTAAAGCATAGAAATAAACAAAGTCGGCAGCACATAAGAACACTGAGATAAACACCACTGACCAGTCCCAATGAAATGGAGTTGTACGATAACGCGTTGGCCACCACAACACAATCATCATGATTCCCATTAATAACATCTGGTAAATGTTGTACCAACTTTGCACTATCATACGGTCTATTCCAACACCACCATCAGTAGCATTTGCCATCAGATATTTGTCGTATAGTCCACTAACAGCCCCTAATAAAGCTGCAATCACAAGGAAGAAAATCCATTTATTGTGCTTGAAATCAATCCCTTCACGACGTCCACTCTTACTCAGCATCAAGAAAGATATGGCTGCAAGTGTTACGCCGGCCCACTGCCAACCATTTAAACGCTCACCAAATACAAGCATAGCACCAACAAGTACCATTACAGGGCGTGTAGCGTTGATTGGTCCAACAATAGTAAGTGGAAGATGTTTCATTGCAAAATAGCCGAATATCCAACTCGACAAAACAATCAAACTTTTTAGAATAATATAGCGATGAACCTCCCAACCTCCTTGTGAAACATAGAAAATACTGCCATCAAAGATATGAGTGGTTGATGACAATACGATAAAAGGCAAGAAGATTAGTGACGAAAAGACAGTATTCAAGAATAGAATCGGAAGCACTGCATTGTCGTTCAGCGCCTTCTTTTTGAACGAATCATAAAATCCCAACAGGCCTGCCGAGAGAAAAGCTAAAATTAACCACATCATCTACTAATATTCTATATTTTCTAAAAACAAAGCATGTCCAGGCATACTCTCACCTGCTTGACTCCGGTTTCCTTCTTCTAATATTCGTTCCAAATCTTTAATTGCAATGCGATGTCTTCCTAACAAAATTAGTGTTCCAACGGTTGCACGCACCATATTCCTTAAAAAACGATTGGCAGTAATCTCAAAATACCATGAATAAGGAGATGTCTTAATCCATTTACTCTCTTTAATTGTACAGAGTGTTGTTGCATTATCTGCCCCCGATTTACAAAAAGCAGCAAAGTCTTGGTGTTGTTTCAATAGCTCAGCTCCTTGTTCCATCAGTTCAAAATCAAGCGAATAAGGGCTTTCATACGAGTAGTTTCGAAGGAAAGGGGCCTTTCGTGTATGGATGAAATAACGATAAGTACGCCATTTTACAGAGAAACGTGCGTGCATGTTACTATCAACAGGCTGGATGTTAAAAACGGAAATATCACGTGGCAGAAGTCTATTGAGCTTATAGGTCAACTGCTCACATTCAATTTCTTCAGCCAAATCTAAATGTGCAACCATCATACGTGCATGCACACCTGTATCAGTTCGTCCTGCACCAACTATCTCTACACGCTGCCGAAGGATTGTCGACAAAGCATTTTGGAGAGTTTCTTGCACCGACACGCCATTGGGTTGAATCTGCCAACCATGGTATGCTGTACCATCATAACAAAAATAAATGAAATATCTTTGCATACATCTATATTTTCTTTCCCATTCTTTCACTATTCGAATGCCATTCAAGCAATTTGGGTTTTGTATTGAATTATATCATAAAGAGCGTCATTTTACGCGATAAAATATATCGAATTACGAGGTTAAATGACGCAAATTGTTTTCCAAACACTCACATAAACCAATCGCATACGAATAACTTCATTCTGCACCATAGTTCCTAAGAGATTTAAAGATGACTTTATCGAAACCATAAACATCCGCGAAATGTTGAAGCTTTCCTTTGCCATCAGGATATATTGTGAAATAGGTGAGGTAGATAGGAACCTGAGGTTCTACGCTCAAAGATCTGAGAATAAGTGACTTTTTTAGCGTATCAGGTCTTGTTTTCTCCATATTTTTATGTTCCTCTTCAGAAGAGTTTACCCCCTCTTCACCTATTTTCGCAGTCATTGAATAATGAAGTTTCCGAATGATTGAAGCCTCCTTGTCTTTCAACAAGAATACCGCTAAGTCAAAAGGTCGCTCAACGCGTACGCAGCCATGACTGACATCACGATCTGTTTGAGAAAAAACATGCTGATGATTTGTGTCATGCAGGAACACACTGAAGCCATTAGGAAAACGAAAAATGATTCTACCGAGTGAATTGCCCAAACCACCTGTCTGAATGACTAAATAGTCTTTGTTGAGCAACATCTCCCTTGTGATCTGGTCAAAAGGTATCTTTTTACCCGTTTTTCTGTGTCTAACAAAGAAATGATGGCCATCAAAATAGTGCCTATCACCACAATGATTAACTATACTTTTCTTTATAATACTACGTGGAACTATCCATTGTGGATTAACATCCATATGTATAATACGACTCGTTAACAATGGGGTTTTAGTATCTTTTGAACCACATCCTATCTTCATTTCTTTCACATCCTCACGATTAACCATGCGTAAATGAAACGAAGGAATATTTACCAAAACATATTTCTCATGCAAATCAGGCGTATCTTTATAGCGCCAGCGGCAGCGATCCATATTGCACAAGATGGCTCTTCTTTCGTCTTTATCCCGTGTTATTGCTAATAAACTTTGGAGTTGTGAATACAATTTGCTTTTAGGTTGTATCTCATGAAGGAATATTCCCACACTATCATGCGCAATTTTATCCAATGCTGATCTATAAAAGTCTTTCCCCACACGCTGCATGGGAACATCAAATAGAGTTGCGTAACTAACACTTACAGAGTCACTATCCCTCACATCCATACGATTAAACAAGCGATAGGGATTGACAAATCCAAACTTTTGTCCTGTTGTATAGCGTAAATAAGCCTTTGTTAAGTTGTATTCAAGTTGGGCAGCAACCTTATTAATAGAATTGCTTTGTTTGTCAAAGTCTAACGTTCGAAATCTTTTCAGCCCCTCTTCTATCTCATAAACGCGAAACTTTTTCTTGCTAAAACCCAATTGGTCGACTGTCTTCAGATAGGAAAGCAAGGTATCAGCCTGATCATTTACACCTTGTCGATTAATCCATATACATGTTCCACCATTTAGATAGTACGATTTCACACGCATATCAGTGGCTGTTGAGTCGACATCGGCAAAGGCTGCTTGCCTTAAAAAATGCTGAATGCGCTTGGCCTTCAGCGTAAATGCCGATGAGTCTAATGTCTCAAAATCTGATAATTCTATGTTTTTATTGGGATTTTCATACTTATTGCTGCACGCCGTGCAAAACAAAAGTATGAAAAATATACTTGAAAGAATTCGATACATTGAAGATTTCACTTATTTGATTAAATGTTACATATCAATATACAGAAATCTTTCTGACCGTTTTCCCGACTTTAACAATGTAACACCCTCTATGAAGGTTCAAATCAAAACGCTTGTCATTGCTGTCTACTCGCATCGACATAACGCATACTCCTGTTACATTATAAATATAAACAACCTGCCCAACACCTCCTGTAATACGCAATATATTCTGACTGAATGATATCTCTGCCTCATTAGATTTAGGGATTTCGTTCAAATTTGTGTTTACAATGGCGCCTGAAACACAAGGAGAAACCATAGCAAACAAGGTCAAAAAATATATCTTATACAGAGATCTCATCATTATCTTTTTTAACAAGCGTTACATGAAATGCCGTTTATTGAGTTACAAAGTTATAAAAATATGGATAAAGATAATATTTAATTAACAATAATTATAAACGTAATCATTTACAAAAGGAATATTCTTATCATGTTTTAGTCATTGCTTCAAATTTGAAGAGCGCCATAAAGCATGAAATAAAATGATAGTAAAAATGCAAGGTGAAGTTAGCAAAAAAGCAGTTAAATGTTTGGCTATTTAAGAGAATTACGTTATTTTTGCAACTATAATAATAACAATTTTTAATAAAAAGCATTTATACCTAATCAACTATGAGTGAGAAAAGAGTATATACTTTCGGTAATGGTAAGGCTGAAGGTAAGGCAGATATGAGAAATCTGCTTGGTGGTAAGGGAGCGAACCTTGCTGAAATGAACTTGATTGGAGTGCCAGTTCCTCCAGGTTTTACTATCACAACGGACGTTTGTAATGAGTATTTTGAGAAAGGAAAGGAAAAGGTTGTTGAGCTTTTGAAAGGTGAAGTAGAGGCTTCAGTACAACACATTGAGACTTTGATGCATTCAAAGTTCGGCGATATTGAAAACCCATTACTTGTAAGTGTGCGTTCGGGCGCACGTGCCAGCATGCCAGGAATGATGGATACTATCTTGAATCTTGGTTTGAATGACGAGGTTGTAGAAGGTTTAGCACGTAAAACAGGAAATGAACGCTTTGCATACGACAGCTATCGTCGCTTCGTTCAGATGTATGGTGACGTTGTATTGGGTATGAAACCTGTTAACAAAGAAGACATCGATCCATTCGAAGAAATTATCATCGCAGTGAAAAAGCAGCGTGGTATCGCTCTCGACAATGAAATGAATGTTGATGAACTCAAGCAGTTAGTTGCCTTATTTAAACAAGCAATCAAAGAGCAGACCGGACGAGATTTCCCAGTTGACCCGATGGAACAATTGTGGGGAGCTATCTGTGCAGTCTTTGATTCATGGATGAATGAGCGTGCTATCCTCTATCGCAAGATGGAAGGTATCCCTGCTGAATGGGGAACAGCTGTCAGTGTGATGGCTATGGTATTCGGAAACATGGGCAATACCTCTGCAACGGGTGTATGCTTCAGTCGCGATGCAGCTACTGGCGAAAACCGATTCAATGGTGAATATCTTGTAAATGCACAGGGAGAAGATGTCGTTGCTGGTATTCGCACCCCACAACAAATTACAAAAGAAGGCTCACTACGATGGGCTGAACAGCAATGTATTGATGAAGAAATACGTGCTTCCAAGTATCCGTCTATGGAAGAAGCTATGCCTGAGATTTACAAGCAATTGAATGACATCCAGGAGAAGCTTGAAGCACACTATCACGACATGCAAGACATGGAGTTTACGGTTCAGGAAGGACATCTATGGTTCTTGCAAACACGAAACGGAAAACGTACAGGTACAGCAATGGTTAAGATAGCTATGGACCTCTTGCGTGAAGGAGAAATTGACGAAAAGACGGCTCTTTTGAGATGTGAACCCAATAAATTAGACGAACTTCTACACCCTGTATTTGACAAAGAAGCGCAAATGACCGCAAAAGTACTGACTCGTGGTCTTCCTGCAAGTCCAGGTGCAGCGTGTGGACAAGTGGTCTTCTTTGCCGACGATGCTGAACATTGGCACGACGATGGCCACCAAGTTATCATGGTACGCATAGAAACCAGCCCTGAGGATCTTGCCGGAATGAGTGCCGCAGAAGGTATTTTGACTGCAAGAGGTGGTATGACAAGCCATGCAGCCGTAGTCGCTCGAGGCATGGGAAAATGTTGTGTCAGCGGTGCTGGAGCAATCAATGTTGACTACAAATCACGCACAGTAGAGATTGACGGAACCACCATTCACGAGGGAGATTATATTTCTATCAATGGTTCTACAGGCGAAGTGTATTTAGGTGAGGTAAAAACCAAACCTGCAGAAGTTACTGGTGACTTTGCCAAGTTGATGGAGCTTTGCCAGAAATACACAAAACTTGTCGTTCGCACAAATGCAGACACTCCACATGATGCAGAGATTGCACGTAACTTTGGCGCTGTAGGTATCGGACTTTGCCGTACTGAACACATGTTCTTTGAGAACGAAAAGATTAAGGCAATGCGTGAGATGATTCTCGCTGATACGAAAGAAGGTCGTGAAAAGGCTTTGGAGAAACTCCTACCCTATCAGAAACAAGACTTCTACGGAATACTTAAAGCTATGGATGGTTATCCTGTAAATGTTCGTTTACTTGATCCACCTTTGCATGAATTTGTTCCTCATGACCTCGCTGGACAAAAGGTTATGGCTGAAGAAATGGGCATATCGGTTGAAGAAATTCAGCATCGTGTAAACTCTTTGAGCGAGCATAATCCTATGTTAGGCCACCGCGGTTGCCGATTGGGAAATACATATCCCGAGATAACAGCAATGCAAACACGTGCCATTTTGGGTGCAGCCATTGATTTGAAAAAGGCTGGTTACGATCCAAAACCTGAGATTATGGTACCACTTATTGGTAGTGCAAACGAGTTTGATATGCAAGAGGCTGTCATTCGCGCTACTGCCAACCAGCTATTCGAAAAGGAAGGTGTTGAAATTCCGTTCAAGATTGGTACAATGATTGAAATTCCACGTGCGGCCTTAACTGCCGAGAAGATTGCAGAAAGAGCCGAATATTTCAGCTTTGGAACCAATGACCTCACACAAATGACCTTCGGTTTCAGTCGCGATGACATCGCAAGCTTCTTGCCTGTTTACTTGGAAAAGAAGATTCTGAAAGTCGACCCATTCCAGGTTTTAGATCAAGCAGGTGTTGGTCAGCTCGTTGAAATGGGTGTGAAGAAAGGTCGTTCAACCCGTCCAAACCTAAAATGTGGTATATGCGGAGAGCATGGTGGCGAACCATCTTCTGTTAAGTTCTGCCACCGCGTAGGTCTGAACTATGTAAGTTGCTCTCCATTCCGTGTTCCTATTGCACGATTGGCTGCGGCACAAGCTGCTATAGAAGAATAAGTTTCTTTTCTATATACAATCATTTAAGCTGAATCTCTGTTTTGAGATTCAGCTTTTTTAGTTTCTAATATTCAAAACTTGAATACATCAAAACAAACTCAGAATAACGCTCTATAACATCTTTGATTTAACATAAACGTACAAAAAAGGGTGCAGTGCTGTTATCTCAACAGCACTGCACCACCACTTTAGACTTAGGAGTATTTATGACGATACCTATTGTATAACTACGCCGCTGCGCAGGTTTTCGTCGCAATAAGAGTTAATTTATGAATGCGTCTTTGCGCATTTCTCTAAGCTCGACAATTTTTATGGTTGGTTTTTACGTTTAATCCCAAAGTTGGGCTGTTCGGTTGTTCCGCCGCCCGTTTTCGACTCTGGCTTCTTCTCTTCTACAAGGTACAGCGTGCCATCCTTATTCACGCCCACCCAAATGGTTTTGACTTTGCCCTCGGCCGTGGTCTTGCCAGCTATGGCCAATTCATATTTGCGCTTGGCA
>NZ_AWGW01000023.1:0-2340 GCF_000477535.1 Segatella salivae F0493
AAATGCCAAACCATTCGGGAAATGACTTTCGCCATGCGCGGAAATGCCAAACCACTCGGGAAATGACTTTCGCCAAGCGCGGAAACGCCAAACCTTTCGGGAAATGACTTTCGCCATGCGCGGAAATGCCAAACCCTTCGGGAAACGACTTTCGCCAAGCGCGGAAATGCCAAACCCTTCGGGAAACGACTTTCGCCATGCGCGGAAATGCCAAACCCTTCGGGAAACGACTTTCGCCAAGCGCGGAAATGCCAAGCCCTTCGGAAAGTAACTTTTGACAGAGTTATTTGAAAGGTATTGTCATATAACCATAGTTGCAGCGATTATAATACAGTTGCGTTGCATGATACTTATCAAACTGCAGGCCGTGAGCATAGCCTGGAACTGGCCAAAACATTGAAGACCAATATCGTCCTTCGGTACCCAAACCATACAACGTTCCAGCTGCATCATAGTATCCCATAGCGGGCAGGAAGAAGTAGTCTTGTTTTTCAGAATTTGTGAGAGGAGTAGTATTTATTGAATAATTTGGAACACTCGTTGGTAGCCCATTAGAAGTAGCTTCACTATGATCGACTTTCATGTGCTCAAGAGTCACTCCCTCGTCGGCAGCAATTTTGGCGAGTTTCTTAAACCACATTCCACCCTTATAAAGATGACCAAAAGCTGTCCAAATCTGATTGTCGTCCCAATGTGGGTCTCCTTTCCACACACACCACATCATTTCGTGGGCGGTAGGTAAAGTCTTGAATAAAGGATTAACGTGATTATACGTGTAAGGGTTTCCAGTATCATGATGAAACCATCTGGAATCATTATTATCTTTGGGATAATTATTGTTGGTGGCATTGTTGACAGTAGGTTGCAATGGATTAGAAGAATCCCATTCAAAGCCTGCCCAATATTTCTGCTTTGCATCCCACATATAGTAGTTATTTCCTAAATTGGGGATATCCTTATCTATCCAAGCCGTAAAATCACCCATTTTTCCTGCATCGCAAGCGACTGTACCGAGCGATTTGCTGATGACACTCGAGACATGTGTTGTCGGGTCTTCAATATAATAGTCGACATTCAGAGTGTGGCTGCCTGGGGCAATGACAACATAATAACAGCTGTCATTCCTTGTCGAGAGAGACATCTTGCCCGATGGTGTAGTTATCGTAATCGTGTTGCTTGCTGAACTTGTGGGCGCAGTGCCGAGTGTGCCATTTGTGAAATCATATTTGCCGGCAATCGGGCCGGAAGTTGAGGTGATGACAATTTTGTTTAATCTCACGTTGCGATTAAGGCGTTCGTACTCAAGACGAGGATAAAGACAAAGGTAGGCCGTCTTGTGCTCAAGGAAAAATCTGTATCCGCTATTCGAACTTTTCTTTGCTATCGCAACGCCGCAGTCGCCCCACTCGCCTAAGTGGTCAAAATTGTTGGTCGCAGTCGGTGTCTGAACGGCTTTGATTTCAACTTCTGTAGGCGAAGCGCTGTTCTTACCCGTATATACAACCATGTGATTTGCACCTGTAAAGTTTCCAGTTAAACCAAATATCGCTTCGTTCTTGTTTGAAGGCTCGGGGAACTTGGTAATAGAACTTTGGCGAAATGTGCCGTTATCATCTTTTACCCAAATATGGTCGGTCGCTTCCCAAAGCACATGAGCACTGTTTCCCTTTGTATAGTCAGCGAGTGTTGTTCGAGTATTTGGATTGTTTTCACTGTAAAATGTCGTTGTTCCTGCCGGAAACTTGTCAATGTCTTGCTGTCCGTCTTGTGCTGTATCATTGGCGCAACTTATAGTCAACAATGCAGCTGTCAACAGTATGCTTAATTGAAATATTCTTTTTGTTTTCATATCTTGTTTTACTTCATTTGTTATTGTTATCCTTTTTAATTAGTCCTCCCAAATAGAACCGAAATCGTTTTCATCAGAGGTAAAGTCATCGTCTTCATATTCAAAAAAATTTTTCTTTGCGTCGCCTCCACTGGCACCCGGAGTGATTGTACCAGCATTTCCACTGAGATTCATGAGATTTTCAATATCCATATTGAAAATTTTAATTACAGGTTTCTGATACAATCTTTTGTCTAATTTAATTTCTTTCATATTTAATATTTTAAATTGAGAAAGTATTGTTTTTTTGAGTAAAATTCATCTTATATTTCTTTTTTCAATCCGAAAAAAAGGCACGAGTTACTGAACAAAGGGAACTCGGTCAAGCCCTTTGTTAATCGGGGGTTACGCGGCATGCCTCGCGCGCGTAAGAGAAAATGTTTAAGAGTGTAGTTATTGGCGTGGCGCCAATGAGAGAGAGAGAGAGAGAGAGAGAGAGTAGCAAATTATTT
>NZ_AWGW01000024.1:0-168382 GCF_000477535.1 Segatella salivae F0493
CACAATTATTTGAAATAGACAAATAATTGATTATAAAAATATTAAAACAAAAGAAAATCTTTTGTCTTACACCAATAAAATTATTATAATCTACACTAATTAACACTCAACTTTCCATTTACAGGTGCAAAATTAAAAAAAATATATAATATAAAGCAAGAAAATGAAAGAAATTGCATCTATAGATTGTAAAAATGTTGTTTCATTTACAAAAATTACTTAGATAAAGAGAAATAAAATGGGAATTAAGTCTTTGTAGATAGGTTCATCAAACCTATCTACAAAGATTGGATAAAAAATCACTTTATTCGCTCGAAATAAGGCAAGCGTGAGAGGGGAACTTGCTGTTTGATGACACGATTGCCACGCCAGACGCGGCCTTGGTCGTCACGCCAGCGGCCGGGAGGCAGGATAATCGTGCGTGAGGTGCCTGATGTTGTCATCGGAGCCACCATGAGTTGGTGGCCAAGCATGAATTGGTCTTTCACGTTGGCATAGCCGTGGTGGGGAAATTCATATTCCAAGTTGCGCACAATTGGCTCACCTGTGCGCGCAGATTCAAGTGCACAAAGTGTGATATATGGCGATTTCATGACATGAAGACGGGCCATGTTGCGCACAATTTCTAAGTTTTCTGCACTTAGAATGCGCCATGGGGCCACCGAAAATTGCATCATGGGCATGAGGGTATGCACTTGGGTAGAGCGCACAATGAGTTCCTGGTCGAACTTATCGGCATCAATGTTGAGGAAGGAGGCAAACGAACCACCGCCTATCATGTCGGGATACGCAAAGCCATAGCCCAGCAAACCTGCCGAAATCATATCGGGAATGAGTTGCTGAACGGCTTTCCACGAATATTCTTTATCGCCTAAGCGCTGCACGAGTGGGCGGTTTCCCATTTGCCAACAGGCACGATATTCGTTGAAATTAAAGCGACATCCTAACTCAGCCCAGCCTTTTGTCTGGTCAACCGAACGTGCGCCATGAACAAACGGACGCAAATCGGCGCGGTCATAAAACGTGTTATCGCCTCCATCGAATTTGAAACCATCGATTCCATAGTCGTGCATCATCTTGCGAAGTGTCTTTTCCAAATAGTCAAGGGCTGCCGGATTGGTAAGGTCAAAGCATGCACTCTGCCCATTCCACCACTGAATGATGGCTGGGTTTCCGGTGGCATCGCGCAGCAACAGCCCCTCTTTTGCCAACGCGCGATATTCAGGACTGTCGGCAGATACAAACGGACTAATCCACAACATCACCTTAAAGCCCATGTCATGTAGGCTGTCGACCATGGCGCGTGGATTGGAAAAGCGTTCTTCTTTGAAGTCAAAGTTGCCATAATAGCGCTGCCAGTTGTCGTCAATCATCAAGATACCGGGAGGAAATCCGTTGTCGATGATGTGGCGAGCATAGTTTAAGATGTCGGTCTGATTTTGGTTATACATCAGTTCTATCCACGTGTTGTATTGCGGATTTGAAAAGAAGAGCCCGTCGGGCAGTTTGTTATCGGGTGGAAAATGCTTTCTCATCACACCAAGATAGGCATCGCGCAAGGTCTTTCCTTGCTGCTTAACGCCCACCTTTTCATAGCGTGAATCAAGGTGAATGCTGTTGTTGTTGACCGAGAAGATAAAGGGATTATCGCTCCAAATGAAGCGTCCTTGGTCAGAAATGAGCATCCCCGACACCTGGTTGTTGGCATTTTGGTTGGAAAGATCAAAGGGGGCAAGCGATGAAAAGGGCATCGCCGAGCCAAGCGCTGTTG
Organism: Segatella salivae F0493; assembly: GCF_000477535.1. Lineage (NCBI taxonomy): Bacteria > Pseudomonadati > Bacteroidota > Bacteroidia > Bacteroidales > Prevotellaceae > Segatella > Segatella salivae. The sequence goes on from NZ_AWGW01000024.1 coordinate 1,772, forward strand.
CTCCTCCCCACCACGCTTCATTGGGAAGCATGGGAATATCGGTGCGCTGTTGGGCCTGCAATGACGAGCAGAGTAGTCCCATGAGCAGTAAAAAAGAATAACGTAGGTGCATGAATATGAAATAAAATGTTTTTTCTTTGAGCATTATAAGTTTCCGTCGGCATGACGATTCAGATGTTCTTGCAGTGGCAGTTCAGCCTCCTTGTCCGAGCCGTTGAATGCCTTTATTTTGAAAATGGCAGTTCATCTGAAGGCTCGGAAAGTCAGCTTTTGCGATAAACAGGTTTTCCAAGATGTGGGAAATGCACTTTTTGTTGTCGGCAAGTCATCCACGTGATGGGAAAAATCGTTTTCGTTGCTGGCAGACTTTCCGCGGGGTTGGAAAGGCGTTTTTTGCTTTTGGCTAATCATCCAACCCCAGGGACGCGTCTGTTTTGTGTCGTTTTACCGCCTATTCTGCCACGAAATCCATGGTGAAATGACTGTTTCCTTTCGGTGAAACCACGCCATTTGCAGCCACGTTTATGCCGTCTTTCAAGTTGATGACAACCTTATATTTTCCTGCTGACGTAGGAATGAGGAAACCATCAGTGCCCGTGCGTACGGGAGCGGGGAAGAAACTATTGGGCAAACGATATTTATGTCCGGTAGAAGGATGCACAACATAGAAGGCCACATCACCTCCCCAACCGAAGTTATAGAAGGTACCTTCGTAACGATTGCCCGTTGTGTGTACCACCGGCAGCACGTTTTCGTCAGACCATACCACAGCCGTTGAGTTCTTTGTGGGTGCCCAACTCCAGCCATCCATATACAAAACATCGGGATAACCGCCTACGGGGCAGGCATAGAAGGCACCGCTAAAGATGTCCATGCGAACATAATATGCGCCGCTGTTGCCCTTTAATGTCCACGTAGCGTTACCGCCTCCGTTAAACAAATCGGGGTTGCAGGTGTAGCCAGACAAGTCAAAGTCTGACGTGATTTTCTGTCCCTTTTGCAGTGTCATCGTGCCTTCATAGATGTAAGATTCACCTGCTTTGAGATGCAATTGCTGTCCACAGAAGCCGATAGCAGGCGTTGCTACCGTGCCATTTACCGTCACTTTATCGTTTGCAAAGACTAAGGATTTGCCACTACCCGTAATTTCTACGCTCGTGCAAGTGCCCGAAGTGAGATTTGCTTTAATGGTAAACGCACCGCCGGCAGTGAGGTGGAAGCTCTTCGATGCATCGTCAGTAGCCGACTGAACAAGCTTATGTCCGTCCCAAAGGATGTAACCATTGTGGCCACCTTGTTTCAAACGGAAGTTGCCTGCAGCCGTTTGGCCCCACATTCCCACTTCAGGATTGTCGCCTTCTGGGGCAGTCCAGGTGTAGTATGTGTCGTTTTTGCTTTCATATCCGTGCATGCGCATCTTTGTTTTCTCGGTTGTTATCTCGCCATCTTGCCAGTGTCCTGAGATGGTTCCTAAGATATAGTAGCAGTCTGTCGTGGGAAGCGGTTTCCAAACATGGCGCTCACCAAAGGAGAGTTCAAACGTTTTAGGATTGAAAGACACTGTAAACGAAGACTCAACGTCGCCACCTATCGTGATAGAATCATTGGCCATTGAAGCAATTTCGCCATTTTGCGTTCCCCAATAAATGCCGTTTTTGCTCGTTGTTGTAGAGATAATGGCTTTCACTTTGGCAGGAAACAGCTGCTCGTTGGGCGTAGTGAAGACCTCGCCTTGCTTGGTTAGTTCGATAACATTGCCGTTGCCGAGAATGAGATTCAGCGTTTCAAACGTAGGCGTTGATACGGAAGGAATCGTGAAAGTCTCTACCGTCTCGCCATTGCGTGTGTTGTCTAACTTCGCCACCAACAGCAAATCGTCGGTCGAAGCATTCTTAGGCAGTGGTATTTGGATGTTGTCATCCATGCTAAACTGCTTGCCGAGCAACATCTGATACTTTGTAGTCAGGGTGTCACCCTTGCTGTTTAACAACAGCAGTTCATAGTGTTCCAGGTTGCGTTCATCGGTTAAGAGGCCCGTGATATCAATCTTGTCACCATATTTATAATTATCAGGCACCACCATAAGGTCCATTTCTGGCTTTGGTCCTGTTTTGTCTTTAGAAACAAATTTGTCGTCATTGTCGCTGCAACCCATTACACACAGCATTGCTGTTGCAAGGACAAGATAGCTTATTTTTTTGAACATAATCAATCGGTTTTATGCTTTTATGAAATAGTTTAATTTGAACATCAGCTTCAAAATGAGCAATACCCACACCCCTTGCACGGCAACCAGCAACACACGATGATAGTCGCCAAGCCATTGTTGGAAGCCAAAGAAGATAGAGTCGGTGATAGAATTGAAGTCAATGTGGTCGCCAATATAATACGCAGCCAGTGAGTTCATGCCATAGTATCGCAGCCACATCCAGCCTTTTCTGCATCCCTTCACGTCGATGATGTAATAGAACAAGCCCATCAGGATAAAGCAAATGCCCCCTGAAAAGAGGGTCATGGAGCTCGACCAGATGTGTTTGATGATGGGAATCCAAGGGTGCATGCAAAGCGATACGGCAATCATGGCCACACCACCAGCAATGAGCCAGTAGAACTTTTGCATCGCTGTGCGCTCACTTTTCAACAGATAGCCTGCCAAAGTACCCAGATAAACCGTCACGATGAAGTTCAGAGAACTCATAATCCACGTATAATGATAGGTGGGATCCCAATGCCATTGGTTGCCCTGCCAAATCACTCCATCGCGGAAACGCCCTAACACCGCGCGGTCGATGGCCTCGCAAATGTTGCTGTCGATGGTGAAATCGAAGTTTCCCCAAATGGCAAAGATGGCGATATAGGCCAAGAACGAGAGGCTCACTGCAATGATTTGCGTGCGCAAAGAGCAGAAAACATAGAGGAAAGCCACGGCAACATAGCCCACTGCAATGCTTTGAAGGGTGTTGGAATAGAGGTGTAGTTGTTGCAAGTCAAACGCCAAAAGGTTGCCTTGACAAACCATGCCTAAGATCCAAAGCACCACAAAGCGTTTCAAGATGCGGCGGTAAAAGCTGCCATCAATGCGCTCTCCACGCTTGTAACGTGCCATGGCAAACGGAATCGTTATGCCCGACATGAACATGAACAAGGGCATGATGATGTCCCAAAAGCAGAAGCCTTCCCACGGCAGATGCAACAGTTGACCCATGATAAAACGGCCAACTGTTCCTTCGGCAGGCTGCATTGTCTCGAGCGCTTTGAGCAAAATGGGCTGCACCAACACGAGCATTGCCAAGTCTGCTCCACGCAAAATGTCGAGCGAAAGCAGTCTGTTTGGCTTTTGAAGTGTAGTGTTTGACTCCATCGTTACTGCTTAATGAATTTCACAGCTGCCGTACTTTGTGGTGCTGTGCCCGTCTTTTCAACCTTGATAGTAACACCAAGATTGTTGTAACCTGTGGTTGCTTCCCACATCTCTTTATTGGCTAAGCGCACCGCATAGTCGGCTCTTGCAGCGATAGAAGGCTCTGCGTCGGGCAAGAAGAGCAACAACTGGTAGTCGCCTGCAGGGATATCAGCCGGCAGTTGCACCTTAGCCGTGAGATTGGTCAGGTGACGTGGCTTCCAGGTTCGTGGGTCATCAGGCAGGGTTGCAATGTAAGTAGCATCCTTTGAACGCAGGATGAGCTGCACTTTACGTGGATTATGCATTGCTGCAAAACCGATGTTATAGATCGAAAGGATAGCGTTGAGGTCGCTTCCCGGTGTGAGTTGGGTTGAATATTTACCGCGCATGAGCACCAAGCGATAGCCTAAGTTCATGCGAATCTCATCCATCACGCCGTCTTTCTCCCATTGTTTCAACACCACGCGGTCGTAACCATCGTGCAAGAACGACCAATGCAGCGTCTTCAACTCGTCTAAAGCTGCCTTGCCGCGACTGGGAGGAGTGGTTGACGAGGGACGCGCCGTCTCACCGCCAATAGGAGTATAGAGGCCTTCTTGTGCCAAATAGGCTTTGTCTTTCGCTACATCCTCATAGGTACCCATGTTGGTTTCATCGGCCATGAAAGCGTCGTTGTGGTGCGCAATGCGTGCCTGCGGACTATTTTTATAGGCGGTTGAGGCATCAAGTGGCGTCTGAATGGCCGTGAAATTACGCTTATAAGCCGGTGTACGCACTTGAACAAAGCGGTCGGTAGGCAGCACCTCCAACCATTTTGCCAACACTTCATTGCGTGAGGCATTGTTGTTCAGGCCATTGGAAGAGTAATACCATTCGCCCCAAGCACCGATAAAACCAGCCTGTACGCAGGCAATGACGTCCTTGTCTTTGGTCAACAGCGGTTTCAGTTGGTCTAAATGTTGCTTGATTGTCACCATAGGTGCATCGGCTTCATCCTTAGATGAGGTATAGGCAAAACGCAGAATCGCCTTCATTCCGACCTTACGCACGGTGGCTAAATCGTTATCTATCTTTGCCAAATCAGCCGTTGTGAGGGCCTGATTGCGTCGGTCTTTCAGATAATAAACAATCTGAACGAGCGACTCCTGTTCGCTTTTAGCCGTTTTAAGCCGTGATTCTGAGAGGGGAGTAGCCATGTCGCTCTCCACCATGACATACATACCACGTTCAGGATTGAAGAAGTTTTCCTTTGAAGGTGTGTATTTCACTGTTTCCAACTCAACCTTTTCCTTGTCGGGAGTGGGGGTAGGTGTCGGCTTATCGTCGTCACTACTGCCACAAGCCATCATCGAAAGCGACAGCAACAGCACCGATATGTTTAAGAATTTATTCATTTTTTCGTGTTTACTATGATTCATTTTATGTGTATATGTTTTGCGTTTGTCTTGGCGTTTACGCTTTGTTACTAAGCGCATGAGACAGGTTTTCATGGCCTGTTGCAAAGGCATAAACGCCAAGATTCGCCGTTTTGATTAGTAGCCGGGATTCTGTTTCACCAAGCCTTTGCCATCGGTAATCACCTCAAGTGGCAGTGGATAAATCTCTTTATATTCCTCTGCATAAGGCGATTGGTTAATGGTTTTCACCAAAGGCACAAGGCGATGATAGCGAATTAAATCCGAACGATATTGTCCATTCTCACACCAGAACTCGTGCCAACGCTCTTTCAAGATGGCATTGAGCACGTCTTCGGCTGTTGGATAGTCGGCATAGCTGAGGTTGGGCAAGCCTGCACGGTTGCGAACGACATTCACATTGTCGATAGCCTCATGCAAATCGGCTGTCGAAGCCCCTTGATGCATGCACAATCCTTCAGCCAATGAGAGATAAACATCGGCAAAACGGAACAACACGATATCGATATCGGTGAATCCTCCCGAGCCTTTCACGCCTGTGTCATAGCCAATCTTCAAAGGAATTGGGCCAGCTGCCAATGGCGATTGAGGCGTATTGCGGTCGATAATCGTGCCATCCGAACTCTTATATGAGGTGACCAGTCCTTGACGGCGAGTGTCACCGGGTTCAAAAGAGTTGTAGAAATACCACGTACTGGTAACGGTTCCCCAGCCAGAACCCATGCCATGGTCGGCATAGTTGGTGGGAAGCACCATCATGTGCCACTGGTTTTGGGTTGGTCCTTCATAGGTACAAGGCAGTGCAAAGATGATTTCCTTGTTGCCAGCACCTTGACCTCCGCGTGCAAACATAGCGTTGTAATCGCTCTGTAGGGCATAGCCATACTGCGATTCCTTTAGTTCTCGTGCCAATTTGATAACCTTGTCATAGTTTGATTTGTCGCCATGTGTGAGGCCTTCTGGGTACTTATAGTCGCCCGTTTCATGCAAATAGAGGCGAATCAACAGCATCTTTGCCAAACCACGGCTAAAGCGTCCATACTCGGTATTGCCCGGAAGAGGAAGGTGTTCGCCAGCAAAGAGCAAGTCGTCTTCGATGAATTTCACCATCTCAGCGCGCGAAAGTCGGGGCAACGGCTTTTCGGCCAAGGGATTTTTCAATACTTCCAATGGCGCAACGGCCAACGGACCATACATATCATAAAGCATATAAGAGAGGAAAGCACGTGCACAGCGCACCTCAGCTTCATACTTTTGTTTTGTGGCTTCATCGAGATTGCTGTTTGCAATGTCGTCAAGCACAAGCGTACAGCGGCTAATCTTCTGCGAATATCCCCCAGAATATTGCTTGCTTCGTGTGTAATAGAACCACGTAATGCCTGTAGTCTCAGGGAAATAGTTTAGTTCCGAGCACTTCTTTTGTTCTCCAAACGTTCCCGTTAATATCCCAGTGGTGGCATCATTGAGGAATTGTATGCCGCGTTCTGAGGTAGAGAACATGCCATCCCACCAGCTTCCGCGCAGAGGATAATAGCAAGAGTAGACTAACGACTCTATATCGCTCTCGGTTTTCGGGAAGTTTGAGGGGTTGATTTCAGCGTAGTCGACCGGCTCTAAGTCTGAACAACTGTTGAAAGTCATTGTCGCACAAGCCAGTAACAGTGCAAATATATAGTTATTCTTTTTCATTGTTGAATGCGTTTAGGGTTTTAGAATGTGATATTTACTCCAATACTATAGGTGCGTGCGTTAGGATAAGCCGCCGTATAATAGTCTGTTTCTGGGTCTAAACCCTTGTAGGGAGTGAGGCAGAAGAGGTTACTTGCACTCAAAGAAAGGTGTATACGTGAGATGTATTTCGTCTTTGCAACCCACGCTTTAGGCATGTTCCAGCCGAGTGTGATATTAGAAAGGCGCACAAACCATGCATTCTGATAATACCAGTCGCCGTGGGTGTAGGTGGTGTTCCAGCTATTGAAGGAGCAAGGATACTTCGTTGAAGGGTTATCCCAGGTCCAACGTTTCTTGATAATCGTTAGTGCATTGTAGCCATATTGAGCCAGTTCGCCTCCACCAAGGCCATAAGTCATCTCCGTGGGGTCCTCCATTCGTCGGTCAAACATACCGTTAAGTTGGAAGCTTAGGTCAAAGTCCTTATAGTTAAAGGTGTTGACCATGCCGGCCATCCAACCCGGATCTTGAGACCCAATGAGTTCAACATCGGCATCATCAATCTTTCCATCGGGGCCACCTGTAAGGATAAAGCGTCCGTTAGCGTCTACTTCGGGCTGACCATTTGCATCACGTTTATAGCCGTTGAGGTCTTTGATGACCAACTCTCCAGGGCGAAGATCGGGCTGAGCTGCCGGTACTGCCTCGCCAATCTGCAAGATGTGGTCGGCACGACGCGAATAGATGGGGCGTATAGGGTCGTCAACTTTCTCATAGACAGCAGGCTTCCAATCGGGTGTACGCTCTTTCCAGCGGTCCTTATATGTAGTGAAAGTGAGGTTGGTTGTCCATTTGAAATCACGTGTTTTGACGTTCGTGGTGTTGATAGTGATTTCTAAACCCGTGCTCTGTGTCTTGCCAATGTTCGCCATTACGCTTGAAATGTCGTGGTAATAATTCAGTGGTTTGTAGTTGAGCAAATCTGAAATCACACGATGATAGAACTCTACACTTGCCAAGATTCGATTGTTCAGGAAGCCAAAATCGAGTCCAAAGTTCCACTCAGTTGTGGTTTCCCACTTCAAGTTTGGATTCTCCAATTTGCCTTGGAACACACCAATGAGTTGCGTGTTATCACCGCGGTTGTAGGCGGGTTGAGCATAATAGCTTGCAAAGGCATTAGAACCAATGTCCGAGTTACCCGTCTGTCCCCAGCTGAGGCGCATCTTACCCATGGTCAACCACGATGCAAGCGGCTTCATGAATGGCTCTTCTGAAAAGGTCCAGCCAAGGGCAGCAGAGGGGAAGTAGCCCCATTTGTGGTTCTTGGCAAACACAGAAGCGCCGTCGGCACGGAAGGTTCCAGTGAGATAGTAGCGGTCTTTGAGGATATAGTTTACACGGAAGAAGTAGGACTCCATCTTGTTTTTAGAACACCCTGAGCCTACCGACTTCGTGCCAACACCGGCATTCAGGTTGTTGTAGATAAAGCCGTCGGTCAGGAAGTTGTTGTTCCCTGCGTTTGAAGACTCTACATTAAACTGTTCGAAAGATGTTCCGGCAAGCAGATTTAGCTTGTGCATCTCCTTGAAAGTCTTGCTATATGTGGCAGTCGCCTCAAGCAAATATTGGTTATTGTCGGTGGTATAGATGTTGGCATTGCCTTGAAGATCCTTTCCCGACAAAGTTGTTTTAGGCTCATAAGTCTTACGACTGATGTTGGCTCTATCAAGGCCTGCGTTGAGTTTCAGCATCAAACCATCGAGTGGGCGGGCTTCAACATAGATGTTACCGAGCAATCGGTCAGTGCGTCCTTGGTCTACATTGTTGAGCAGAGAGTAGGGGTTTGGCTGCGTTCCTAATAGGGGATTGACAGGATAAATCTTTCTCACGGGGTCGTAAGCCAGGATGTTTGGTCCCATCTGTACAGCCGAACGGATGATGCCCGACTTCTCATATTGTTTTGATCCCAATTGAGTGTTGTCGTTATCAATGCGTGTGAGCGTCAGGTTTACACCGGTTTTGAAGATATTTAAGAAGCGCTGATCAATGTTACTCTTCACGGTATAGCGCGTCATTCCCGAGTTTTTGATGATACCTTCATTGTCATAGTAGTTCAAAGAAATCATATATTGTGTGTCCTTTGAACCGCCCTGAATGCTAAGGTTGTGCTCTTGAATGCGGCCGTTGCGCGTAATCAGGCCCACCCAGTCGGTGCCCTTGCCAGCTGCTTCGATTTGAGCGTCGGTGTAAGGACGTGTATATGCCAAGCCACTCTTTGGTGCGGCAAGTGCCTCTTCGAGTGTTCTTGAACCCCAAGGACCAACATTGTTTTCCCAAATCCAATATTCCCAACTGGCTTTGTTCTTCTCAATCATCCAGTCATGTAACGATAACATGTCATACTTATCGCTGTAACGCTGGTAACTATAGTTGTATGAATAGTTCACAGTCGCCTTGCCTTCGCGTCCGCGTTTGGTGGTAACAATAACCACACCATTGGCTGCACGTGCACCATAAATGGCTGTAGCCGAAGCGTCTTTCAACACTTCTATGCTCTCCACATCATTCGGATTGAGGAAGTTGAGCACGCCCTGCGTTCCAGGATCCATGCGGTCGTTGTTGCCCTTTTGCTGGTCGAGTTTAGCAATAGGAAAGCCATCGACAATATAGAGTGGGTCGTTGCTGGCGTTCACCGAACCTGCACCACGGATGAGAATGTCAAGACCGCCACCAGGTTGTGCCGAGTTTTGGCGCACATATAAACCTGCTGCCTTACCTGCAAGCATGTGGGCTGCCGAGGCAACACCGGCTACTGCAAGGTCGGTTCCCTTGACACTGGAGACTGCTCCCGTAAGATCGCGCTTCTTCATTGTGCCATAACCAACCACAACCACCTCGTCAAGTCCCTGCGCATCCTCTGTCATGGTGACACGCATCGCATCGCGTGCCTTCACGGTTTGGGTCGCAAAACCTACATAAGAGATCGTGAGGGTGTTGCCGGGGGTAACAGTGAGCGTGAACTTTCCGTCGCCATTGGTGATTGTTCCCGACTTTTTGCCGTGCTCAACCACGGTCGCTCCCACGATGGGTTCGCTGTTGGCATCGGTCACAGTGCCTGTAATTGTGCGTTGAATTACTTTCGATGACTGCTGCTGTGCCATCATTGCTTCGTTGATGTCGGCCACTCGATGACCCTCCAAGGGGGAGGCCATGAGACTTAAAGGTGCCATCAACAACAAGGTGGATAAAGAGAGATGCATTATAGGCATACGTCTCTTACCATGTTTAGAGTTTTGTAGCATATTATTTTAAGTTAATATAGATATGTCTTCGTTGATTTTTAGTTACAATTCCGTCTCACCTTTATGTGGCTTCTACACTGCTTTGCGTTGGTTTTAGGCCATGGTCAATCATAGTTGCTTGTTTATGGCTGTTTACCTTACATTGCCTCCCTGCATCACATCTCATAATATTGTCACACACTTCGCCTCATACGCGGCCCACATTGCGGCCCACTTGTCGTGTGGGCGCATGGCCGCAGCCTTGTTCCGCCTGATGGTTTTGCTCGTAAAAGTGGTTTTGATAGGCCATGAAGCGGGCGCGTGTGTTGCTGCCGGGACGCATGAGGTTGGCCAAATAGTCTTTGGCATCGGCGGCACTGCGCATGGCTTTCCCATGCATTTGACAGTAGTGCCAGAACCAGTAGAGGAGGTTGCGGCGCAAGGTGGGATTCTTGTATACGGCGAGATTGGCCATGTGTTCGAGGCTGGCCATGTAGTCCTCGTCGTGATAGAGTAGGGCGAGCAACTCACGATTAATGCTTAGCGGGGCCGAGGGGGCTGTAGTTGGGGTCTCGGCAGCGGGCTGCTGGGCCTTGGTGGCAGGCGGAGTGGGCGCTTGAGGGGCTGTTGTGAGGTCGGGAGCCGCTGTGCTTTTCGCTGCCTTGCCATTTGAGTGCAGTGATGTTTTAGCGTTGTCAGTCAAGGAATTTGTTGCGTTTTTTACACACTTCACCGCTGTTTGTTCCCGTTTGGCAGCGGCTGCCGAAGCCTGTCTAATCTTTTTGCGCAAGGTGTTCACGAAGGCATTTGACGATGGCGTGGCCGCTGTTGTCGATTGGGCTATTGTCGATTGGGCAGCGGGAATGGTTGGCGAAGATTGGGAATCAGCGTCGGTGCCGGCGTCGTTTCTGGCATTTCTCACGACAGAAGCACTTGATTTAGGCTGCAATTCAGCCTGTTTTGCATCGTCATCTGTGGCTTTTTCTGTCTTTGTTGCAGCTGTTTTAGCCTCTTTGACAGCCGACTTTTTCTTGCCACAACAGCGCCTTTGTGCTACCTTTGCCGTTGAGGGTTGAGCCATGGCGGAACAAGCCTTCTTGGCATCAGCTTCCAACGACTTATTCTTTTCAAAAACATCGGCGGCGACGTCGAACTTTTCTACTTCTTTTTCTTCGTCTTTTATTTGTTCTTGTTCTTTGTTCTTGTTCTTAGAAGGGTTAAGTTCCTGATTATCAGACGCCTCATTTGTTAATTTATCTAAATTTATTTTTGTTTTCTCTTTTTTTGTAGAATTTTCGCGGAAAAATTGAGTTAAATACGGACTTGAAAACACCTGGTTTCCGGGTTCGATAGTGAAGAGCGAAGGAAAGTCGCCAATGAGCTGCAAGATGAAACTTTTGTGGCGGTGGCAGGCACGTGCAATGTCGCTCACAGCATATATCGGTGCGCGGCAATCGGTACGGCGTTCGACAAGAAATTTCATGATATAAATCACGATACCCCAGCCTTCAAGACCATATTTTTCTTTGACAACAGTCATGTCAAAGTTATTAAGCATTTCAAGATCTAAGCGCACAAATACGTTTGTTCGCTTGCAGTTGCGGAGCATTGGGGATGCCGCAGTCCCTTGTTGGTTTGTATGCTTTACCATGATGAACGGGTTAAAGATTGATTATCCTGAATAATTTGTTTACAATCGCTATGTTGCCACGGCGCGTGCCGAATGGTTTCAGGCGGTCTCGCGTGGGGGGATAGCTTCTGCAAAGATACAAAATCTCACCCCGCGTTTGCAAGTTTTTGAGGAGGAAAAACGGAGGTTAGGCGGCGTGTATCATACGATTGTATCACATAGGCCATGATTTTAAGACAATTTTCGCAAGAGCGCGAGGCATGAGAAATGATTTTTTAGGTCGGAAATTTGGATGTTTTCAAAGAAAGTCTTACCTTAGTGCCGCTTTTTAATATTTGATAAAAGTTATTCACTCAACGCATGACAAAGAAGATAAAACCTATAAAGTGCCCGCAGTGTGGCAGTGAAAAGTATGATGAAATAGGCGAAGAGAAGTTTCGTTGCAGGAATTGTGGCACGGAATTCTTCCTTGACAACGACGATATCAACATCAATGTCAATCATCATTACAACTTCGACTCGGGGCAAGCAGATAATTATAACCCATTTGGTGCAGAGAGAAAAAAGTTTATAGCGATAGCTTTTGTCCTTTCTTTTCTGTTCTTGTTTGTGATTATCAAACAGCTACTCTTCTCTCCTTCAAATAGTTATGACTACCTTGGAAGCAAGGCTGATTCAATCACTGTGGATGAAAACTATGAACAATATGCGTTGCTGAGTCATAAGAATAAAGCCTATATCGTTTATTTTTCGCATCGAAATTATCTCTCCTATAAGTATGAGGACAATCCAAAATATGTCAATGGCTATTACATTGGCTTGCGCGATGTGAAGACAGGTGAAGTCGTTAACGAGAAGTTTCTGGTTTCAAATGAGAATGCAGACAAGCAAGGTTACAAGGAATATGAAACGGATTTGCAATATTTCTATCAGGCAAAGAAGTTCTATCTCATTGTGGGTGGCCACTATGTATATAGCATCGACCCCGCAAACTTAGAGATAAAGAACATCACAAAGTCTATGTTTGAGGGTAAAAAGGTGATGGAATCGGGGTTCTCTAAAATTGATTTTATCGATAAAGACAATGGAGAGGGCTTCTTGGTGAACGACATTAAGGCCATACCTTATTATTATTTCCCTGCCACCAACAGGCTTTATGACGATGCAGCCTTTTCTTATGCGTGCATGCTTCCACCGAGTGAGTTGCATGGAGAGATGCGCGACTCGACGACATACTTCTTGAAAGTGTATAAGTCTAACGCCAATTCAAACGAAGATGGGTTGCTACAGGTGTGGCATCTAAGCTTTGTTTTCCACAATGGCGACCCGCAAGCATTAGACGATTACCTTTATAGGAGTCAGATATACCCTGAAAGAATGGGGTATCGTTCACTCAGTTTTGGGCCTTCTACGGATAAGATTGAGGGCTTCTATGGTGCACTTCCTTTTGCCGACAACGAGTATATCTTGCTTTCTTTCAATCCAAATGTCACGACAAATTCCAATACTATCTATCAGTTGCGTAGCACTCGCGGCGGTGTTTTGTGGACAAAGGCGGTGCCAGCAAGTGTGATACGCACCGAATGTGCTGTGCGCAGTGGAAACAAAATATGGGTGATGTGCAGGACGGATGCTTCAAATGGTTATCATAAAACACTCTATGGCTTTGATATCAAGACTGGACAGGTGGAGCGAGGTAAGGATGTTATAGATCGATATTCATTCAAGCCAGAATAAAAAATGTTGCCCTCAACGCGGTTAAAACAATAAAAATATAAAGCAACAATGAAGAAAATATTGTCAGTATTAGTGCTTTTGTTTGGGTTTACCACCCTTCAAGCGCAAGAGAAATACATGGAACACGATGCCGACGGCAAGCTACGCGTGTCGGGGTTTATTGATAAAAAGACCAAAAAGCAGGTGGGACATTGGGTCACCTACGGGCAAAACGGCCTGAAAACCAGTGAGGCCGACTATGTGAATGGCGAGAAAGATGGCCGTGCTTACGAGTATGATAGCTTCGGACATGTTAATCTTGTCGAGACCTATCGCAACGGAATATTGGATGGTTTGTTTCTACAATATCATGATTCTGAAAGTAAGAACGCGCAACCTAAATTGTATGTGCGCTCCTTCTATCGCGATGGGCAGAAAGAAGGCTCGGAGATTGTCTATGAAGTCAATGGGGCTATCCTCCACAAACGCCGCTATAAAGCCGGTTTAATGATGACCGACACGAGCTATGTGGGCAATAAAGTCTATTACACCTCACTGAGAAAGGTGTCTGATCCCGATAGTCCTGATGGCTATCGCTATAAAGAGGTGGTGGAATCTGCCCCTTATGGTGTTGCCCCTTCGGCTCCCACGCATTATGGAAACGTGGCTCCGAGACGCACACCACGCACAAACAAGCCGGTAAAGGCAGCCCCCAAGCGGTCTGCAGCGCCTAAAAAGGCTACTCCGGCACAGACAGAACCGACGCCGAAACCAACGAAAAAAGATAAGTTGCAGGTAGGCGCTGATGGCTCAATCAAGTTGGGATAAGGGCAAAGTATATTGAGTTCTTACCCAAAAATGATTTTAGTGGGGCTGTATTTCTGTGTAAATGATACCAAGAAAGCAAAACGAGTGGCGAGTTGTTTCCCGCATTCAAAATATTAACCCGAGGTAGCCTAAACTGTTGTTTGGCAACCTCGGGTTTTCAAAACCTCAACGCGTAGTGAGTTGTTTCTTATAATTCTCAAAGTGGGATGTGTCAACTTTCATCGTGAGCACATCAACTTTTCCTTATACTTTTGATGAAGAGGAGCGCTCTTCTTAGGCTTTCCAAAAGCTGATGGCCATTATTCAAAGCTGTGGAAGAAGCTTGGGTTGCCTTGAGTTTGAATCACAGGGCCAGCCACCTCTTTTGTTTTGGGGTTGTAAGTGTAGAAACCTGTTGCCTTCTTATTGGCACTTCCAAACACAATCAGGTCTTTATATTTGGCTACAGCGATACCTTGTGGGTTAGAAATCTCCGTGTTTTTGATGACACTTAGTGTTCTTTGCTTCAAGTCTATGACTACAGGAAGGTTGGAAAGCGTGAGGTATGGATTGTCCAGGGCATGAGGATCTAAACCCAACGAGCTGATATAGGTATAGACTTTTCCGTCTCCTGCATACATCACTGTACAGATATAGTCGGCATGTTTCGTTGAAAGGCCACTCACTTCTGTTTGATCAAGGCGTATAGAATAGTTTGGATCAATGTCGGTTGAGCCATTCTTGATGCGTGCAATGCCACCATGCAATTGAGGAAGCATGCCAAATGACCCCATACAATTGAAGTATATGTCTTTGTTTTCGTCCATAAAGATAGAGCCAGCATCAATGGGTCGTGTGGCAAAACACATGCCTAAGCTTTCATTTACGATATGTTTCTCTACCTTATCTGTCTTGGTATCAATCATGGCAAACTCTAATTTGTTGGCCGTAGGCATGAATTGGGCATTCATTTGGCTAAGTCCTACAAAGAGTTTTCCGTCGCGTATAATCATGGCAGCAGGTGAAACATTCGCTCCTTTTTGGGCATAGCTGTTGAGATCAATGTCTGCAATCTTCTTCATTGTCGTTGGATTGAACACCATCACAATGCCTATACCTTGCAAACTCACATAAGCCTTTTCCTTATTCAATTCAACAATGTTACAAGCTGCGGCATTTGCAGGAATCTGAAGTGCTCCTTTCTTCAGCCATTCACCTTTTTCGTTGAGATTATAGCATTTGATTTCAGCTTTCGTATTGCCCATGTAGTCGGGAAAAGCATAGATGTTGTTCGACTCAGTTACGATAGGTGTTGAGCCAAATCCAACGGGAATAGCGTTTGTGTTGCCGTAAGTGCCTGGCAGAAAACCAGGTAACGCTTGCATATAGACATTGCCACCATTGCCTTCGGGATTAGTAATGCCGGCAGCAAAAACTACACCTTTGAAACTGCCCTCACCGCCTTTGGGTGCAGGAGGATTGTCATTGCCCTTGTCACATGAAATAAAGAGTGACGCCAAAAGGAGGGCTGAAAGAGATAATTTGAAAATTTTCATCATTAAAATGATTATTAGTAATATAATATAAAGTTTCTATTTTAGTAGGTATCTCACCTTGAATGCGAAGTATCTTCCGGGTAGTGGACGATTAAATTCGGACACAATGTGGCGATTAGCCAGGTTTTTTATCTTGAACGTAAATACCCATTGGTCATCGTTTAGACTGTGTTCTATGGCAGCATCCATTGTAAATGAAGACGGAATCTTCTTATCCTGATAGCGACTCACTTCAAAATCATAGTAGAATTGATGCACATAAGAGGCATCGAAGAACAAACGAGTGTTTTGATTCTTGCCTCCGAAGAGGTTTTCTTTATGATATTCAGCTCCAAAGTTACCCATTAGATAAGGTATATTGGGTATTCGCTTCATATAAGTGGGGTTTTCTACTGCCGTGCCTGGATTCATTTTGCGCACATCGCGTAGGTCTTGATACGTTCCATTGGCATAAAGATAGACCGAAGAACATACATCTGCTTTCACATCTAACTCTATTCCACGTGTGCGAACGCTTCCAAAATTGCGATAACGTGCCATTGTTGGAATCAAGTCGGGGGTGAATCGAATCATGTCTTTGAGTTGATTGTAAAAGCCATTAAATTCAATTTCAACCAATCCTCCATTCTGTTTGATATGCCGATATATCATGCCCACATTCACTCCCGACGTGCGTTCGGGTTTCAAGGCAGGCGAAGCGAGGATAGAATAGCCATTACCAATGAGCTCTTCATTGGTTGGAATGCGCACTTCTGAATTGAAAGAAGCCTTCACCATCCAGTCATTTGTCAACTTATATCGCATGGCATCATTGAATCCAAAATAAGATTTCGACACGCTCACTGGTTCTGGTGCGCTGACAGAATAAACGTTTATGGAGCGCGAATGAGAAGAAAACTTGTAGTTTTTCAGCGTAAACGCATTTTGAAAGCGGCTTTCAAAGAGCGTTAAATCATAGGACAAGGCTAAGGTTAACGTGTTCATGCGGCTTGGGAAGTTAGATTGAAAGCCCAATGCTTTGTCCATTAACGGGTCTTTGGGACGTAGTGAATTTCGGTCGAAATAAACGTTTAGATTTACACCATGATGCTTGTCTATCGTGTATTCTAAATTGAGTTTAGACGTCAATTCTTTTGAATGGTTGTTTCCATCCGAGGGATAATTGTTTTGTTCTCCACCATAAGGAGAGACCGGGGGTAACTTGTTGCCATCCCAATCATAGCGGTTCATGGCCTTATCACATAGGCCATACCTGCCAATTGCATATCCGATGTTGAAGTCAAAGTCAAGTCCGTCTAAGAAAAAGTTCTTTCGTTTCAGCGTGAGTGCAGTCACCCCAATGATAGAATGGTTATAAGCCTCGCGCACATCAAGGTCGATTCCTTGTATCTCTTGACGTGTTTTGAGAAAGATTAGCTCCCATTTCATTTCGTCAAACCACCATTTCGTGGCCTTGAGTGACATTCCTGTCATGATTTTCTTAAAGGTGTCATGGTCTCTTTCAACCATTCGGTTGCCTACATTGGATAGCAACATCTTGTAGTTGTTCTTTGAAAACGAGAAAGCGCCACCTATTCCAAATTGTAATCCACTTTTTTTATCCGTTCGCTTAAACACTGTTGACACCTGATGGGTATTGAAAGAACCCAGTTCATAGGAGAAATCGAAGTACACAGGGGGGTATTCTTTCGTCACCACATTTACGGCTCCACCTAATGCCGCACCACCAAACTTATAAGGAACAATGCCTTTATACACCTCAATGCGTTCTATCATGTTGGTAGGAATGTCGTTGAGTGTTACAAAGTTATTGAGTTGTGACATTGGGGTTTCATCGACAAACATTCCCATTCGCTTTCCTTCCAAGCCGCGAAGAGAAATGCGCGAGGCACTCCCTAAGCCTCCGGTGTTGCGGATAGTGACGCCAACGGTGCGTGCAAGGGCGTCATTGATGTTGGATGCTGTGCCTTGTAACTGGCGCTGACCAATGACAGATATGGGCATCGCCGACTCCTTTAGTTTCCTAATTTCACTACGAGCGGTCACCGTAACCTCTTTGATTACCACCGTCGTGTCTAACGTAACAGGCTGTTGTGCAAAGGCATTAACCCCAAGAAATAGGCCTAAGGCAATCAAACGACTTCTTCTTTTGGAGCGTGAAAGTGGTGAATGTACATGGTTGAAGGGTTGTTTTTTTCTTGTATTGTCCATTAAACTTTTCGTTGATATGGTTTTTAATGATTTGTAGTATATGTCTCTAATATTAGTTGTACATGATGTGGACAATGCAAAAGTAAATAAAAATGCAATGTAAACCAATACCTATTTTTCGGTAAATTGTTATGAAAAAGGAGGTCATCTCTACTGATTCATTGCGTGAATAGGCAGAGATTGCGTGAGGAAAAGAGGGGAAAAATAGCGTTGAAAAATATTAGGCGAGTTGTGGTTTACGGAGGGATAGAATTAAAAAAGCGGAGAGATGCATGGTGCATTTCTCCGCTTGATGTCATATAGGAATTTTAATCTTATACCAAATATTGTGATGAGATGCTCTCGTTGTCTACCACACGGCGAATGGTTTCGGCAAACATGTCGGCAACAGAGAGTTGTTTTACCTTTGCACTGCGGTGAGAGTAGGGAATAGAGTCGGTGAAGATAATCTCTTCGAGGGCTGAATTCTGCACACGTTCTGAGGCCGGACCGCTCATGACGCAGTGGGAAGCACAGGCGCGTACAGTCTTTGCACCGGCTTCTTTCATGATGTCGGCAGCCTTGGTAATGGTGCCTGCTGTGTCAACCATATCGTCGACGATGACAACATTCTTGTCTTTCACGTCACCAATAATCTGCATTGTGGCCACGACATTGGCGCGAGCGCGAGTCTTGTTGCATAGAACGAGTGGGCAACCTAAGTATTTTGCATAGGTGTTGGCACGCTTTGAGCCACCTACGTCAGGTGAAGCGATGACGAGGTCTTTTAGATGTAGGCTTTGCAGATAGGGCAGAAGGACGCCTGATGCATAGAGGTGGTCAACGGGAACATCAAAGAATCCCTGAATCTGGTCAGCGTGTAGATCCATCGTGATGACGCGGTCGATGCCGGCAACACTCAGTAAGTCGGCCACAAGTTTTGCGCCGATGCTGACACGAGGCTTATCTTTTCTGTCTTGACGTGCCCAACCAAAGTAGGGGATTACAGCGATGATGTGACGGGCAGAAGCGCGTTTGGCTGCATCAATCATCAGCAACAGTTCCATGAGGTTGTCTGAATTGGGGAAGGTACTCTGTACTAAGAATACGTCACGGCCACGGATTGACTCCTCATAAGACACTGCAAACTCACCATCAGAGAACTTTGTTACCACCAAGTTTCCAAGTGGACAACCTAAGCTGGCACAAATCTTTTCTGCAAGGTAGCGTGTGTTTGTACCCGAGAAAACCAAAAAAGAGTTATTTTCACTCATTTCTATTAGTGTTTATATTAATAAGTTTATTTGCTGTTTCGTTAAGAATCGGTGTGTGGGAGAATCGTTTTCAGGGTTGGATATGGCCCATTTCAAACGATTATCCCCTTGTGTTGTAGGGTTCAAATAAGTTGTTTGGAAGAAGCAAAGAGCCTTTATGCCCTTGTGGAGCATCGGCAAGTGTCGCGCTCTTTCAGTGTTTGTTGTGGGGCTTTCCAACCAAGTGGGCTTCATTGCGTTTATTCTTTGATGATGCAAATGTATGAAAATTCTATCAAACAAGCAATTATATCCGCGTAAAAAGTTACCTTTGCATCACGAACTTTTATTTTTAGGAATGATGAAATTAAACCTCGATACATTTTCAGGGATTAGTAAACCGATATATATTCTTGAGGAAGCGCGGTTGCGTCGCAATCTAAACCTTATTAAAGATGTGGCGCGTGAGGCTGATGTTGAAGTGATTTTGGCGTTCAAGGCCTATGCGCTTTGGAAGACCTTTCCCATTTTTCGGGAGTATATTCGTGCCACAACAGCGAGTTCTTTGTCAGAAGCTCGGTTGGCTTTTGAGGAGTTTGGCAGTAAGGCGCACACCTTTTCTCCGGCATATACCGACTATGAGATTGACGAGATTGCCCGCTTGTCGAGTCATCTTCAGTTCAATTCGCTGACTCAGTATGCGCGTTATCATGAGCGGGTGCGCAAAGAAAATGCCACCATTAGTCTTGGATTGCGCATCAATCCGGAGTATTCTGAGGTGGGAACCGACCTTTATAATCCTTGTGCTCCAGGCACTCGGTTTGGTATTACGGCCGATAAGTTGCCCGAAACGCTGCCTGCTGACATTGAAGGTTTCCATTGTCATTGTCATTGTGAGAGTGGGGCGGAGACCTTTGAACGCACCCTTCAGCATATAGAAGCAAAGTTTTCGCGGTGGTTTTCACAATTGAAGTGGATTAATTTTGGCGGTGGTCATCTCATGACACGCAATGATTATGACACGATGTTGCTGGTAGATGTGCTGCAAAAATTCCGCCAACGATATCCTTGGTTGAAGGTAATCTTGGAACCAGGAAGTGCATTTGCCTGGCAGACGGGCCCCTTGGTGAGTCAGGTTGTGGATGTGGTTGAAGACCGAGGGATAAAGACTATTATCCTGAATGTTAGCTTTACATGCCACATGCCCGATTGTTTGGAGATGCCTTATTTCCCAGTTGTGCGTGGCGCAAAACACATAGCGCAAGACGATCACCATTCACCTTATATATATAGGCTTGGTGGAAACTCATGTCTTAGTGGCGATTTTATGGGTTATTGGGAGTTTGATCATGCACCGCAAGTGGGAGAAAATGTGATTTTTGAAGACATGCTGCATTATACAACGGTGAAAACCAATATGTTTAATGGCATCTCTCATCCCGCCATTGGTATCGCTCGTCTTGATGGAACGCTTGAAATCTTGCGCGAATATGGTTATGAAGATTATCGTGAGCGAATGGATTGAGGTCGATTTGTGATATTTTCTTCAAAAAAACGCAGTAAAAGTTTGCTGATTAAAAAAAAGTCTTACCTTTGCACCGCATTTAGAGAAATGCTCCTGCAAAGGATAATTGCGGAAATAGCTCAGTTGGTAGAGCACGACCTTGCCAAGGTCGGGGTCGCGGGTTCGAGTCCCGTTTTCCGCTCATACATTCTGAATATAACATTAAGAAGAATGTTTCTTCGATGCCTGCCCAGGTGGCGGAATTGGTAGACGCGCACGTTTCAGGTGCGTGTGTTTCACGACGTGCAGGTTCGAGTCCTGTTCTGGGCACATTATTCAGAATGCATTTACATGTCGGAGAGGTGGCGGAATTGGTAGACGCGCTACTTTGAGGGGGTAGTGTCAATTGTGACGTGGGAGTTCGAGTCTCCTCCTCTTCACACGTAAATAAGGCTTTTTTATTTCTCTGCGGAAATAGCTCAGTTGGTAGAGCACGACCTTGCCAAGGTCGGGGTCGCGGGTCCGAGTCCCGTTTTCCGCTCTTTTTCTAAGGGAAACATACACATCAATGAATTTATATTTAAGATATTTTGATCGCGAAACGCTTGTTCCAAATGTGGAAGAGGCGCTTGATTTTTTAAGCTCTATACCCGAAATAGGAATGAATCCGGATTTAGAGGCAGACATACGCGACTATGTTGCCAGTGATGTTTGCTATCCGAAACGTTATAAAGTGCGTCAACGTGTCTACTTCATCATTATTAAAACAATGGCTGCTACGATGGCTGATTTCAAAGAGAAGAAGGCTGTTCGCCCCGTTGCTCCTGTCATTGATAAGCATGAATTGGCTGCTTCGGCCATGACACGACTCACTGAAATGCAGCCGGGATGGTATGAAGGTACACTTGATTTCAAGCGTGTTGTCATGGTTCCTACCACAGGCAAGCACGAATATCGCGACACTCACTTCGTTGCTCAGTGCAAAGCTAACTCTGGACAAGATTGTTATGCCCGAATCGTTGACTATCTGCGCAGCCGTGTAGACAGTCGTTCGCAATTCCCTTCTGCCAAAGGAAAGAACTTTCATTTCAAGTATCTTGGCATGTGGAAGTAGGCTTTTGCCGCATGATTTCTGTCATTTCAACCCTTAAACTCATAGACAACGATGAATAAAGTGATGCTCATTGGAAACGTTGGAAAAGAACCCGACGTGCGTTATTACGACCAAGACCAGGCGGTGGCTACGTTTTCATTGGCCACAACAGAGCGAGGCTACACGCTGCAAAATGGTACTAAGGTGCCCGATCACACCGATTGGCACACTGTTATGGCGTGGCGTGGCTTGGCAAAAATCGTTGAAAAGTATGTGCATAAAGGGGATAAACTCTATATAGAAGGCCGAATCCGTTACCGCAGTTATGACGATCAGAAAGGTCAACGACGCTTTGTTACGGAGATTCTTGCCGAGAATATGGAGCTGCTTACCCCCAGACCTGTCGCTAATGAAACGTCTGCTGGACAATCAACTGCAGCCGATCAAACGCAACAAACCAACCAACGGGAGGCTGAAAACACGCCCGATGACGGAGGTTTACCATTTTAGTAGTTAAAAAAACAACTTTTGGATATTACCACTTTTATTGAATCTTTTGCAGATGTGACGTTCCAATCGCCTTCGATTGGCGTCGTTTTCTGTATGCTGCTGACAGTAGTTTTATTGTTAGCCTCGGGATTTGCCAGTGGTTCTGAAATCGCTTTCTTCAGTCTTTCGCCCTCCGATATTTCAGAACTTTCACCCGAACACAATGTGAAAGACCGCAACATTGACATCCTTTGCGAGGATAGTGAGCGCACACTTGCTGCTATTCTGATTACAAACAACTTCATCAATGTGACGATTATCATGCTTTGTAATCTGATTTTCAACTCAATTGTGCACTTCGGACCTAAGGCGCAATGGCTTGAATTCATTGTGTTGACGGTGCTGTTAACGTTTCTGTTGCTGCTCTTTGGCGAGATAATGCCCAAGGTTTACAGCCGACAGAACGCACTGAAATTTTGCCGTTTTGCCGTTGGAGGTGTGCTCTTCATTCGCAAACTCTTTTGGCCTTTAGAGACGATTCTCATCAAAAGTGGCGTCTATGCCGAAAAGATTATGCAGCAAAAGAACCGCCAACTCAGTGTGGATGACCTTGAACAGGCGCTTGAACTCACCGACAAAGACGATATAAAAGACGAACAAAGCATGCTGCAAGGCATCATTCGCTTTGGCGACGAGACGGCCAAAGAGGTCATGACCTCAAGACAAGACATTGTGAATCTTGACATTCGAAGCAGCTTTTCGGATGTCTTGAAGTGTATTGTTGAGAATAATTACAGCCGCATCCCTGTCTATCAGGACAACAGCGACAATATTCGAGGCGTACTTTACATTAAAGACTTGCTGCCTCATTTGTCAAAAACCGACGCCTTCCGCTGGCAAAGTCTCATCCGTCCGCCTTATTTTGTGCCCGAAACGAAAAAGATTGACGACCTGCTTCGCGAGTTCCAAGAGAATAAAGTGCATATCGCCATCGTCGTAGATGAATATGGTGGCACGAGCGGTTTGGTCACTTTAGAGGATATTTTGGAGGAGATTGTCGGCGAAATCAACGACGAATTTGACGAAGAAGAGAAGTTCTATACGAAGCTAAACTATAATACATATATCTTCAAAGGCAAGGTTTTACTGGCTGATTTCTGTAGGATTCTGAATCTTGATGACGACGAATTTGATGAGGTTGAGGGCGATGCTGACTCGCTTGCTGGCTTACTTTTGGAGTTGAAAGGCGACTTTCCAAGCGCTCATGAGAAGATAGAATATGAAAATTTCACGTTCGAAATCCTCTCGATAGAAGAGCGTAGAATCGCAAAAGTGAAGGTTACGATTCACCAAAAAAACTAAACCATGCCATTGCTTTTCGTGAAAAGTCTGGACAAAGACGTGCGATTGGGCGTGTGGAAGATTGAAGAAGACGTTGATGATTTTCTTACTTCGCAGGCCGAAATGCACACCATCTTTCAGCAAGAGATTGCTGCATGCAAGAGCCTGGCACGGCGTTTAGAGAAACTTGCGGTCTATTCGCTGCTGTGGAACATGGTCAACGATTGTCCAATCATCACGCATAATGCCGATGGAAAGCCCTTTGTTCAAGGATGGAACATCAGTATCAGTCACACCAAAGGCTATGCTGCCGTCATGGTTTCGCCTCATTCTGAGGTGGCCGTTGACATAGAATATCGCAGCAATCGCGTCAGTCGCATAGCTCATCGCTTTATGCGCGACGACGAAATGCAGGCAGAGGTCACGGCACAATTGGTGAATTGGTGTGCCAAAGAAACGCTTTATAAATACTATTCCGCTCAAAATCTTCAGTATTTTGATATGAGGGTAACGCTCGATAACAGTGCGATGACGCATTGTTTCATTGAGAATTTGAAGGCAAACACACGTCATCAGGTGGAAGTAAACATAACCGATGACTATGTGTTGACCTATGTGGTGGGGAATGAAAAATAGGTTAGGACAACCCAAAAGGCGTGTTTATATGCGAAAAAAAGGCCTGTTTTTCATTCCCTGTGTGCAGGAATAAGGCACAATCCCCTTCTGTTTTGTTTTGTCGTTCAGCCTTTTTTTAATATCTTTGTCCGACATAACACGAAACATTACAACATGAAACTTCTTGGAAATATCATTTGGTTGGTCTTTGGCGGATTTGGAATTGCCGTCGAATATTTTGTATCTTCGTTGCTGATGATGGTCACAATCATCGGCATTCCGTTTGGTTTTGCCACCCTGAAACTTGGTGTTCTTGCCCTGTGGCCCTTTGGTTCACACGTGGTTAGCAAGCCCCAGGACAGCGGTTGCCTCAGTATGATTATGAATATGCTGTGGTTTTTCGTCGGCGGTTTTTGGATTGCACTGACTCATCTCGGCTTCGGCCTGCTGCTGTGCATCACAATCGTGGGGATTCCTTGGGGCAAGATGCACTTCCGCTTGATGGGCTTGGCTTTGGCTCCGTTTGGTAAAGAAATCGTAGACAACGCCTAAGTCTCACGCTAAGGCGGTCATTTCATGCGCCAAAAGCTATCAAAAGGGGAGATGAAATGGCCTCCGTCAGCGCGTGAAAGCTTAGCTTTCG
This sequence comes from Segatella salivae F0493, assembly GCF_000477535.1. NCBI lineage: Bacteria > Pseudomonadati > Bacteroidota > Bacteroidia > Bacteroidales > Prevotellaceae > Segatella > Segatella salivae. The sequence goes on from NZ_AWGW01000024.1 coordinate 26,382, forward strand.
CGGTGAAGTTTGCGCTTGATTCGTAGGTTCATTCGGCGTGAAAAAAGTATGGGAAAACATCTGTCGCATCATGAAAAAACGCTTGGTACAGCGTGAGAAAACGTTTGGTGCATCATGAAAAAACGCCAAGAATGACTTAAAAACAGGCTGGTAGACTCATGGGAAAACGCTTGGTATATCATGGAATAGCGAAAGATGCAAATAAAGATAAAGGCAAAGGCTTGCTGACGCTATAAATTTTCTTGTGCAAACTGCTCTCCAAGTGCGAATCCTTCCTCATAAAGGCGCTCAAGTTTCATCACATCATTTTCGATTCTCCCCACCTCCATAGGGCGCAACGGGCGAATACACGTGATGCGACCTTCGGCTTCCAAGCGGTCGATGAGATCCATTTGAGCATTATAAACCTTAAGACGATGGCTCAAAGCCACGCGCAATCGTGGATAGTTTTTATAGATAAAAGCCGGAACTTTGCGGTCTTTCCCTGTGTCGCGCCAGCCCTTGTTGCGCGTCAAGATAACCACATTGTGGTCGTGTCCGGTTTCAATTGCTCGGTGAACAGGGATGCTATCGACGATGCCTCCATCGAGCATGGGAAGTCCATCAACGTTGACAATCTTACTCACGAAGGGCAAACTGCTCGATGCCTTGACAATATCGAGCGAACGTTGGCGGTCGTGTGCCTCGCTGAGATACATAGCCTGACCGGTCAAACAGTTTGTTGTGACCATTTCAAAACTTTGAGAATGTTTGAAATATTCATCGAAATCAAATGGTAAAAGCTCATTGGGAAACTTGTCGTAGAGCAATTTTTGGTCGAAGATACAGCCCTGAGTGACAAGGTGACGCAGTCCAATGTAGCGGTAACGGGCCAGATAATCAATGTTCGAAACACGCGCACGGCGGGGTTGACGGCTTACATAACTCATGCCGTTACAGGCTCCTGCCGAAACCGCCACAATGTATTTGAAGTATAGATTGTGTTTCATGAACGCGTCGAGCACACCACTTGTGAACACTCCTCGCATGCCACCGCCCTCGAGAACAAGCCCTGTTTTGCCGTTAATCTTCATGATCTACTGATAAATTTTCACTATTTCGCTTAATTTTCTTGCAAAGATAGCATTTTAATCTCAAAATTGTGTAACTTTGTAGGCAAATTAAATAATAAAAGATATGTTTGATACAGCCACATATAAAAGACGCCGCGACGAGCTGAAAAAGCTTGTTAAGGAAGGCATCATCATTCTATTTGGAAACAATGAGTCACCGGCTAACTTCCCAAACAATGGGTATTTTCCTTTCCGTCAGGACTCTTCTTTCCTCTATTATTACGGACTTCAGCGCGATGGACTTGTTGGAGTAATCGACATCGACAATGATAAAGACCTCTTGATAGGCAATGATATCGACATCGAAGACATCGTTTGGTATGGTTCTGTGGATAGCATGGAAGAGATGAGACAGCGTTGTGGTGCTTCAGAAACCTTGCCGATGCGGTCATTGAAGACCGTATGCAACGAGGCTTTAAGCAAACATCGCAAGATACATTTCCTGCCTCCATATCGTCATGACATAAAGATTCAAATCTTTGACCTATTGGGTGTGCATCCGATTCAGCAGAAAGAGGCTGCCAGTATGACGCTAATCAAGGCAGTGGTTAAGATGCGTTCGGTGAAAGAACCGCAAGAAATTGAGGAGTTGGAACGTGCAGCTGTCATAGGATATAAGATGCATACCACGGCCATGCGACTAACAAAACCTGGGGTAACCGAGAAGTTTGTAAGCGGACAAGTGGATGGTATTGCCCACTCTTATGGTGCAATGGTTAGTTTTCCAACCATTTATACGCAGCATGGAGAGATACTTCATGGGGCACCATCAATGAAAGAACTCGAAGCCGGACGCCTCGTTTTGTGCGATGCAGGCGCAGAAACCATCAACAACTATTGTAGCGACAACACGCGAACAATGCCTGTTGACGGCAAGTTTACACAGCGTCAGTTGGATATTTACAGCATTGTTGAGGCCTGCCATGACCATACTTTAGACGTGGCTAAGCCCGGTGTGAAGTATGCCGACGTGCATTTCAACGTATGCCGTCTGATGTTTGACCGCCTGAAAGAACTCGGCTTGACCAAAGGCGACACTGAAGAGGCCGTGCGTGCTGGTGCACATGCGCTGTTCATGCCCCACGGATTGGGTCACATGATGGGTATGGATGTGCACGATATGGAAAGCTTTGACCAGGTCAATGTAGGCTTTGATGAAGAAACAAGGCCTAATCTTGAGCAGTTTGGAACCAATAATCTGCGCATGGGTAGACGTTTGGAAGAAGGCTTTGTCGTTACAGACGAGCCGGGAATCTACTTCATCCCAGCCCTCATCGACGATTGGAAGGCAAAGAAACATTGTGCAGAATTCCTCAACTTTGATAAGCTCGAAGCTTATAAAGACTTTGGAGGCATCCGTATAGAAGACGACGTGTTGATCACGAAAGAGGGCTGCCGCTTTATTGGAAAAGACCGCATCCCTTATCATCCCAAGGATGTTGAGGAGTTTATGGCCAACAATTAAGCGCGTGAAGCGATTCAAAACAGCGCATGAAGTGATTCAAAACGGCGCGAGAAATGAATCAAATCGATGGATGAGGAGATTCAAATCGGCGTGAGAAAAATTAAAAAACAACGTGAGAGAAAATTCATAATAACAACATTTCAACTGGATTAAATGAGAAAATTATTAGTGATGGCGCTCCTTGCCGTGGTGGCATTGAACGTTAATGCAGAAGAGAAGAAAGCAGAAAAGAGTAATGCGAACAAACCTGTTTTCACTGTTATCAAGGAAAACAAGATTACAAGCATTAAGAACCAAAGCCGTAGTGGCACATGTTGGGACTATTCAACACTGAGCTTTTTGGAGGCCGAGATTCTGAAAAAAACGGGAAAAACGTATGACTTATGTGAGGCTTTTGTAGCCAATAAGACTTATTTCGATCGTGCAGTACAAGTGGTTCGCATGCATGGCGACTGCCAATTTGCACAGGGAGGTAGTGCATACGACCCCATCTATTGTTTGAAACACTATGGCATTTGCCCTGAAGACGCAATGCCATTGCCTGGTACGCTCTATGGAGATTCACTCAATAACTTCAACGAATTCTTTGATGTGATGACTCCTTATGTGTTGTCTGTGGCTAAATCTAAGACGGATAAACTCTCTTCTCAGTGGAAGGTTGCGTTGCATGGAATCATCGATGCCTACCTCGGTAAATGCCCAGAGAAGTTCACTTATCAGGGAAAGAGCTACACACCGATGTCATTTGCACAGAGCTTGGAAATCAATCCAGACGATTATGAAAGCTTCACAAGCTACACACACCACCCATTCTGGACCGCTTTTGCTGTTGAGGTGCAAGACAACTGGCGCAACCCATTGTCATGGAACCTACCTCTTGACGATATGATGCGCATCATCGACAATGCTGTAATGAATGGTTACACCGTAGCTTGGGGTGGAGATGTTTCAGAACCGGGCTTTACTCGTGATGGCTTGGCATACTCTATTGACGCTAAAAAGGCACAAAGCCTGAGCGGAAGTGATATGGCACACTGGCTGAAACTCACGAAAACAGAAAAGAAAAACGTGCTCGACTCATTAGGATGCAAGGTTCCTGAGGTTACACCTACACAGAAACTGCGTCAAGAGCGCTTTGATAACTGGGAGCTAACTGACGACCATGGTATGCTGATTTATGGTATTGCTAAGGACCAAAATGGCAAAGAATACTACATGGTGAAGAACTCTTGGGGTGAAACAGGCGACTATAAAGGCATCTGGTATATGACAAAGAACTACATCGCTAATAACACAATGGACTTCATTGTCAATAAAAATGCAGTGCCAAAAGACATTCGTAAGAAGCTCGGTATCTAAGCTTTGAATCATAAAGAATTAGAAAGCACAATTGGAAAAAAAACTTCCGGTTGTGCTTTTTTATTGTTTTTATTTCGTATCTTTGGGCACGGATTGGTGTAATGAAACATGAAAAATCCGCTGGTATGCCTCTTGATATACCCTCATTCAGAAGAAAATAAAAACGATATAAATGCATTTTAAATGGAATTACGAACCACCAACACCACAAGAAAAGCAGGCTTCAGATGAGCTTTCGGGCAAGTTGGGCATTCATCCCATACTTGCACAGCTGCTGATAAGGCGCGGAATAACGACAGAATCGGCTGCAAAACGATTCTTCCGACCGCAATTAGCCGACCTGATTAATCCGTTCTTGATGAAAGATATGGATGTCGCGGTGGATCGACTCAATGATGCTATGGGCCGAAAGGAACGCATTTTGGTCTATGGAGACTATGATGTCGATGGATGTACTGCCGTGGCTTTGGTGTATAAGTTTCTGCAACAGTTCTATTCAAACATTGATTATTACATCCCCGATCGCTATGATGAGGGCTATGGGGTGAGTGAAAAGGGAATAGCTTATGCAAAGGAAACGGGTGTAAAACTCATCATTATATTAGATTGTGGCATTAAAGCAATTCAGGAAATTGCCTTAGCAAAGTCGCTCGGTATAGACTTTATCATCTGTGACCACCATGTACCGGATGAGGAAATGCCGCCAGCTGCTGCCATCCTTAACCCTAAACGGCCCGATGACAGCTATCCTTTCAAGTCGCTGTGTGGCTGTGGAGTAGGCTTCAAGTTTATGCAAGGATGGGCTAAGAACAATGGTATTCCGTTCTCACGGCTAATCCCTTTGCTCGACTTTTGTGCCGTTTCAATCGCTGCAGACCTTGTTCCTGTCACCGATGAAAACCGCATTTTGGCCTTCCATGGGCTTAAACAACTCAACCAAAACCCAAGTATCGGCCTGAAAGCCATTATCGATATATGCGGTCTAAACGGCCGAGAGTTGTCGATGAGTGACATCATCTTCAGGATTGGTCCACGCATAAATGCCTCTGGACGCATGGAGAATGGAAAGGAAAGTGTTGACCTTTTGGTTGAAAAAGACTATAATGTAGCGCTCAAGAAGGCTAAACACATCGACGAATATAACGAGCAACGCAAGGACATTGATAAGCAGATGACCGAAGAGGCCAATGTGATTGTCTCAAAACTTGAAAGCCAAAAGCATCACTCCAGCATCGTTTTATATGATGAAAACTGGAAAAAAGGTGTCATAGGGATTGTTGCTTCGCGACTAACGGAAATCTATTTCCGGCCTACAGTGGTGCTAACGCGCGACGGAGATCTGGCTACTGGCTCGGCACGCAGCGTTACTGGATTCGATGTTTACGCGGCTATCAAGCACTGCCGAGACTTGTTGATGAACTTCGGTGGACATACTTATGCGGCTGGTTTGACGCTACGTTGGGATGATATTCCATTGTTCCGCAAGAAGTTTCAGCAGTATGTAGAAGACCATATCGCCCCCGAACTGACGGAAGCAACCATTAATCTTGATGCAAAACTTGACTTTAAAGACATCACAAAGAAGCTATTCAACGACTTAAAACGCTTTGCTCCCTTCGGACCTGAATGCACTAAACCGCTCTTTTTCACGCAAGGCGTCTATGATTATGGCACGAGTAAGGTTGTGGGACGCGAGCAAGAGCACATCAAACTCGAACTCGTTGACTCTAAATCAAGCACGGTTGTCAATGGCATTGCCTTCGGACAAAGTGGTTCTGTGCGTTATATCAAGAGCAAACGCGCCTTTGATATTGCCTACACTATTGAGGCAAATGTGTTCAAACGCAATCAAGTGCAGTTGCAGATTGAAGATATCCGTCCTGAAGAAGAACACCCACAAGCGGCTCTTCCGACTGAGGAGTAGTGACAAGACATGGAATATCGGCAGCTGTTGCAGCAGTACTGGGGGTATAATGACTTTCGAGGCATTCAGAAAGACATTATCCATAGCATAGGCGAAGGACGCGACACCTTGGGACTTATGCCTACGGGCGGAGGTAAATCTATCACGTTTCAGGTGCCAGCCTTAGCCAAAGAGGGAGTTTGTATCGTTGTAACTCCCCTCATAGCCCTGATGAAAGACCAGGTGGATCATCTGCTTCAACGGGGCATAAAGGCTGCCGCCATCTACTCAGGCATGACGCGTCAGGAGATTATCAAGACGCTTGAGAACGCTGTTTTCGGTGGGTTGAAGTTGCTTTATGTGTCTCCTGAACGGCTCTTTTCCGAACTTTTCCTGTCTAAATTCCGCCACATGCACGTCAGCTTCATCACGGTTGATGAGGCACATTGCATCAGTCAGTGGGGTTACGACTTTCGACCTTCCTATCTACACATTGCAGAACTGCGCAAGATTAAGCCCGAAGTGCCCATCCTTGCGCTTACCGCTACGGCGACAACTGACGTTGTTGACGACATCCAGGAACGTTTAAACTTTAGGGCGAAGAATGTCTTTCGCATGAGCTTTCAACGCGAAAACCTCTGTTATGTCGTTAGAATTGCGTCAGACAAAGAGGCGGAACTCATCCATATCTTACAGGCGGTGCAGGGCAGTGCCATTGTCTATGTGCGCAGTAGAAAGCGTACAAAGGAGATCGCTCAACTGCTCAAAGACAATGATATCAAGGCAACCTTCTATCATGCTGGCTTAGAACATTTCACGAAAGACATCCGACAGCAAGACTGGCAGCGTGATAACACTCGCGTAATGGTAGCTACTAATGCCTTCGGTATGGGCATTGATAAGCCCGATGTGAGGGTGGTTATCCACATGGATAGCCCAGATTCGCTCGAAGCTTATTTCCAAGAGGCAGGTCGTGCGGGGCGAGATGGCAAGAAAGCCTATGCTGTTTTGCTCTATAACTCGGCCGATGCGCGCAAACTTCATAAGCGTATTGGAGATAATTTCCCTGAAAAAGACGAGATTCGTAAGGTCTATGATTCGCTCGCTTACTATTATCAGATTGGTGTAGGAAGCGGGGGTGGGCACACGTTTTCATTCAACATTGCGGAGTTTTGTAGTGCCTATCATCTCTCACTGACGCTGACCGATGCTTCGCTTCGCATCATTGAGCGACTGGGTTACATTCTTTATGAGAATGATCCCAATAATAGTGCGCGACTCATGTTCCTGTTATCGCGCAATCAACTCTATCTGTTGGATAACCTTAGTGCGAGAGAAGACCTCGTCATTGATGCCTTGATGCGCCTTTATGGAGGGCTTTTCAACGACTATGTCTATATTGATGAGCAGCTCATTGCACAAAGAACTGGGCTCACTCCACAGCAGCTTTATCTCATCTTAAAGAACCTTAATGCGCGTCATATCCTGCATTTTATTCCACAGCGCAAGATGCCTTACATCAATTTTCTACGCAGTAGGGTAGACGGCGAGCAATTGGTGATAGGGAAAGCTGTGTATGAAGACCGCAAAAAGGAGTTTGAAAAACGTATCCAAGCCGTTATTGCCTATGCCGAAAATGACAAGATTTGTCGCAGCAGACAATTGCTTCGATACTTCGGAGAGACTGACTCGGAGGATTGCGGACGATGTGATGTGTGTCTTGATAGGGGCCAAAAGTCGGCGAGTGAGCAAAAGATTGAGACTTGCAGGCAGGCCATTCTTGACTTTCTTTCAGACCATCAGCGTCATCATCTCACAGACCTCGATACGCTGCATCTGCCTGAACGCCATTTGGATGAAGCCTTGGAATACCTTGTTCACGAAGAGTTGATTCAGTTGGAAGGCAGCTATCTTTGGGTGGAATAGAGGCGCTGGCGGCAGCTTTGATTTCCTTTTTCTGAATGCCTCACGCCCTTGTGCCTTGCAATCGTTATTGCGCTGATAATCAATATCATACACTTGTAAATCAACATTGTTGTATAGGAGGTTGTGATTCTTGTCATTTTGAGTCTCCATTTGGGTGATTTCACACGGCGATATGAGCGATTTCACGCGATGATTTCAGCCATATCAAAAGGTGGATTGGTGGGATAGGGGATAACAACATCGTTTATCCATGCCACGTTACACTAAAAATTATCCTGCAAACAACTTTGGAACTGAAGAAAACAAAAAGCAGTGTGCCAAACGATGGATGAACCATTGACACACTGCTTGCGATGAAGTTATGCGTTTGCACAGTCACCTGTGCCTCTTTTTACTTCTTTTTGGCAGCCTTATCTACCTTTTCCCAGTATTTCTTGCCTTGCTCCTTAAGCTTCAAAGTGAAGGCAGCAGCCTCGTCAGCAGCCTTCTTTTCGTCGGCAGCACTGGCGTAAGCATGGTGGAAACCATGTATCTTGTTCCACTCACCACGGGTGAAATCGGGCACCTCTACAGGGATATTACCGTTATTCATGGATATAGAACCAAGCTCAGCTAAGCAACACCACTCAGCCAAGTCATAGACGTCAATGTCTAAGGGCAGGCCATTTTGCAGACAATATACCAAGCGTGAATCCATGATGAAGTCCATTCCGCCGTGTCCACCAACTTCTTTTGCCTCCTTTTCATACTTGGCTACAATCGGACTTTCATACTTCTGAACCAGTGCATCAGCATCTTTTTGAGGAAGATATGAGTGTCCCGAGAGGTCATCTGCAGATGGAGTTACACCGGCTTTTGATAGTTCTTTTGAGGACAAAGCAAAGCCTTCGATAGGATATTTGTTAGCAAAGCCTTTGGTACCTGTTAGTTGATACATTCTGTTATAAGGCTGAGGAGTCATCACATTGTGGATAATCTCCATAACTTTTCCGTTCTCTGTGCTGATGAGTGTAGTCGTTTGGTCACCATTTTTGAAGTCATTGCACTTCTCACCTGACATCTGTTCAACGTGCATTTTGCCGTTAACCGATTTGGTATCCATGGCGATAAGCGTCTTCATTCGGTCGCCTCTGTGGATATCCAAGACTTGAGCGATAGGGCCTAAGCCGTGAGTTGCATAGACGTCTCCACGGTGTTTCATGTTATAATCAAGTCTCCAGCCGAGCTTATCTTGTGGACCTTGTTTCCAATATGCATTCCAGAAGGGAGTCAAATCGTGGCGATATGCACCCTGAGCATAAAGGATTTCGCCGAAGACTCCTTTCTGTGCCATGTTCAAAGCGTTAAGTTCGAAGAAGTCATAACAGCAGTTTTCCAACATCATGCAATGTAATCTCTTCTTCTCAGAAAGGTTGATAAGTTCCCAGATTTCAGCCATATTCATCGCTGCTGGCACTTCAATGGCCACGTGTTTTCCATTCAACAGGGCCTCACGGGCTACGAGAAAGTGATGCTTCCAATCGGGAGCTATGTAGACAAGATCAATGTCTTTACGTTTGCAAAGCGCTTTATAGCCGTCCTCACCTGAATAGATTGTTGCAGCAGGCATACTTGCTTTGCGAAGGAAATCCTGGCATCTTTCGGCGCGTTTTTGTTCATAATCGCACAAGGCCATTATCTGAATGCCGGGTATGTGGGTCCATCTTTCAACGGCACCAGGGCCTCTCATGCCCAAACCTACAAAGGCAACGCGCACCACTTTCAGCTTAGGTGTGACCAAGTTGAGTGCACTTTGTTGGCCAGCCTCACGTGTTGGCACTCCTGTTACAGCCTTTCCATTCATTATTTTGTAGGGCCATTTGAACTGGGCCGACACAGTTGAGGGATAGATTGCACTGCCAAGTAGACAGACAGTAGCTAATAATGTTTTTAGTTTCATGTTTTTTTGATATATGTTTTATTGTTAACAATTTGGTATTCTCAATTCCTTTTGATTACCATAGGTCGGGTGTTGCACACTGACTCCTTGTTAAAGGCGGTCGCTCATGGTGGTTTTCGCCTACTGATTGAGCCTCGTTGTGCATTGCGTGTGATTGAAATGGAAATGAAAAGAACGATGTTCCATGCAATGAATTGCTGTGGAAGATGTTCTTTTCACTTCGTTATTGAGCATTCAAAACAACTTTTTGGTTGCCCGAATGCTCTGTGATAATGTTAAATTCAGCGTTGTTTTACTCACCTTGGATAGCTGCTACACCTGGTAAAACCTTGCCTTCGATAGCCTCAAGCAGGGCACCACCGCCGGTAGAGATATAGGAAACTTGGTCTGCTAAGCCAAACTTGTTGACGCAAGCAACGGAGTCTCCACCGCCAATGAGAGAGAAAGCACCCTCTTTTGTGGCTTCAGCAACGGCCTCAGCAATAGCGCGTGAGCCGCCAGAGAAGTTGTCAAACTCGAACACTCCGGCTGGACCATTCCACAGAATTGTCTTAGATCCCTTGATTGCTGCAGCGAAAGCTTTGCGTGTTTCAGGACCAGCGTCCATGCCTTCCCAGCCATCTGGAATGTCGTTTGATGGGCAAACCTTCTGGTTAGCGTCATTCTTGAAGTCGTCAGCAATAACAGAATCAGTGCCAAGTATCAAGTTTACATGGTTTTCTTTGGCTTTCTTGATAACGTCTAATGCAACATCAAGTTTGTCGTCTTCACAGATACTCTTACCAATTTTGCCACCTTGTGCCTTAGCAAATGTATAGGTCATGCCACCACAAAGAATGAGGTTGTCAACCTTTCCGAGTAAGTTCTCGATGATACCAATCTTTGTTGATACCTTCGAACCACCCATAATAGCTGTAAATGGACGTTGAATGTTGTTGAGAACTGCGTCAACTGCCTTTACTTCTTTCTCCATAAGATAGCCTAACATCTTGTGATCTTTGTCGAAGAAGTCAGCGATAACAGCCGTCGAAGCGTGTTTACGATGCGCGGTACCAAAGGCATCCATCACATAACAATCAGCGTAAGAAGCGAGCTTTTTGGCAAATTCCTTCTGACGAACCTTCATGTCTTTCTTAGCTTCTTCGTATTCAGGAGTACCCTTTTCCACGCCTACTGGCTTGCCCTCTTCCTCTGGATAGAAGCGCAAATTCTCTAATAACAGCGCCTCACCTGGCTTTAATGCTGCCACCTCTGCATCTGCATTAGCGCAGTCTTTGGCAAACTTTACGTCAATATTTAAGGCTTTAGAGACATTCTTTACAATCTGAGAAAGTGAGAGTTCTGGCTTTACTTTGCCCTTAGGTTTACCCATATGACTCATCATAATGAGTGCACCTCCATCGGCTAATACCTTCTTTAATGTAGGCAGAGCGCCACGAATGCGGGTGTCATCTGTTACATTTCCGTTCTCATCCAATGGGACATTGAAGTCCACACGAACGATTGCCTTCTTGCCGGCAAAGTTGAATTGTTCGATTGTCATTTTTGTTTTATGTTTTAAGTTAATATTGTTTCTCTATTACTTTACAAAGATACACTTTTCCAACCATATCAAAAAATCATTCATTAAGAATTAAGAGTTTTTCGTAGTTGAGGCCACTCAACTGCAATATAGACTTTACAAATTCCTTTGTTTTAGTCAGGTTTTTTCATCGCTTGCCTTTCTTCTAAATGTGATTTGCGTCAAAACAGCGCGTCATTTGCATGAAATGACAGCGCCTTTTGCGTCAAAAGGCGAGACGATTTGCGGCACATTGAAAGCCCACTTGCGGTTATGGCATGGCTGGCTTGGCATCAGCTGGTTGGCAAGAGGCTTATTCCTCATATTCCGTTGCATCGTGGATGCCTGCTTCTTGCAAGGCTTCCTTACGCTCAATGCACGTGCCGCACTTGCCACAATGCTTTTCTCCGCCTTTATAGCAGCTCCAAGTTTCGGTATAGTCAAGGCCGAGTCGTTTGCCAATGCGTGCAATGTCGCCCTTCGTAATGTTTGTATAGGGCGCTTCAACACGCACATTTACAAACGTGCCTGCATTGGCGGCAGCGTCTATTGCCTGAATAAACTGGGGACGACAGTCGGGATATATCGTGTGGTCTCCGCCGTGATTGGCAATCAAAACCTTTTTAAGATGGTTGCTTTCTGCAATGCCAATCGCTATCGATAGCATGATACCATTGCGAAAAGGCACTACCGTTGACTTCATATTTTCGTCGGCATAGTGGCCTTCGGGAATGGCTTCAGCCCCTTGAAGCAGTGAACTCTTGAAATACTGATGCATGAAATCAAGATTGATTGTAATGTGTTTGATTCCCAATCGCTTGCAATGCATCTCAGCAAATGGAATCTCTTTGGCGTTGTGATTACTGCCATAGTCGAAGCTAATGCCAAGAGCAATCTCGTCTTTTTTGTCATATAGCAGGGTGATGCTGTCCATTCCACCGCTTACAATGATAACAGAATCTTTCATTTCTCTGTGTGTTTATATTATCCAAATAATGTTCTTAGTGCCTCTTCAACCTTTCTTACGGGGTGAAGTTCAATCTTATATTTGCGCTTATCGAAGCCTTTGAGGTTGTGAGCCGGTATGATGATATGTTCAAAACCTAACTTTTCAGCCTCTGCAATGCGTTGTTCAATGCGGTTAACAGGGCGCACCTCGCCACTCAGTCCCACCTCTCCAGCCATACACCAGCCTGCTTCGATGGCCGTGTCTACATTACTTGACAACACGGCGGCAATCACACTAAGGTCCATTGCCAAATCAGTGACGCGCAAACCACCGGCAATATTGATGAAAACATCCTTTTGCATGAGTTTAAATCCCACGCGTTTCTCCAATACAGCGAGCAACATATTGAGACGTCGTTGGTCAAAACCTGTGGCCGAACGCTGCGGAGTTCCATAGGCAGCCGAAGACACTAAGGCTTGGGTTTCGACTAAAAACGGGCGCACACCTTCTATGACTGACGAGATGGCTACACCTGAAAGTCCCTCATGATCTTGGCTTAACAGTAGTTCAGAAGGGTTGGAAACTTGGCGCAATCCGTTTTGTTGCATCTCATAAATACCTAATTCTGACGTGCTGCCAAAGCGGTTTTTAATCGACCGAAGAATGCGATACATGTAGTGTTGGTCGCCTTCAAACTGGATGACGGTATCGACAATGTGTTCCAAAAGCTTAGGACCGGCGAGCGTTCCCTCCTTATTTATATGACCAATTAGAATGACAGGGATGCCACTTGTCTTAGCAAACCTGAGCAAGGCTGCCGCACATTCGCGCACCTGTGTAATGCTTCCAGGTGAACTTTCGACGTCACTTGTCGAGATAGTCTGTATAGAATCAATGACAACGAGTTCGGGTTTCACCTCTTTTATATTGTTAAAGATGTCTTCGAGTGACGTTTCACAGAGTATCATTACCTCGCTATTGCCTCCAATTCTCTCGGCTCTCATCTTGATTTGATGCGTACTTTCCTCGCCGCTTACATAGAGCACACGGCGATCATCCATGTGAAGTATCGTCTGCAATGTCAGGGTGCTCTTGCCAATTCCAGGCTCTCCACCGAGTAAAACGATGCTCCCCGGCACCAAACCTCCACCGAGAACACGGTTCAATTCGGCATCATGCATGTCGATACGAGGCTCATCTTGCGCCGAAATCTCCCGCAAATGAAGGGGCTTGTTCTTGCCCGTGAGCGCGTGTCTCACGGCATGTGCTGCCGTCTTTGCAGCCATTGTGCCCGTGTCATTGGCTATACGTATCTCCTTGAATGTATTCCATTGGCCGCAATTTGGACATTTTCCAATCCATTTAGTGGATTCTTGTCCGCAGTTACTACATACATAAGCGATTTTATCTTTAGCCATTTCTCCGTCTGATTTTAATTGAAAACACTACAAAAGTAGTAATAAATTCTATAGTTACAAAATTATTTGTTACTTTTGCAAGGCTTAGAACTCGATAAAAAATGCATTGAAACAATGAGATTTCTGAATTATAAAATCGTGCTTTTCGCTTTCCTTTTGCTCGTCACGGCCTGCGGTCAATCTTATGATGAGCAACAACGTCTGTCGCGGGCAGAGCGTTATCGTCTCTTCCGTGAAGACTCTTTGGCACTGAAAATCGCGGTAATGCCAACATTAGATTGCCTTCCTTTGTACATCATGAAAGACCATCAATGTTATGATACGGCTCAATTGGACTTGCGTTTGAAGTTCTTTAATGCACAAATGGATTGTGACACGGCACTGCAAAATAAGCGTGTTGAGGGGGCGATTAGCGACCTTGTGCGCACTGAACGCTTAAAGAAGAGGGGTTTACAACTTGATTATCTCACGGCAACGAATGCCTATTGGCAACTCTTTTCCAATCGAAAAGCCCGACTGAAACGACTCAATCAACTTGGTGATAAGATGGTTGCCATGACGCGATTTTCGGCTACCGACTACCTCACGAATCTCACTTTAGACACTGTTAAGACTCAAGCGCGCGTCTATCGCGTACAGATTAACAACGTGTTTATACGCTTAGATATGCTGCTTAACAATGAGATTGATGCACTTTGGCTAACGGAACCGCAGGCCACGAAAGCCCGAATAATGGATAATCCGATGCTACGCGACAGCCGAGATTTTAGACTTTCGCTTGGTGTTATTGCCTTGCGACATGCCGGAGTGACGGGAAAACATCGCCAAAAGCAGTTGCGTGCGTTCACAAAAGCCTACAATGCGGTGTGTGATTCGATTAATGAGATGGGCATTCAACATTATAGTGACCTGATAAAGAAATACTGTAAAGCCGACGATAAGACGATTAAGGCTTTGCCAAAACTACGTTTTCAACACCTCACTGCACCGAAATCAAAAGATATTTCGGCTGCAAAGTCATTCCAATAACTTTTTAATATGCAAGCCGAACAACAAGCAATATATCAGCTATTGTCGCAGATTATCGATGAACAATACCTGCCTTATGCAGTGAAATCGATTGAACATTTGCTTCAAACAAAGGGAATCACGAAGTTTGATACCCGACTTGACGAAATCAAGTCAAGCTATCAACTGATGAAAGACTATATGTTGAGGGGCTATCAAGACCCGATGCGCCCTCAACTCTACGACACAATGTTGCACCAACTCTATGCACTTGTGTTTGATTTGCGCCTACATCTTGCCATCACTCAAGGCGGTTATCATGGTTATGCCGAGCTTAGTGCACGACAAATTGAGCTTAGTGGCGAGGAGGTTTTACAGCAGTTTGCACGCTATGTGCAAGACTTGGCGATGCTTTCTCTTGAACCTCAGACCACAAGAAAAGCCAAAGCACATGAACTTCGACGTCAACATCAGCGCTATCTCTCGTCGGTTTTCGATGCGATTGTAGTCTCTCCATTTTGGAATGAGGCGGTTTACGAAGCGATGTTAAAGTTGCTTTGTAGTCCAATGATAGAATCTTTTGATGCCCAAACATTGGTATCTGCCGTGACACTTAGCGGCATAAATCTCTTTGATCCGTTGCGTTTCAAATTGCTGTTAGAGGTGTGGCGCACCACCGATAATGATGAAGAATTGCGTCAACGCGCCTTTGTGGGCTGGACGTTAGTGGCATCTTCTAAGCCGTTTGAATTCTTTCCAGCCAGTGTTGCTTTGTTAAAGACAACGATAGAAGACGCTGATGCCACTGCTTTGCGAAGCGATTTATATGCCTTGCAGTGTCAAATCTTCTATTGCAGTAATGCTCGTCGTGACAACGAAAAGATGCAAAAAGACATTATTCCGACACTGATGAAGGGGCAACAGATGCGTTTCAATCGCTTCGGAGTAGAGGAAAAAGAAGACGATTCGTTAGAAGATATCTTGCATCCCGATAAGGCTGAGCAGGAAATGGAACGCGCAGAAGAAAGTATGCAGCGCATGATGGAGATGCAGAAACAAGGGGCCGACATCTACTTTGGAGGCTTCTCGCAGATGAAACGCTTTCCTTTCTTCTCGTCAGTAAGCAATTGGTTCTTGCCATTCTCTAAGCAAAATCCCGATATGGAGGAGGCTTTGGATAAGTTAGGTGACACAAAACTTGTCGACATAATGCTTGGAGCAGGGCCTTTTTGCAGTTCAGATAAATACTCGTTTGGCTTTGCACTCAAGATGGTTTACGACCAGTTGCCCGCCAATGTGCGTGAGATGATGAATGGTTCTGACAACATGTTTGTGCGCCCTTCGAGTGTAGATGCCAATCAATTAGACTTTAAGCGCCTGCAATATCTACAGGATTTATATCGCTTCTTTGAATTAAACACTTACAGAAGTGAGTTCAGAAATCCGTTCTGGACGGGGCAAGACACAACACTAACGACCCAATTTTTCATGCACAGTGCAATCTCTTTGCGTGTATTTTACAAGGAGATTGTCGCGTTGATGAACTTTGCTTTGAAGCGGAAAGAATGGGAATTGTTGCATCGTTTGATACGACGTTATCAGCCCTCTGAAGCCGATGTGCAACATCTTTTGCATGCTGACGGCGAGCGATTGCAGCGTTATTATCGGCTGTGTTATGCGTTGTATAATCATGAACACGATGATTCTCAAGCCTATGAAGCCAGCCGTTCGATGGTGGTGGTGGCCATCTTGCGACATGAAGAGGGGCAGGGGGCTGTCAGCCAACTAAGCTTTGACAAAGCAACCCAACAGCCGTCGTTGCCCGAAAACATGCTCGATATGTCGCTTGTTGACGATAAAACATTGCGCTGTTACGCGGCTTCGGCGTTGCGTTCTGGCCATGATGACGAAGCACTTCGCGCCTATCAGCTGCTCTATGTCAGGGGATGTGACAAGCAATTACTATGGTATCAGTCGCTTGCTTTGATGCACATGAAACGCTATGACGAGGCACTTCAGCTGCTCTATCCACTCGATTTGGAAACCGAAAACCTATCCGTGAAGCGCACAATTGCCTGGATTCTGCTGCTGAAATGCAATCTACAACAGGCCGAACGCTACTATGATGACCTCATCGGAACAGACGGAATGATAGACGAAGACTATCTCAATGCTGGCTACAGCAAATGGTTTCAGAACAAGAACAATGAGGCTGTGATTCTCTTTAAGAGTTGGTTGGGGCGGTGTTCTCGTGGGAATATTGCTCAAGCTTTTATGCAAGATCATGAACTTTTGGCTGATAATGGCATCACATATATTGACCGTATGCTCATGGAAGACCTGGTTGAAACTTCATAATCCATAGGCTTCGTTTCCCTTGTTATCGCTTTTTATCGTGCTTTCCGCTTGATTTTTCAATAAGGATTCGCTGTAAAAAGTAATCGCAACGCATCCTATTTATACATGAAAAGACGCACTGACCATCATCATAGTATGGTTATTGTAAGGGATAACAAGGGAAACGGGAGCACTTTGCATGCCTACTTCAACTTAGAAGGAAGGCAGTATAGGATAGTCTTAGATAGGCGTTCGGTGCAACCGCTTATGGCGTTGAAAGTTCAACTCAAAACTATTGGAAAAGTCTTTGTAATTTGTTGAATGACAATGGCTTGGAACTGAGTTTCTGATTTGCGTCAGCTGAGCGCGTGATGTGCGTCAAAATGTGTGGTCATCTGCGTCAAGTCATGCACTTATTTGGTGCAAATGAAAAGCCGATTTGCAACCTATTGAGGAACAAGAAACATCACGTGGGGCTTTCTTCTTTATTCGAGCGGCGTTTCGGTTGTGGCTGTTCGGCTTTGCAGTAAAATGAAAAGACGTCAATGTTAATCTATATAAAAAAACTATTTACAACGCGTTTTGTTTGTTCTTTTATGTATCTTTGCACGACAAACCTGTGGAACGTCATTGTAAAAGAAAGAATGCTGATTAACACTATAAGATTCATTGTTGCTTATTTTCTATGGACACTCTTGTTCATTCTACAGAAACCTTGTTTCATGTTGGTGCATCATGGGTTATATAAACATTGCCGTTTGTCGGATGTTTTGCAGGTAATGATGCATGGATTACCGCTTGATTTCTCTGTGGCTGGTTATTTTTCGGCGTTCACAGGACTATTGATTTTGATTGAGATTTGGGCGAAAGGACGTTTCACTTTGTGGCTGAATAGGGGCTATATGGCCTTGTTTTCGTTATTGTTTTCAGTGACTTTCATGCTCAACCTCGTGCTTTATAGCTACTGGGGCTTCCCACTTGACACCACACCTATATATTATTTCATCTCCTCACCCACAAGTGCTTTGGCGAGCATTAGCCTTTGGTGGGTGGCTGCAGGGATGTTGGTTGCGGTGTTACTTGCCGTGGGAGTCTATCTGTTGCAGCGCTGGTTGGATAATAAATGGTGTGAAAAAGCTAAGATAAATAGGCGCAAAATAGGGAGTAGTTTGTTGCAGTTGGCCTTGCTTGGACTATTAATTCTGCCCATCAGGGGAGGCATAAAGACCTCGACAATGAATGTCGGTGAGGCCTATTTCAGTAAGGATATGCGCTTGAATCATGCGGCGGTGAACCCCGTGTTCAGTTTGTTGGAGAGCTATTCTAAGCAAGAAGACTTTGCCCATCAATATCGTTTCATGAGCGAAAAAGAGGCAGCTGAGGTGGTTCGCCCAATGCTTTATACGAAGAGCGACAGTGTAACGGCATTGTTAAATGCCAAGCGTCCTGACGTCTATATCGTCATTTTAGAGAGCTTTTCGCGTGAACTCATGAAGACAAAAGCCACGCCCGAGTTGAATAAATTGGCCAAAGAGGGCGTGTTTTTCAATCATTTCTATGCCAATAGTTTCCGTACTGACCGCGGAACACTCTCCATATTGAGTGGCTATCCGGCCCAACCCACGATGAGTTTGATGAAGTTAACGCGCAAGACCAATCATCTTCCGTCTATTGCCGGCACGCTTTCGAAGCACGGATATGGGTTGAAATATTACTACGGGGGCGACATAGACTTCACCAATCTGCGTGGATATTTGATGGGAATGGGAATTACTGACCATGTCTCTGACGTTGATTTCCCCTTGAAAGAGCGTCTAAGTAAGTGGGGAGTGCCCGATCATTTGCTGTTTGAAAAGGTTGAAAACGAATTGCAACTAAAGCCAAGTGGGCCCATGATGCGCATCATTCAAACCAGTAGTTCTCACGAACCTTTTGACGTTCCTACACATCGTTTACACGACAAAGTGCTGAATGCCTTCGCCTATACTGACGCTTGTGTGGGTCGCTTTATCCGTGAGTTGAAGCGCAGTGGACGCTGGAATCGTTCGCTGGTTATCCTCATTCCAGACCATTTAGGCTGTTATCCTGCAGACATAAGTGAGTTTAACATAGCGCGTTATCAAATCCCAATGATTTGGGTTGGCGGTGTAATCAAGTCGCCACGCGTCGTAGAAAGTTATGGTTCGCAACAGGATTTAGCGGCTACTTTGTTAGGACAGTTAGGGTTTGAGCATAGTCGTTTCGTGTTCAGTAAAGACATGCTTGACGCTCGTGCGCCCCATTTTGCCTTCTTTACCTTCCCAGATCTCTGGGGCCTCGCTACCGAATCGCAACAGATTATCTATGATAATGTGAGCAAGAAGGTGGTGTATTATCATGGAAAGCAGAACAGGGCGACGATAGAAAAGCAAGGAAAAGCCTATCTACAAGAGTTATATAATGACATAGCACGGCGATGATGGGTGAACTTACAGATATACTTCTTTGGCTAAAAGCCATGGACACGTTTGTGTTTCTGATGGTCAATGGTCTTCACAATGCCTATTTTGACAGTGTGATGTGGCTCATCAGCGACAAATGGGTGTGGCTTCCGATGTATGTTTCTCTGCTTTATGTGCTCCTGAAAAACTACTCGTATAAGGCTGTTTTCTCTATTCTTATTGCCATAGGACTAATCATTCTGTTTACAGATAGTTTCACATCGCAGATTGTTCGCCCGTGGATAGGCCGTCTCAGACCAAGCAATTTAGACAACCCAGTGTCTAAGATTGTGCACATTGTTGATGGATATCGCGGCGGCGCTTATGGCTTTCCATCGAATCATGCCAGTAATACTTGGGGGTTAACCTTCTTTGTTACCTTTTTGTTTAGACGTTGGCGATTGGCTCTTTTCTTTTGTTTTTGGGCCTTACTCACGTGTTATAGCCGCATGTATCTTGGCGTTCACTACTTTGGTGACATCTTGATTGGTTGTTTGTTTGCCTTGGTTGGCGCCTCAGTGAGCTATGTGTTGTTTAGAAAACTCAGTGGAAATCCGCATGTAGAGAAGTTGGAAGGCATCTATATCCCTATGTGGACAGGGGGGATAACAATATTGATTATCATGATAGTCTCTATCTTTTATCGTGTGTAAAGCCATGAATTGCGGTTAAACGAATAGCATTTTAGTTGAAAAAAATAAGGAAGCATCGCCTATGAACATTGAACCTATCGCCGTATTTCACTCACCTTTCCGTTCGAAGTTTGGCATTCCAAAGCAAAGCGGCTTAGTGGCGACGTTGAAAGGAGAGATTGTTTTCATGCCCGAGTATCGTCATGCACACGCACTTCGAGGTCTTGAAGCCTTTGATTATCTATGGCTTATTTGGGAATTTAGTGCCAATCGGCATGCTTCCAGCAGTCTGATGGTGCGCCCTCCACGCTTAGGTGGCAATGAGAAAGTAGGCGTTTTTGCCAGTAGAAGTCCGTTTCGTCCCAATGCACTTGGACTCTCTTCAGTGAGAATAGAGACGATAGATTGGGAAACAAAACGAGGCCCAGTGATTCATGTTTTGGGTGCCGATCTCATGGATGGAACGCCAATTTATGACATCAAACCCTATATCACTTATGCTGATTCGCATGCCGATGCGCGTAGCGGCTTTGTAGATGAGCATCAATGGACACGCTTAGAGGTAATCATTAGCCAGGAAGCACTTGACTTTTTGTTGTCAAAGGGCTTGGATGTAGCGCGAATAGACGAGCTCAGACAAGTGTTGGAAGAAGATCCACGCCCACAATATCAAGACAATCCTGATAAGGTTTATGGAATGCCTTTTGCGGGAATAGACGTTCATTTCTATGTAAATGACAAACGATTGACCGTTTTAGCGCAGTAAAAGGCAGGGTAAATTTGACTTGTTTTCCGTTTCCACTTATTGTTGCGGCATGATAGTTGGTGCGCCAAACTTTATATTCTTCAATGTAATTTTGCAGGAAGAATCTATGTCTGTGGCTTTATCGGTGTAGTAGAATGTAGAGTTTTCAATACTGATATCGTGCACCATACCCGGTGCTCCATGGGCTGCAATGGCAGTTTTTGCACCTCGGCAGGTTACGTTTGTTATGTGAATGTCTTGGAAATTGGGCACAAACTCTGCATCTTTTGCCGGTTTCTGGGGTTGAGTTGCACCCACATGATTGTCCCAATAGGTAGTTTCAAAAGTGATAGCTTCATTGAGAATGTTGTTCATGTAGCAATTGTTGATGAAGATATCTTCAGTCTTTCCGCCCCTTCCAACAGCGCTTTTGAAGCGTAATCCCGTATTCGTTCCACTGAAAAAGTTATTGTTTACATAGATATTTTTCATGCCTCCAATGACCTCACTGCCAATAACAAAGCCACCATGTCCATGGTAAACGGTGTTGTTTTGGATATTAATGTTGACGCAAGAATGGTTCGTTTGGTCGGCCTTTTCAGTACCACTCTTCATGCAAATTGCGTCATCTCCAACGTCAAAGGTACTGTTAACGATGAGCACATTGCTGCAATTGCCTACGTCAATGCCGTCGCCATTTTGAGCATTCCAAGGGCAACGCACGGTTATTCCGTCAACAATTACGTTGTTACAACGCTGGGGTACGATGTGGAAACGAGGCGAATTTTGAATAGTTACCCCTTGAATGAGCACATTGTTACATTCTGTAATGCGGATGAGATGAGCACGCATCTTCTCCTGTTCAGGGGCATTTGGGGCTATGTTTTCTTGCGTTTTGAGGTTGAAAGGATACCATAAGTCGCCTTTAGGAGTGATAGTTCCGCCCATAGCTTTATATTGATTCCATTCTACATCGCTCATTTTTACACGTTTAACCGGTCGCCACCATTGGCCGTTTCCATCGATAGTGCCTTCACCAGTGATGCTGATGTTGGTGCGTTTGCTGGCGGTAATGCCCGAAACTACTTTGGGTTGAGGTTCGTTGTCGGTAGCTTTTAGAAAGTCTTTCTTATTGGGAGAGAACAAAATAAGAGCGTTTCGCTCAAGATGAATGTCTATATTATCTTTCAAAGAGACAGGCCCTGTGAGATATATTCCAGCGGGAACAATCAGATGTCCGCCTCCAAGTTTTGTCAGTTTACTAATGGCTTTGCGAAATGCTTCAGTGTTAAGTGTAATGCCATCTGGTACAGCTCCGAAGTCAGTAAGACTTACTTGATTGTTGGGAATGGTAGGCATTGTGGGCTGAGGCATGGCTTTTGGTAAGTTCAGATAATATTTACCATAGTCTTTTTCAGCGGCAGTTGCTGTGAGTGTCAACAGAAACGACAGGCAGAAGAGTAGGATTTTTTTCATTTGTTTTAAGTTATTTGTTTTCCTTACAAACTTACATATATTTTTTGAATATAGCATCTTTTGCATAGAAAAGTTGCAAAATAAAATCTACTTTCATCCTTATT
Organism: Segatella salivae F0493; assembly: GCF_000477535.1. NCBI lineage: Bacteria > Pseudomonadati > Bacteroidota > Bacteroidia > Bacteroidales > Prevotellaceae > Segatella > Segatella salivae. The sequence continues at coordinate 48,796 of NZ_AWGW01000024.1, forward strand.
ATGTCATTTCTTCAGTCCTATTTCAATAAAAAGCCTTAGGATAAACGAAATAAAGACTATAGAAAAGGCTTTAAATAGGGAAAGAACACCGAGATTGTTGTTTTTTGTTCTGATTGTCTATCATTTCAAAAATATTTCATATCTTTGCATAATCATAAAGATACCAAACTTTCATTTAAGCATTTAAACTAACTAATACTTCAATTAAATATGAAATATGCATTAATAACAGGAGCCTCGCGAGGGATAGGACGAGCTGTAGCTTTACGTTTAGCAAAGTGCTATTCTGTTATTATTAATTACCACTCAAATGATGCTTGCGCACAGGAAGTGAAGCAAGAGATTGAAGCTCATGGAGGGCATGCAGAGCTTTTACCCTTTGATGTCGCTGATCCTAAAGCAATAGAAGCAGCGATTGACCAGTGGGAAGCAGCTCATCCAGAAGAATATATCTCTGTATTAGTGAACAATGCAGGTATTCGTCGGGACAATGTTATGTTCATGATGTCGAATGAAGACTGGCATAGTGTGCTTGATATTAATATGAATGGTTTCTTTTATATTACGCGTCGACTGCTTAAACACATGATGCCGCGTAAGCATGGAGGCCGAATTATCAACATCAGTTCACTCTCAGGGTTGAAAGGAATGCCTGGACAGGTGAACTATAGTGCGGCAAAAGCGGCGTTGATTGGGGCGACAAAGGCGCTTGCTCAAGAGGTTGCGCCACGTAAAATAACAGTAAATGCGGTTGCACCAGGCTTCATCCAGACCGACATGACAAAGGAATTGCCAGAAGACGAACTGAAAAAGCTTGTGCCTGTTGGGCGTTTTGGTAAGCCCGAAGAGGTGGCAGCGGTTGTCGGTTTCCTTGCTTCTGATGAGGCAGCCTATATCACAGGCGAGGTCATTAGTGTGAATGGAGGACTTTATACTTAGTTAGTTTTGAATTATTAGCAACCATATTATAGGTTAAAGAAACAATATATACGATAATGAATAGGAGAGTTGTCATCACGGGTATGGGCATTTGGTCATGTCTTGGCACTGATTTAGAAACCGTAAAGCAGTCATTATATGAAGGTAAATCGGGTATAGGCATGCAGTCAGAACGCTTAGAATATGGCTATCGTTCAGCCTTAACAGGAATTGTTGAGGAACCTGTTATCACGAAAAAGATGCTTGATCGTCATACACGTGCAGGCATGCCAGAGGAAGCAAGATATGCTTATATGTCGAGTTTACAGGCATTTGAGCAGGCAAACATCACCGATGAATATCTTCGTGAGAATGAAATTGGCTGTATCTTTGGCAATGATTCTTCTGCAAAACCAGTTATTGAGGCTTCAAAGATAATGGATGAGAAGCATGATTCTGCTATGCTTGGTTATGGACTTATCTTTCAATCGATGAATTCTACGGTTAATATGAACCTCAGTACTATCTTCCATTTGCGAGGCGTTAACTTCACAATAAGTGCTGCTTGCGCCAGTGGTAGTCATTCTATAGGCTTAGGTTATATGCTGATAAAGCAGGGAATGCAAGACGTAGTGTTGTGTGGTGGGGCGCAAGAAACAAACTTTTATTCGATGGCTTCATTCGATGCGTTGGGCGCTTTCTCTGTTCGGATGGATGAACCGACTAAAGCCAGTAGACCATTTGATAGAGATCGCGACGGCTTAGTACCGAGTGGTGGTGCAGCTTCTTTGGTATTAGAAGATTATGAGCATGCAAAGGCGCGCGGGGCCAATATTCTTGCTGAGGTTATTGGATATGGATTCTCAAGCAATGGCGGGGGAATCAGTCAGCCATCAGACGAGGGAAGTGTTGTTGCTATGACGCGTGCATTGGATATGTCGGGTGTAAAAGCGGAGGATATTGACTATATCAACGCCCATGCTACAAGCACTCATCAAGGTGATATGTATGAAGCTATGGCATTAAATCGGATGTTTGGTGGCAAGCATGCACTCATCTCTTCAACTAAAAGCATGACAGGGCATGAGTGTTGGATGGCTGGTGCTTCGGAAGCTGTATACAGTATACTGATGATGCAGAATGATTTTGTTGCTCCAAATATAAACTTTGAGCATCCAGATGAATACTCAGAGAAGATGAATCTTGCGATAACAACTGTTGAAACTGAATTGAATTTGGTTTTGAGTAATAGCTTTGGATTTGGTGGAACGAACTCTGCTTTGGTCTTGAAGAAGTTTAAGGAGTAGAAAAGAGAGTGCCCTATATAAATATAGGTGGTGCTCCTTGTGCTGGCGTTGCTAATGAAAAGCGTTGCATAAAAGCATATAGAGAGTGAACAAAACAGGTTATTAACCGAATAAAGAAAGCCAAGTAAGGGTAAACTTATACTGGGTTAAAGGAAGATAGTAAAGACATATATAAGATGAATTTGTTTCAATCGGAAAGCGATAAATATACAAAAGAGCAGCTGTCTGCTCGGGAAGCACAACGTCTTGCCGAGTATATTGCGTGGGGACCTGTTATCTTTCAGGTGTCACGTCTCATGGTAAAGTGGGGAGTGTTAGAGGCTTTGCGGGATAGTATTGATGGGCTTACGTTGAATGAATTGAAAGCAAAGACGTCGCTATCTGAGTATGCTTTGAAGATATTATTAGAGGCTTCACTTAGTGCCGGCACAATATTGATAGACAAAGATACTGATTGTTATACGATATCTAAAGCCGGATGGTTTCTACTTAACGACCCAGCTACGCGTGTAAACATTGATTTTAACCACGATGTAAACTATAGAGGGATGTTCTTTCTTGATGAAGCACTCAAAGAAGGAAAGCCAGCCGGACTGAAAACTCTTGGTGATTGGCCTACAATCTATGAGGGCTTGTCAAAACTTGATAAGCAAGTTCAAGAGAGTTGGTTTGCGTTTGACCACTTCTATAGTGACCATTCGTTTGATAAAGCTTTAGAAATCGTTTTCAGTAAGCGGCCAAAGCAGCTGATGGATGTTGGTGGAAATACGGGCCGTTTTGCTTTACGTTGTGTGCAATATGACGCAAATGTCAATGTAACTATAGTCGATTTACCCGGTCAAATAGGTCTAATGACGAAGCAAATTGACGGGAATGAGGGCGCAAAACGCATCATTGGATGCCCTACAAATATACTTGATGAGCATTCAAAGTTACCTCAAGGAGATTGGGATGCCATATGGATGAGCCAATTCTTAGATTGCTTTTCTGAAGAAGAAATCTACAGTATACTCTCTCGTACAGCTCAAGTGATGCATACAGATACAACACTTTATATCATGGAAACATTCTGGGATCGTCAGAAATATGAGCCAGCTGCTCTTTGTTTAACTATGACAAGTGTTTATTTTACGGCTATAGCTAATGGCAATAGTAAGATGTATCACTCTGATGATATGGTGAAACAAATTAATCGTTCGGGCTTAAAGGTGGTTGCTGTTCATGATAGTATTGGGCAGGGACATACGATATTAGAAGTAAAATTAAAATAAATCATTAAAAAATATGATGGAAAGAAAAGAGATAGAAGAGAAAGTTAAGGCTTTCCTTATTGAGGATTTGGAAATTGAAGAAGAAGATATTGCTCCAGAAGCAAAGTTAAAAGATGACCTTGGTATAGACAGTCTCGACTTTGTCGACATTGTGGTTATCGTAGAAAAGAACTTCGGTTTTAAGATTAAGCCAGAGGAAATGCAAGGTATTGTGACCTTATCGCAGTTCTGTGATTATATCGAAAGCAAGGTTGGCTAATACTACTTATGGCAATAGTTGGATGCATCGATCCTTAGTTTGGTCTTTGCAATGGATGGATGTACGATTACTTTATGTGCTCACTTCACTTATTGTAATGCCCGTATGTCTGTTGTTGAACACCAACCACAGCCGAACGTATGCTTATCGTTATTTTCGTTATAGGCTGAGATATGGAAAATTGCGTGCTGCATGGAGTACATATATTAATCATTGCCTATTCAGTCAAATCGTTATCGACCGCTTTGCAGTCTTTGCAGGAAAGCGTTTTAAGGTGGAGATTGAAGGATATGAGCAGTTTCTTCGTTTGGAAAAACAGGAAAAAGGCTTTTTAATCTTTAGCTCTCATGTAGGCTGTTATGAGGTTGCGGGCTATACTTTAACTTCAAAACTCAAGCGTTTCAATGCTTTAGTATATGGGGGAGAGAAAGCCTTTATCATGGAAGGGCGTCAAGAAGTATTGGGACTTCACAATATACGTATGGTCCCAGTACGAGACGATATGACTCATCTCTTTCTGATAAACGAAGCGATTGATAATAATGAAATCGTCAGTATGCCTGCTGATCGTATTGTAGGCTCTGCAAAATCTATAGCCTCTTGTTTCATGGGCGCTACTGCACGCTTTCCCCTTGGGCCGCTTTCTATTGCGACAATAAAGGGGTTAGACGCTTTAGCTGTTAATGTTGTGAAGGTCGCTTCGAAGCATTATAAGGTGTTTGTTGCACCACTTTCCTATGATAAAAAAGCTCCACGACGAGAACAAATGCAACAGTTGTCGAATAGTTATGTAGCAGAACTTGAAACAGTTCTGCGTCAATACCCTTTACAATGGTTTAATTTCTACGACTTTTGGTCTTAGATTAATCCTATAATATAATGAATAAATTCGATGTAGAACATCCTTCTGAGCTTGAACTTCGTGCCATTGATGTGCATGAACTGTTACCACAGCAAGAGCCTTTTGTTATGATTGGTTCTCTTGTTTATTTTGATAGAGCACTTACAATAACAGAAACAAAGGTCCAAGCTGATAATATCTTCGTAGATGAAAACCATTTCTCGGCATCTGGTTTAATGGAGAACATCGCGCAAACCTGTGCTGCCCGTATTGGATATGTTAATAAGTTTATCTCAAAGAAGGCTATCCAGTTGGGCTTTATTGGTGGAATTCGCAACTTTGAAGTCATTGAGTTACCCGTTGTCGGCGATGTAATTACCACTCGAGTGGAGGTTAAAGAAGAGGTGTTTGGCATGACTTTGGCTGAAGCAACCATAGTATGCGGCGATAAACTTCTGGCAAAATCAGAAATGAAGATAGCCATTAAGGAACGTAATGAGTAAAGAAGTTGAATAAAGAAGCATAAGATTTAGCATTAAGATGATAGAATTAAAAGCATCAAAAGAGTTTGAAATCCGTTTCAGTGAGGTTGATTCCATGAACGTAGTATGGCATGGTTCCTATCCTCTTTATTTCGAAGATGCACGTGAAGCCTTTGGAAAGAAATTCGGATTAGCGTATATGTGCTTTTTCGATCATGGCTATTTTGCTCCTTTAGTCGAACTAACTTTTCATTATAAGAAGCCTATTAAATATGGAATGACGCCGCGAATAGACATCATTTATCGGCCAACAGCGGCGGCAAAGATAGTTTTTGATTATGAGATTCACGATACCAAAGACGATAGTTTGATTGCAACAGGCCACTCGGTACAGGTATTTATGAATCTCGATTATCAGTTAGTGTGGGACAATCCCCCTTTCTATCAGGCGTGGAAAGAGCGTTGGAAGCAGGTGGAGGCTAAGAGATGAGCGCTAAGATGAATCAAAACACCATGGTAAATGTATTGGCTGATAATATCATTTCGCCTTTAGGTGAGACCTCAGAAGAGACTTATCAGGCTGTAAAGCGTGGGGAGTCTGCTCTCCATGCCTATGCTCCTATGACGGAACATATCCCTCATGGTTTTGTGGCTTCCTTGTTGTCTTCTGATTTTGAGGAACTATTGTTGCGCTCAACACAAAGCGCTGTGAACGCGTCTGGGGTTGATGTGAAGAACACACGCACTGTTTTCATACTAAGTTCTACGAAAGGAGAGATTGAAAAGTTGGGCAAAACAGCTGATGAAACGCTTTATCTCGGCAATGTTGCGCAACGAATTGCTACACGTTTAGGCATAAAGCAAACGCCAATTGTAGTGTGTAATGCCTGTATATCGGGCTTGGCAGCCATCGTTTTGGCTTCACGCTTGTTGTCATCTAATACATATGATTATGCCGTTGTTTGCGGAGCAGATCGTCCAAGACGCTTTATCATCTCGGGTTTTCATTCATTAAACGCGATGTCTGCCTTTTCTTGTCAGCCTTTTGATATTGAACGACAAGGTCTTAACTTAGGAGAGGCGTATGCAACAATAGTCTTGGCGCGTGAAACTAAGGCAAGCTTGCACACCAATAGCCACGTATGGCAGATTGGTCATGGCTATGTAAAGAATGATGCCTATCATATCAGCGCACCATCTAAGACCGCAGAGGGGCTGGTTGAGGCTTTACAAGCGACTATGGAGGGCGTAGATACGGAGGAACTGGCCTTTATCAATGCCCACGGCACAGCCACTTTGTTCAATGACCAAATGGAGGCTATTGCAATTCAACGCACTGGATTACAACACATTCCTGTGAATGCATTAAAAGGTTACATAGGACATACGTTGGGAGCAGCCGGTATTATAGAGACGATTCTTTGCATGAAGTCGGTTGACGACCATCTTATTCTTGGCACACGAGGCTTTGAAGAAGTGGGAGTTTCTGGTAAAGTGAAGCTCTCTTCAACGCATCAAACAACACAAAAGAAGGCTTTTCTCAAGCTGTTATCGGGCTTTGGTGGCTGTAATGCAACGCTTTTTGCTCGCTCAGTGAAGTCAGATACTGCCCCAAATGTGTGTGTTGACGAAACAACCAAACTTCCTTCGCATGTAGAAATGAAGCATCATGTTCACCTTTCTCCTCAAGGTGTTTGGCTTAATGAAAAGGTTTTCGCTGTTGATGAGAGCGAAACTCAGCACAATCTGCTTACGGCAATTTATAAACAGCAGATAGGAAACTATCCGAAATATTACAAAATGGACGGCCTTTGCCGTTTAGGTTTTGTGGCATCTGAACTATTGTTGCAGGCCGAGAGAGAGGAAGGACCTTGCAAAGAAGATGTAAATAAGGCGAGAGCAATAGTCTTTTTTAATCGTTCTTCATCGATAGTGTCTGATAAGAAATATTTAACGTCAATCGCAGATAAGGATAACTATTTTCCCAGTCCTTCTGTTTTTGTGTATACACTGCCAAATATTGTTACCGGAGAAATTGCTATTCGCAACGGATATCATGGTGAAACTTCTTTTTATATCCTACCAAAGAAGAATGAATTGCTCATGCAGCATATCATAGAATCGGCTTTTATGGACGACCAAACCACTTCCATGATAACGGGATGGCTTGATTATGAAGACGACAAACATTTCGAAGCAGATCTATATATAGCTTATAAATAATATGTTTAAGACTGAAATAAGATTAAAAAATAGTATCGTATAAAATAATAGTAATGATGGAAGAGTTAATAAAAGAACTGAAAGAAGAGATTATCAAGGCTTTGAATCTCGAAGAGATGACACCAGAAGATATCGACGAAAATGAGGCTCTTTTTGGTGACGGCTTAGGTTTGGATTCTATTGATGCCTTAGAACTAATCGTGCTTATGGAGAAAAAATACGGTATAAAGTTAGCTAATCCTTCAGAAGGAAAGGCAATTTTTACAAGTGTTGCATCGATAGCAGACTATGTAAGCAAACATAGAAAGAAATAAACTCCCTTTTTAAAGAAAGGAGAATGAACGAGATGAACATAGCAATCACAGGAGAAGGCATTGTTTCTGCAATTGGTTTGAACAAGCAAGAGGTGTTACAATCATTGCTTGAGAGGCGAAGTGGGATAGGAGAAATGAGGTTTCTCCAGTCAACTCATCATGAATTGCCGGTTGGAGAAGTTGATTTGTCAAACGAACAGATGAAGAAACTTCTTGGCATTCCATTGTCTCGGCCGATGAGTCGCACTGCAATGATGGGCATCATTGCCATACAACAGGCGCTAAAAGATGCCAAATTAGAGATTGCTGACATCTTAAAGAAGAAAGAAAAGGGCTCTCCTTTGCGCATAACGCTTGTCTCTGGAACGACCGTTGGAGGCATGGATCTGACTGAACTCTGTTTTAATGACCTCGAAAACACAAACTTAGCGTTCCTCAAACAGCATGACTGCGGAAGCTGTACCAATGTAATGGCGGCTCACTTTGGTATCTTTGCTGAGGTAACGACCTTGTCAACAGCATGCTCATCGGCTGCAAATGCAATCATGTTTGGTGCTCGTCTCCTTGAAACAGGGGCTGCTGATATCGTTATTGCAGGCGGAACAGAAGCCTTATCTCGCTTTCATCTCAATGGGTTTAATTCGTTGATGATTCTTGATCACCATCGTTGTCGTCCGTTTGATGACACCCGTGAGGGACTGAATTTAGGCGAAGGAGCAGCCTTTGTGGTATTAGAATCTCAGGAGATGGCTGCACATCGCGGCGTGGTTCCACACGCTTTTCTAACAGGTTATGGGAATGCCTGCGATGCTTTCCATCAAACGGCCTCGTCAAATGACGGAGATGGCGCGGTAAACTCTATGAGATTAGCCATCGAAATGGCCCATTTGACTTCCCAAGATATTCAATATGTAAACGCGCATGGCACCGGAACACCTAACAATGACGAGAGTGAGAGCGTAGCATTAAAGCGAGTTTTTGGCGAGAATATGCCGTTAGTGTCCAGCACTAAGGCTTTTACGGGGCATACAACAAGTGCATCTGGCAGTATAGAAGCTGTTATTTGTATCTTAGCAATGCAACATCATTTCGTGCCAGCGAACTTGGGTTGGCGCTGTCAGATGGCAAATGGCATCACGCCTACACTTGGAGTAGAGAATATTCACTTAGAACATATCCTCTGCAATGCGTTTGGTTTTGGAGGCAACGACACCTCTTTGGTGATTTCTGCACATCCAGTTGAGGCAATTTCTGAACGAGAAAGCAACGAAAAAGAGATTAAAATACTCGCTCAAGTAGAAATAACTTCGGAGGCAGAACTTGAGAACATTCGCAAGTATGTTAAGCCTTTGGAGGCCCGTCGCTTAGGAAAGCTCATGAAAAGTTCGCTGCTTGCTTCTTTGGAAGCATTGAATCAAGCCGGTATTGAAAAGCCCGATGCGATTATAACTGCCACGGAGTATGGGTGTTTGGAGTACAGTGAACGACTGTTAGAGCAGTTAAAAGATGAGGGAGAAGTAATGTTAAAGCCTACTTATTTCATGCAAAGTACTCACAACACGATAGGAGGTAACATCGCCATTAAAACCCATTGTCATGGTTATAACGTTACATATACGCAGGGAGAACAGTCATTGGATTGGGCGATGCGTGATGCAAAATTGCTCTTACAGCATGGAATGGCAAAGACAGTTCTTGTAGGTTGTCACGAAGAAAGCACGCCTTTGTTTAATTCTTTGTTGCAACGCATGAAGTTAAAAGCGCGTCCTGCCATTCATTCTTTAGCCATAGTATTGTCATGTGGAGGGTAATTCTATTGGCCGTTATTCAGAGTTCGCTGTTAGCAGGCGGACAAGTCTTTTTGAAGTTTGCACTTCAAAAGATGCTTCCTTTTGGCTGGACACGAACTTTTTGGTTAAGTTTGTTGCTCAATTGGCAGTTTGCTTGTAGCGGTGTTTTATTCGGATTGAGTTCCATTTTGTGGTTGTATATCGTGAAACATTACCCATTGAGTGTTGCTTATCCGATGATAAGTTTGAGTTATGTGTTTGGTCTAATCGCAGCAATGCTCTTTTTCCATGAGTCAGTATCAATGATGAAGTGGGTTGGAGTAGGCTTAATCATCTTAGGTTGCTGTGTTATTGCAAAATAAAAGATATAAAATGAAGAAGTTATTGCTATTATTTATGGCTTTATGTATAGCCAAAACAGCCAGCTTTGCCCAAGGTTTTAATGAGGCAAATGTTAGGCAGCAGATAGAAGTTGCAGCTACAAACATGAAAACAATGCATTGTGATTTCGTGCAGACAAAGACAGTTCGTATGCTCAATGATAAGATGATATCCCAAGGAAAGATGTATTATCAGCAGAGTGATAAGTTGCGTTGGGAATACACTACACCTTATTTATATACCTTTATCCTAAATGGTTCGAAGGTTTTCATTAGTAAGGGCAAGCATAATGATGTGATAAATGTGAACCAAAGCAAATTCTTTAAGGAGATAGCACGCATCATGATGAACAGTGTTGTAGGCAAATGCTTGAATGATAAGAAAGATTTTAAGGTGAGTTTCTCTGCTAACTCATCGGAATATATAGCGACTTTGCTTCCACAACAGAAGCAGATGCAACAAATGTTCCAAAAGATTGTTCTTCATTTTAATAGGCAACATGCCATTGTTTCGAAGGTAGAACTTGTAGAAAAGCGTGGCGATTGCACGGTTATTGAGATGAAAAACGTGAAAGTTAATAGTCCAATTAATGCAAAGGTATTTACGATTAATTAGTATTTTTCTGCTCCTTCTCTCCTTAATGACAGGCAGAGTACAGGGACAAGTCGTTACAGATCAGCAACCCTTACAGGACAGTATAGGTTGCAAAATGAAATATGCCACTACCATAGAGATGCCAAAGGGCTATCTCAGTGGTATCACTTTGATTGTTAGAGAGGCTAAAGAATATCGGGGAGTGATGTTTAATGAGTTTGGGATTACAGCCTTAGCGTTTTCTTATAAGCCTGAAACAAAGCGCATAAAGCTAATACATCTTATTGATATGTTAGACAATTGGCTTATACGTCGAGTGCTTAAACAAGATTTACAGTGTGTAATGGAGAACTTGTTAAAAGGAGTTTCGACCTATAAAAATGAGAGATTACACATAGAATACACTTTCTCTGTAATGTGTGATGATAGTAAATCTAAAGCGAAGGAGGGCGATGCAGATGCAAATGAATAATGAAATATATAAGATTATTCGTAGAATGGAAGAGGGTGGGATAATGAATTACACGATAGAACTTATCCCTTCTTGTTTTATTTACAAGGCTCATTTCCCAGAAGAACCTATTACTCCTGGCGTTTGTATAGTGCAAATAGGAAAAGAACTCATTGAGAACCTGTTGTCAGAACAAACGCTTCGCACGCAAAGGTTGGCCATTGAGAAGATAAAGAACGTGAAATTCTTGTCTGTAATAGCTCCTAATGAAACGAAAACACTAACTTATCAAATTAAGAAATTAGAAAGATGTGAGTGCAATACCATGGTTGAAGCGCAATTAGTAGTGCTTTCTGAGGATAAGGCGATGGCCAAAATATCTTTAGTAATGAATGTGTATGACAGAGGTTGAATTGAAAACACAGTTGAGAAGTAGGTCTATCTGTGTTGTTATTCCTACTTACAATAATGAAAAAACAATAAAAACGGTGGTGGAGAAAACGCTTTGCTACTGTACTGATGTTATTGTAGTAGCAGATGGTTGTACGGATAATACCCTGAAAATCTTGCGAGGTATTCCTCAAATCACAATTATTTCATATCCTAAAAACAAAGGAAAAGGCTATGCTTTAAAGGCAGGTTTTAAGGCCGCTTTAGCGAAAGGGTTCTCTTATGCCATAACACTTGATGGGGATGGACAGCATTATCCAGAGGATATTCAGCTTTTTCTTAGGGCCAATCAACAATATCCTCATTCACTGATTATAGGCAGTAGACAATTAGAAGGGGTAGAGCGCTCAAGCGGAAGTAAGTTTGCTAACCACTTCTCTAACTTCTGGTTTTACATTCAAACAGGTCGAGCCTTAAAAGATACACAAACAGGTTATCGGCTATATCCTTTGAAAAGGTTACACGGATTGTCGTTGTTGACTTCACGTTATGAGGCAGAATTAGAGCTGCTTGTCTTTGCTTCGTGGCATGGTGTGAAGTTAGTCTCGATTCCTATTGGGGTTTATTATCCTCCACGTGCAGAGAGAGTGAGTCACTTTAGACCAGGAATTGACTTTGCAAGGATTAGCTTGCTCAATACAATACTATGCTTCTTAGCTGTAGTTTATAGCTTACCTTTACGATTAGGTAGGTTGTTCATGCAGGTAATACGAACTGTTTATTCCCTACTTTTCTTTTTGTTCTTTACCTTAGTTGTCTTTACTCCTTTCGTTTGGATATATACAAGACTGGGTAAAATGACTGAAAAGAAACGCTATCGGCTTCATTTACTGATATATCATGCCTCTCGTTTCGTGATGATTCATCATGGTATACCTGGTACAAAGTTTCAATATAAGATAGCAAAAGGTATAGATTTCAATCAACCTCGTATTATTATATGTAATCATCAGTCCCATCTTGACTTAATGTGTCAATTGGTTTTCACTCCAAAGATAGTCTTCTTAACTAACGCTTGGGTTTGGGACAACCCCTTTTATGGCTCTCTTATTCGTAACGCCGAATACTTACCAGTTAGAGAAGGGATTGAAGAGATAATGCCACATCTACGTTCTCTCATAGCACGTGGATATAGTGTTGCGGTCTATCCAGAGGGAACTCGTTCCAAAGATTGTAGGATAGGACGCTTCCATCAAGGTGCTTTTTATTTGGCACAAGAGTTTAATTTAGAGATTCTTCCTATGTATCTTTATGGTCCCGGCAAGATACTTCCTAAGACAAGTCACCATTTACATAAAGGAATCTTTTACATAGAAGTAGATAAACCCTTAACACAGACGGAACTTTCTGCAATGGGTGATTTGAGGAAACAAGCCTCAACGATGCGCAAACGATATGTCGAGAAGTATGAAGAAATAGCTAACAGCTTGGAACAATGAAAGGAAATACTCAGCTTTTTATTATAGGTTGTGAGCTTGGAGGCTTATCGTCAGGCGATATATCGAAAGGAATGAGGAAATAGCTAATAGGTTGGAACAATGAAAGAAAATACTAAGGTTATTATTATAGGTAGCGGTCTCGGAGGCCTTTCGTCAGGAGTTATCTTGGCAAAGAACGGCTATGATGTAACCATATTAGAGAAAGGAGCCCAGATTGGAGGCTGTTTACAATGCTTTACGCGTCATGGTGCAAAGTTTGAAACAGGTATGCATTTCATTGGGAGTGCCGCACAAGGGCAAACATTGAATCAACTGATGAGATACTTGGAAATAGATCAGGCGGTAAAGTTATCTCAATTAGATCCTAAAGGATATGATGTTGTGTCGTTGAGTGGAAAGCGTTATCAGTTTGCTAATGGGAAAGAAGCCTTTATAAAGAGGATGACGGAGTATTTTCCAGACCAATATGACAACATCGTTAACTATTATAACTTGGTTGAAGAGATTGCAAATGCCTCATCATTACATTCCCTTAAGTATGCCGAATCAGACGCTGCGCTGAATATGGAATATCAGTTGCGGTCGGTTAATGAGGTGATAGACGAGGTGATTACTAATCCCACATTAGCTAAAGTGCTTGTAGGAAACCTTCCTCTTTATGCTGCTGAGAAAGACAAAACACCCTTCTCAACGCATGCTTTCATTATGGATTTTTATAATCAAAGTGCTTTTCGTGTAAGGGGGGGTAGCGATCGAATCGCTTTTGCTTTAGAGAACACGCTAAAACGCTATGGTGGTGAGGTGTTGACGAAGAAGAAAGTAACTAAGATTCTTTGTGATAATACGCATGCAATTGGGGTGGAAGTGAATGATAAGGAGGTCATCCCTTGTGACATTGTCATTTCAGACACGCACCCGATGCGTACATTAGAATTGCTTGATACAAAGCTTATTCGGCCTGCTTTCCGTAAAAGGATTAATCAGATTCCCCAAACTGTTGGAGGCTTTTCTGTTTATTTGCACTTCAAAGAGAATGCAGTTCCTTACCTAAATTATAATTATTATGGGTATCAGAACGCGACTCCGTGGGATTGTGAGAACTATTCGGAGGGCAGTTGGCCTAAGGGTTTCCTCTATATGCATTTCTGTCCAGACAACGATTCGCAATATGCTTCGACGGGAGTCATTCTTTCTTATATGCAAATGGCTGATGTAGAGGAGTGGAAAGGCACTGCTATTGGGAGACGTGGTAAAGCATATGAAGAGTTCAAGAAAGCCAAAGCAGAGAAACTAATCAGTGTGTTGGAGCAGCATTTCCCTGGAATTCGTTCGCAAATCCAAACCTATTATACCTCAACGCCACTCACTTATCTTGATTATACAGGCACAGAAGCCGGGTCAATGTATGGGAATGCTAAGGATATAAGCTTGGGAAATGCTTGCAGAGTGCCTCAACGAACGAGGGTTCCTAATGTCTTTCTTACAGGGCAGAATGTCAATTCTCATGGTATGTTGGGTGTATTGGTCGGTGCAATTGTTACTTGTAGTGAAATGTTATCCGCCAAAACAATCTACGAACAGATAAAGGAGGCGAACAAATGAGAACTGCTCTTGTTATTGGTGGAGGCTTAGGCGGCTTGTTTACTGGGGCTATCCTATCCAAAGAAGGCTTTAAGGTAACTGTTGTAGAGAAGAACTTTACAATAGGAGGAGGCTTGCAAAACTTTATGCGTTTTGGCTTAAAGTTTGACACCGGAATGCATATCGTGGGCGGAATGCAGCCTGGAGGTAACATCTATCGCATCTGTCAGTATTTAGATATCATAGATAAGGTGGCACTGAAAGACGTGGATGATGATTGTACTGATAGCTTATATTTTGCAGAAGATAAGTATACTTACCACATAAAAAAGGGAAGAGCGGGCTTTATTGAGTCTTTAGCAGCCTACTTTCCTCATGAAAAAGAGAACCTTAAGGCTTATGTTGATGCAGTGTTTAAGATAGTTGACGAGCTCGATTTATTCTATCTTCGTCCTTCTTCGGCTGCCTTGACAACGCATTCTGATGAGTTTCTGATGGCCGCAGATGCCTTTATTGCAAAGTATATCAATGATACTAAGCTCCGAAGTGTTGTCGCTTATATGAATCCTCTCTATGGAGGCAGGGGAGATGAAAGCCCTGCTTTCGTCCATGCTATCATCAGTTCGCTTTATATGCAGGGTGCAAGTAGATTCATAGGAGGCAGTGATAAGTTTGCAAATCTATTGGCTTCTGTCATCGAAATGGCTGGGGGAACAATCATACGAAATGAAAGTGTTGAATGGATTGAAGTGAATCAGCGCCACATTGACTTCATAAGGACGAACAAGGGCCGTCAGTTTCAAGCTGATTACTATATTTCGGCAATCCATCCATGCACCTTACTTCAGCTCATGGATGCGAAAGCACTCCCTAAAGCCTATCGAACGAGGCTCGATGCTATTCCAAATGCCTATTCAGCCTTTTCTGTTTATATCAAGTTGAAGCCCGAAAGCTTTCCTTATATCAATCATTCTGAGTTTTATATGACAAGATATGATGAAATATGGAATTTCGGAAAGGCGGATAAACCCTGGCCTTTGGGCTTCCTTTTCATGACACCTCCCGAAGAGAATCAAGGGCCTTATAGCACCAAAGCCTTAATAACGGCTCCGATGTTATATGCAGATGTGGCTCAATGGGAGGGCACTAAAGTTGGTAAACGGGGCGCTGATTATGAGGCTTGGAAAGAGAAACGAACGCAACAATTGTTGGAATTGGTTGAGGAACTTCATCCAAATTTCAGCGCATGTATAGATAAAATAAACACTGCTTCGCCGCTAACCATCCGTGATTTCTATGGAGCAAAAGAGGGAACGATGTGTGGGTTTAGCAAGGATTACAAAAATATGATGCTGTCACAACTTCCTGTTGTTACAAAGATTGATAATCTATTGTTGACCGGACAGAATAATAACCTCCCGGGTTTTTGTGGAGTTCCGCTCACGGCTATTAACACTGTTGAGGCTATTTTGGGCAGAAACTACATTATAAATAAAATAAATAAAGTTGTCAATGAATAGAAAACGCTATATCATTTTATGCCTCCTTTGTCTTCATCTCTTCCTTGTCTGTGCACAAAACCATGCAGAGCGTGTTAACATTTGGCAGGGAACAGCCATCAAGAAAACGGTTTCACTGACCCCTTACTTAGCAAATGGCGAGAATAATGTGGCAGTTATCGTTTGTCCCGGAGGGAGTTACTTCTGGCACGACATGAAAGCTGAGGGCGAAAGTGTTGGAAAGTGGTTGCAGGAAAATGGCATATCGGCCTTTGTTTTGCGTTATCGCACGGCAGGTTTCTGGGCTTTTCTCACCCGTTTTCGATATCTATTCAGAGGCAACCGATATCCAGATGCTTTCAACGACCTACAAATGGCGATGCAATATATAAGGAATCACGCGGTGAAATATGGCATTTCACCGAGTAAAGTGGGTGTAATGGGTTTCTCAGCCGGCGGACATTTGGTGATGTCTGCTGCCGAGTTGT
Source organism: Segatella salivae F0493 (assembly GCF_000477535.1). NCBI lineage: Bacteria > Pseudomonadati > Bacteroidota > Bacteroidia > Bacteroidales > Prevotellaceae > Segatella > Segatella salivae. The sequence goes on from NZ_AWGW01000024.1 coordinate 65,084, forward strand.
TGCCTCCTTCAGAGCGTCCTGCCTTCATAGCCCCTATTTATCCCGTTGTAACGATGGTCGACAGATGCGTTCATAAGCGTTCACGTAGGGCATTGTTAGGGGATAACAAGAAGAACAATCAACAATTAAGAGCGTTGCTTTCTCTTGAACTTCATGTGCCAAAAGATTGTCCTCCGGTGTTCTTAGTGAATTGTATTGACGACCCAATCGTAAAATATCATAACTCAGAACTACTTGATTCGGCGCTGACAAGCCTTAATATACCTCATCGTTATATACAATATAAAACGGGAGGACATGGCTTTGGCGCTACCGAAAACAAGGGAACAGCCGAGAGTAGACAGTGGAAAGCCGAATTTTTGAATTGGCTTAAAGCACTTAATCTAAAGAACTAAAACCATATTAGCAATGAACAAGGACCAATTTGAAGACATCCGACCTTATAAGGCCGAAGAGATTCCCGCAGCAATGGAGCGTATTGCCAACAGCTCTTCATTCCCGCTTTTAGCTTCTTACGTTTATCCGAATGAGCCGATAGAGGCAGTTAAGGAACGGATTAGAAACTACAAGACCGTTAAAGCGTTTCAAACCGAGACGATGCGCATGGTCAATCAGCGTGTGATAGAACATAGTATATCGGCGTTTTCCTGTTCTGGCTTGGATAAGTTGAACCCTAATGAGCATTATCTTTTTGTGTCTAACCATCGTGATATCATGCTGGATTCCAGCTTACTACAATATTATTTGGTAACAAAAGGTTTTGATACGACGGAGATTACATTCGGTGCGAACCTAATGATGAATCAGTTGGTGGTGGATATTGGCAAGAGTAACAAGATGTTTAAGGTCGAACGTCCCAGTAACAACATTAAAGACTTCTATCGAAGTTCAAAGCATTTGTCGGAATATATACGATATGTCATCACCGAAAAAGGGCAATCGGTTTGGATTGCCCAACGAAATGGGCGGACAAAAGATGGTAATGATGCGACCGATCAAGGCATAATAAAGATGTTTTGCATGTCGTGTCCTGAAGATAAGATAAAGGCTATCGATCAGTTACATATAGTTCCTGTTGCGGTTTCCTATGAGTGGGAACCTTGTGACATATTAAAGACACTTGAAGTCTATGAATCTCAGTTCTCAAAATATACCAAAAAACCGGGAGAAGACCTTAATAGTATTCTCACAGGGATAACACAAGAGAAGGGAAGAGTACACTTTGAACTTTGTGATCCGATAGCTTATGCAGAGTTATCTAAATTTGAAAACCTGACAAACAGCGAATATCATAAAGCTGTAGCAAGGCTTTTAGATAGCCGAATCAATAAGGCTTATCGTCTTTATCCCAACAATTACGTTGCTTATGACCTAAGATATGGGACAACAAAATATAGAGATTGTTATACCGATGAACAGAAAACTATGTTTATAAATTACCTTAAACGTTTGGAAAAATATGACACTTGTGATATCGAAAAGCTAATAGATATCTTCTTAGGTATCTATTCCAACCCTGTAAACAATAAGTAGGATGACAGCAACAATACTGAGATTATACGATTATATGAAAGCACATAGAATGCTATGTGTGCTTTCTTTCGTGGTCGTAACTTTACTCTTGGTCGTATCGGTGCTTCGTTTGAGTTATAAAGAAGATATATCTGACTTCCTGCCTGTAGACAGTCAACATCATAATGCCTTAAAGATTTATCAGGATATTTCAGGAGCTAATAAGATCTTTGCAGTCTTTCAATATCGTGATACGACGAAAACTGACCCCGAAATGATGGTGACTTCAGTAGATGCTTTCGTTGAAACGATACAGCGAACTGACACAGCTCATCGCGTAGCGAATGTCATGTCGCAGATAGATTTGGAGAAATTGTCAGCAGTAACCGACTTTGTTTATAACAATATTCCTTACTTTCTGACGGAGAAAGACTATGCAAGGATGGATAGTTTGCTTGAAACGACGGATTACATCCATAGACAATTGCAACAAGATAAGCAGATGTTGCTGTTCCCTGCAGGGGGATTGCTTTCTGATAACATACAACGTGACCCGCTAAACCTATTTACTCCTGTCGTGCAGAAACTGCAACGAGCAGATACAAGCCTAAAGTTTGAGTTATATGATGGGCATATCTTTTCGCCGGATATGCAGAAAGCATTTGTAATAATAGGTTCACCTTACGGCGCAAGTGAAACAGAAAACAACGCAAAACTCATCTCTTTATTGCAAACATGCAGTAAAAAGGTGATGGCTCACCATAGGAATCTCGATATACATATTATCGGTGGACCCGTGATTGCAGTGGGAAATGCTTCTCAAATCAAGTCCGATAGCATCTTATCTGTTACAATTGCGGTGGTCTTTATTATGGCGTTGCTGCTCTTTACGCTTCGCAATCTACGCAATATCTTTTTAATTGCGCTATCTATTGCATGGGGTTGGCTCTTCGCTATGGGCGGATTGGCTCTAATTCACAATAGTGTATCGATTATAGTCATAGGAATAAGTTCAGTAATCCTTGGGATTGCGGTCAATTATCCATTGCATTTCATCGCTCATCTGACGCATACGCCTCAAAAAAAGCAGGCATTGCGTGAGCTAATCATGCCTCTTTTCGTGGGTAATATCACCACCGTGGGGGCATTCTTGGCTTTGGTTCCTTTGCAATCGGTAGCCTTAAAAGACTTAGGTTTGTTTAGTTCTTTCTTGTTAATAGGAACAATTGTCTTCGTCTTGATTTATCTTCCACACCTTTCTAAGGTATCCAAGGAAGTGAAACACACGTTCTTAGATAAGATAAGTGAGGTTTCATTAGAGAATAATCCCATTGTAGTTACGATAGTAGTTGTCATGACTTTAGTCTTTGGTTACTATAGTTTTCAAACAAAGTTTGATGCTAACATGGCTAATATTAACTACATGACAGACGAGCAAAAGGCTGATATGGCTTACTTCCAACACACGATGATGGTCAATGGAGAGTATCAAAAGGTTTATGCAGTGACTGCAGATTCAACCATGAATGGGGCATTGGATAAGAATCTTCGCTTGCAACCAGCTCTTGATAAGTTAGTAAAGACGAAGTTAGTTCACGATTATAGTTCTTGCAATCAGTTTGTAGTTTCAACTTCAGAGCAAAGGCGTAGGCTGGCGTTATGGCGTGATTTCTTGCATCGTAACAAGGAAAAGCTGACGACTTCTTTGCGTTCTTCTATGCAGACGGAAGGCTTTTCGGTAGAGAGTTTTGACGACTTTTATACTTTATTGAATAAGAGTTATCGGCCTCAACCCTTTTCTTTTTTCTCTCCATTAACAACATCTCTCTTTGCAGGTAACTTCAGTTCAGACCATGTTGACAAGCGATATAATGTTGTAAATGTGCTTTCTGTGAAGGGCAATGATGTCAATCGAGTGAAAGACGCTTTGCAAAACACGGATAGTTTCAGCTTTGATATTCAGAGCATGAATAGCGCTATAGCCAATCATTTGTCTAATGACTTTAACTACATTGGCTTAGCTTGCGGTCTCATTGTGTTCTTTTTCTTGTGGTTATCCTTTGGAAACTTTGAGTTAGCAGTGCTTTCTTTTGTTCCAATGGCAGTGAGTTGGCTGTGGATATTGGGTATAATGGCCTTGTTAGGGATGCAGTTTAATATTGTCAATGTTATTCTTGCAACGTTTATTTTCGGTCAAGGTGACGACTATACTATATTTATGACCGAAGGATCTATGTATGAATATGCTTATCGTCGCAAGCTACTTGCCTCCTATAAACATTCAATTATCATCTCAGCTTCAATCATGTTTATTGGTATTGGCACACTGATTGTGGCACGACATCCGGCACTTCATTCGCTGGCAGAGGTGACAATAGCCGGTATGTTGTCGGTAGTTTTGATGGCATATATATTCCCTCCGCTCCTCTTTAAGCTTCTTGTGAGGACATCAGGGACGTATAGATTGCGCCCAATCTCTATCAAAAACCTCTTGATAATGGCTTTCTGTACTATGGTGTTCTTTAGCCAGTTAATCACCGTTTACTTGTTAGGAGTGATTCTGTTTGGCTTATTTCCCTTTTCAGAGAAACGTCGTTTGTGGTTCAGAAGCTATCAACAGCGCCTGTTCTTATTTGATTTTCACCATATTCCTTGTGTGAGATTTTCTGTAGAAGGCATTACAAGTGAAACGTTCTCTCCGTCTATCGTCATCAGCAATCACCAGTCTATGCTCGATGCTGCCTTGTTTATGGCGTTGAGTCCAAAGGCAATCCTTGTCTCAAATAAAAAGGTTAGCAGTAATCTTATTATCAAAAAGATATTTAAATGGAATGGTTTTATAACCTTGAATGACATGAACTCCATAGACGATAGCCTCATTCAGTATTATGTTGAGCATGGTTATAGTCTTGTAATCTTCCCAGAAGGCGTCCGCAATGCACATTCTTCGATACGCCGTTTCCATAAAGGTGCGTTCTTATTAGCTGAAAAATATCAGCTCGATATTCAGCCTTTCATCATTCATGGATTGAATATGGTCCTGCCAAGGAATAGCATCCAGGTCTTTCCTGGGCAGATAACGGTGAAAGCTTATCAGCGAATAAGGAATGAAGCCCAGTTATCTTATGCCGAACTTACAAGCCAAACGTGCGACTTTTATAGGCAGGAGTATGCTCGGATAGCATGTAAAATAGAGACGGCTGCTTATTATTCACCTCTTGTTCTCGACCGTTATCGCTACAAAGGTGAAGAGATTTTCCGTGCGGTTCGCAAGAATTTAAAGAACAATAATAACTATACGAAGGCCGTTGACACTATAGATGAGCACGCTGTTGTACTTGTTAAGCATGGTGGATATGGTGAGTTTGCCTTGCTTTATGCGTTAGTCCACAGACAAACTAAGGTACTTGTCTATGAAACGGATGAGAATAAAAAGGCTCTTTTGACTTATTGTGCGCAGGACTTGGTTGATAATCTGGAGGTAATTGATAGCTTAACTATTGAACAAGAAGGGCATAATGACTTGAAAGTCTTTTCATTATAGGTTTGTTTTACATGTAATTGAATGAATAAAATATAGCTATGAAAGAAGAAATTCGTAAGAGATTGGAAGAGATTTTGCCTATCGTTGACTTCGATTCTGATTTCCTTTTCCAGGAACTTGACTCTTTAGGAATAACGACAATCCTGATGGTTCTCTCTGAGATGTATAACATAGAATTGGGCCATTCGGATGTAACACCAAAGAACTTTAAGTCGCTTGACAGCATTGTTGAACTGGTTAAACGGAAACAAAACAAGCATGAGCATTGAAGATAAGCTACGCGAGAACGCCAAACTTCATCCCAATAAGCTTGCACTTCTATGCAATGGGGAGTCTTATACCTATGGCCGCTTGTATCAATCGGTTGTGGACAAGGCTGCTTCTATGCCCGAAGTGCGTGGCCGACTCATTCCTATTATCGCTACTTCAACAGCTGATTTCCTCATTTCCTACTTCGCAATTCATCTCAATGGGGGTGTTGTTGTGCCGTTACATAAGGATATTCCCATGCAAAAATATGAGGAGTATTCTCGTCTTTTGGCACAGGGAACGGCCCCGAATGGGGTAGCTGACATCCTCTATACTACGGGAACTACCGGCAATGCAAAGGCTGTCATGATAAGTCATGACGCCATTTGGGCAAATACGGAGAATCTTGTATGCGCCCAAGGCTTTCAATCCGACCTGACTTTTATTATCAATGGGCCCCTCAATCATATTGGAAGTCTCTCAAAAGTCTATCCCACCATTTATGCTGGGGCTACGATTTGCCTGATTGATGGAATGAAAGATATTCGCACTTTCTTTCATGCGATTGAGCAAGCACCTACAAAAGTGGCTACGTTCTTAGTCCCTGCTGCAATCCGAATGCTGATAACGTTGTGGAGAAATGAACTGAAAGACTGCGCCGATAAAATTGATTTTATAGAGACTGGGGCTGCACCTATGACGGCTTCTGACATGGAATTGTTTTGCAAACTGTTGCCTCATAGCCGACTATACAATACTTATGCTTCGACCGAAACAGGCATAATTTCAACCTATAACTATAATGATGGCGAATGTATTGCCGGTTGTCTGGGCCTACCTATGAAGCATTCATCCTTCTTTATCACTGCAGATGGACACGTAGCTTGCACTGGTGATACGCTGATGACGGGCTATTGGCACGATGATGTGGCTACAAAGGCGGTGATGACTGACGGAGTTATCAAGACAGCCGACATCGGAAGGATTGATGAACAGGGACGCTTGAGGTTGCAGGGTAGGGGCGATGACATCATCAATGTGGGCGGATACAAGATTGATCCCACAGAGATTGAGGCGGCAGCACTGGCATTTCCTACGGTGAAAGACTGCATTTGTGTCTGTGGTTCCCATCCCGTTGCGGGCAATGTCTTGAAACTCATCGTCGTTTGTCATGAAGATTACCAGCAGAAAACATTGATAGCACATCTAAAAACGCGTCTCGAAAGCTATAAACTCCCTATGATGGTTGAAGTCGCCGACCATATTCAACGCACGTTTAATGGCAAACTCAATCGCAAAGCCTATCGAAAGTAGACTGCAAAGCACGGAGGTTAAAGTCTGTTTTGCCTGATGACAAAAGCGAAAGGCTATGGAGGCACGTTATATTTTAAAGCCTAAATGATTGTAAAATCAGAATAAAAATCTTACTTTTGCAAGCAAAGCAATCGTTCATTGCATTTTAATTGCGCTGCGAAAGCAAGGAAGGTGAGATTGAGAAGGCAATGATTCAACGAAAAAAACAAGTCTAATAGTAACATAATCCATGATGATTGCGAATTTATTTTGTAAGAAAAAGACTCCCATTGTCTATAAGAATGCAGCCTATTTAGTGGCAGTTCGATTCATTAAACTCTATCTGTTGGTAGGCTTTTTCCTACGCATTGTGTTGATGTTTTGCACTCCAACAGAAGTTCATTTCACGACACTTGATGTTGTCAGAAGCCTCGGAGTAGGACTCATTTCAGATTTAGGAGTCGGCATCTTACTAACCATTCCCCTCTTCATTTTATATCTTGGACTGAACGAATGGAAATATAAAAGGCCCTCAGGTTATGTCATTGAGCTGCTGTTGGCCTTGGCTTTTGCTTATAGTTTGTGGCCAAAGTCAATCTTTCATGAGTATGGTGGTGGCGCACCCCTTATCGCTCGACTCTTCCTTGGATGGAAGTTTGTGAGCTTTTCGCTTAGGTTTTTCATTCCCAAACTACGCATTTCATGGCGCCGAGTGACCATGTATGGCACGTGGAGTGTCTATGTTTTACTGCTCATTTTCATCTCTGCGGGTGAATATTTCTTTTGGGAAGAGTTTGGTGTTCGCTACAATTTCATCGCTGTTGACTATTTAGTTTATACGCATGAAGTATTGGGTAACATCATGGAATCATATGCCATCACACCACTGATTGTGTTGTCTGTCATTGCCACGGCTTTGATTATCTACAACGATTCACGTCATAGACGGTTTAAGTTAGAAAAGATTTACACGCCAAAACTGCTGATTGTGCATAGTCTTCTCTATGCTGTGCTCTGCGGAATAGGCTTTGGTATGGCTTCGTTTACACGCCAGTTGGACAGTGCCAACCAATATGTGGGGCAGTTAGAACAGAATGGTTCGTGCAACTTTATCGTCGCTTTCTTCAATAATAAACTTGAATATGACAAGTTCTATCCGATGATGAGCAAGCGCGATTGTATCACAATGTATCGTAATTTGGCTGGTTTGGATGCACAAGGCGTAAAGATACTTGCGCCAAAAACAGCCGAAGCACAACCCCGAAACATTGTGTTGATTACGGTAGAGAGCCTTAGTGCCAGCTTCATAGGCCATTATGGAAACACTGAAAAGCTTACCCCCAACCTCGATCAGCTGATTAACAAGAGCATGGTTTTCGATAGCTTATATGCAAATGGCAATCGCACGGTGCGCGGACTTGAGGCACTTTCGCTCTGTATTCCACCGAGTGCAGGAGAAAGTATCATTAAACAAAAGCGCAATCGCATGGGTAATCTCTCGGTCGGTGCTGTCTTAAAGCAACATGGTTACACGGTACAATACCTCTACGGGGGCGACAGTTATTTCGATAATATGGGTGATTTCTTCTCGCATAATGGCTATGAAGTCATCGACCGTTCAGCCATAAAGCCGGCTGATGTGACTTTTGCCAACATCTGGGGCGTGTGTGATGAGGATATGTTTAACAAGAGTTTGGAAGTGTTTGACGCTGATGCGAAGCGCGGAAAACCCTTCTTTGGCCAAATCATGACTACGAGTAATCATCGTCCTTACACTTATCCTGAGGGACGAATCAAGGTAGATGGTAACCCACATACACGTGATGCAGCCGTGAAATATACGGATTATGCCATTGGAAAATTTATCGAACAAGCCGCTAAAAAGCCATGGTTTGACAACACGGTCTTTGTGATTATTGCCGACCATTGTGCCTCAAGTGCGGGCAAAACAACACTTCCCGTTGATCGTTATCACATTCCTTGTCTCATCTATAGCCCCAAACACATCGCTCCACAGGCGGTAAAGACGGTATGTTCGCAAATAGATGTCATGCCAACGCTACTCTCTATGCTTGGTCTTCCTTATCAAGTGAGGTTCACAGGGCAGGATATCTTTGCACCAAACTATCATCCACGGGCCTTCATGGCGACTTATCAGAACTTGGGATATTTTGAGAACAACTGCCTGACGATACTCTCTCCGGTTCGCAAGATTGAACAGTTTGGGGTGACGTTTGACAAAGAAGGTGAGGCTGTTGAAACGCCATTGAAGAAAAACAAGCAGGAACTTGTGCGCAAGGCACAGGCATATTATCAATACACAAACATGTATCTCAAACGATAACTGCCCATGTTTGTGCCTGAGGCAAAGTGAAAGCATGGAAAAATTAAGCCTGTTTTGCAGGGGCACAAGTGTTGGGTTAAGCTTTGATGATGGTGGTTATAGCCCATGTTTTGTGGAGCATGGCATTGCCCAATGAAACCCTTTGGCGCAACAACTCTTAGCCAACAGAATGTAGGGGGACATAAAGCGCTTTGAAAAGTGGGTCAAATCAGCGTGTAATCTGATAGAGATTGCACGCTGATTTGACTTTTATCACACGGCCATTTGTGCCACTTTGAAATCTCCTTTGCCCTGTGCCGTGCAATGAAAGAAGCCAGCTTTGAACTTAGCTTGCATAAACACACCTCACTTTTACATTCGTTCACAATGCAGACGGTCCTGATTTCTAATCATGTGGAATAGGCTTTTATTTTATAAAAGACTTTCATTTTTGTCATGAATAAAGTGAAAAATCAATATCAATAAATATTAAATTCGATTTTTTTTGTATAATTAAATTAAATGTCTTACTTTTGTACATTCACGAAAATGACTTTGTGAACATCGTTTGGATTAGGCTTTTACGAAATAGGTGAATTGATTTTTAGGTTAACATAGAAACAAATCGAACAATTATTTTATACAAAGATGGAGAAGAATTGTAAGCATAAAAGATATATTCTTAGTGGAATGCTGTTGTTGATAGCTTCGGGTTTGTCTGCCCAGACATCCGAATACGACCGTTATGCAGGTTGGTATAAACAATGGAATGACAGTCTTAGAGGCGCAAACATCATTGGAGCACAGCGCGTTTTGCAAGCCCACAAGGCGAAAAAGAAGCAGAAAGTTGTTGTGGGCGTTATTGATTCAGGGGCAGATACCACTTGTGTTGCGTTGCGACCAGTGCTTTGGACAAATCCAAAAGAGAAGTTTAATGGTCGTGATGATGACCATAACGGATATGTAGATGACGTGCATGGTTGGAACTTTCTTGGCACAAAAGATGGTAAATTTAATATGACGAGTGCGGGAACTGAGGAATATCGCCAGTTCAAACGCCTTTATCCGAAATATAAAAACATTAAATCGGCTGCCGAAGTGGCTGATGCTGACAAGCAAGAGTATGCTTATTATATGGAGATGAGGCGCAAAGCGAAGATCAATTCCTATCTCATGTTCTATGAAATTACGGGAAAGAAAGAGAAGCTTATCGGCGAAATGGACAGCCTGTTGAGGCAAACGAAGGTGAATGTAGATACACTTTCGTTGGCAGGAATGCTCAATACAGAGGTGAAAGACACGTTGGTCAGGAACACGTTTATACAGGCTATAATGACCGATTTGTATCGAACGCCGTTGACAACAAAGTGGAATGCCTATGTAGAAAAGCAGCGTTCGGCCTATGCACTCATGGAGAAACGCATCTATGGCATTGCTCATGACAAGGACAAACGTTTGCTGATGGGCGACAATATGGATGATGCTACCGACCGATTCTATGGTAACAACACGCTGAACGTAGACGGAATGGAGCATGGAAACTTTGTAGCGAGCGTGGTAGCAGGCATTGTTGACGAGGATTCCCGCTACTCGGGAGTGTGCAACGACGCACGCGTTATGCCCGTAAGAGTTAGTCCTGATGGCGACGAATACGACAAAGATGTTGCTACCGGCATTCGATATGCGGTAGACAATGGGGCAAAAGTCATCAATCTTAGTCTTGGAAAATACACTTCTCCCCATCCCGAGATGGTCAATGCAGCCATTGCCTATGCCGGAAAACATAATGTTTTGGTGGTTGCTGCAGCCGGAAACAGTCACTTAAACATTGATTCTATTGGCTATTTCCCTGCTGGTGTTGATGCAAAGGGAGCGCCTTTGAGTAACTTTATCCGTGTAGGTGGGACGGCTATAGACGGCAGTCGTTCGTCAATCTCTAACTATGGAGCCCACAAAGTGGATTTATATGCACCGGGAGAATACATCTCTGGAGTCTATCCCGGCAATCAAAAAGACTTCGCAAATGGTACAAGTGTCGCCGCACCTATCGTCAGTGGAATCGCTGCAATGCTTCGAACCTACTTCCCAAAGGTTAGTGCTGTGCAGTTGAAACGTGTGCTAATAGAAACCGCACGCAATGAAAAAGGGCTGAAATTAGTTGATGCTGAGGCCGCAGTTAAACGTTTGATGAAGTAAGCTATGAGGAGAAAAACGTTATTCATTCTATGTCTTCAGTTGCCGTTGTGGCTTTCCGCGCAGACGGTGGATTGGAAGTTGGTGGCTCAACAAGAGGAAGACACCTTGCAACCGATATATAATAAGAGCAGTGTTTCAACCTCATGGCTGAACGGGGCAACCTATTTTGTCTATGAACAATATGGAAAGCGTTATCTTGTTGATGCCCGAACGGGACATCAAGAGCCACTGCTCAAGGACCAAAAGCATTTTGTTGAGCAATATAAAAGACTGACCGGAGACTCTACTAAGACGCATAACATTCCGCGTTTATATGAGATTATGCTGAAAAACAATGACAGTAAGCGCATCTATTGGACGCATAATAAGGTGCACATGGTTTATAATCGTGCGACCGGTGTATTGTCGTTGGACAACACTTATGCAGAAAAGGCGGAAAAGAAACATCGTAATCAGGACATGGGGAGCCGTTCGACAACGCGTGATTCCCTTTATACGATGCTTGGAGACAAGTATAATCTGTATGTGAGAAATAACAAGACAGGCGAGAAACGACAGCTAACCTTTGACGGAAAGGAGGGCGCTTCTTACTGTTTTACAACAAACAAGGACACTATTCGTGAGGGAAATGCGGCTGGAAGTTGGCATAACCATGTGTATTTACATTTGATGAGCGACGATTCTAAGGTTGGAAATCTGTATCTTGTTGATGTTTTGAGAGGTGATCGGCCACGTTTGAAGACCAAACACATGCCACTTCCCAACGAGAAGAATGTGCGTCAGTATCGCCTTTACTGGTATAATGCAGACACAGGCGAGGGAAAAGTGCTGCCGATAGATAAGTACAAGGACCAGGAAGTGAAGCTGAACTATGAAAACTATGACGGAAACTTGTATTTCACTCGACGCAATCGTGGGGTTGATACACTTGAACTTTGCAAACTAAATCTGCCTACTGGCAAGGTGTCGGTGGTCATTCAAGAAGTTTGTAAGCCCCATTTGAACGTCAACTTATGGTCTTATCGCCTCATCAATCATGGCAAAGAAATCATTTGGTGGAGTGAACGTACGGGGCGTGGAAACTATTATCTCTATGACAATCAAGGCAAATTGAAAGGTCGAATCACGCGTGGTGACAACTTAGTTGCAGGCAGAATAGAGTATGTTGACACGCTGAAGCGCCGACTAATCTTTATTGGTTATGGTGACAAACAAGCCTATGATCCCGAATATGCCTATTATTATGTGGCAGATTTCAATGGGAAACGTCAGCAAACGCTTACCTATGGTGATGGTACACATGAGTTAGATTTCTCGCCCGATCATCGCTTTGCAATCGACAGTTACTCACGGATGAACTTGCCAACTGTGTATAATGTGGTTGATGTTGATAACCCATTGAAGCATTATGAGTTTGCCCGTCGCACGGATAATGCCTTGAAAGAGGCGGGATGGAAAGCCCCTTGGTTGGTTGATGTGCCTGCAGCGGATGGGAAAACACGTTTATATGGTGTGATGTATGTGCCGACTTTCCTTGATAAAACGAAGAAATATCCGATTATTTCCTTTGTATATCCTGGGCCACAAGATGACCAAATACCGCGTAGTTTCACCTTGGATGATGCGGGAAATCAAAGTCTTGCCGAGATGGGATTTATTGTTATCAATGTTCAACCGCGTGGCTCTTCACCACTAAGAGGGCGAGATTTTTATTGTTTTGGTTATGGAAATCTTCGCGATTACCCTGTAGCCGACGATAAACATACCATAGAAGAGCTTGCAAAACGATATCCGTTTATCGATCTTAACCGTGTGGGCATCTGCGGACATAGTGGGGGTGGCTTCATGGCGCTTACCGCAATGCTGACTTATCCCGACTTTTATAAGGTGTGTTTCAGTGCATCTGGCAACCACGATAATAACCAATATATCCAATGGTGGGGTGAAACTTATCACGGATTAGGCAAACTTGGCAGCATTCCTACAAACATACAACTTGCCGATAAGCTTAAAGGGAAGTTGATGTTGGTAACAGGTGACGTTGATGATAATGTGCCTCCAGCCTCTACTTTGCGTATGGCTGATGCCTTGATTAAAAAGGGAAAGCGTTTTGAATTGATGGTACTTCCGGGCAAAGATCATGGAGTTTGGAGTCCATATTATCAGAATTTGATGCGTTATTACTTTATGGAGAACTTGATGACTCCAACAAATCGTGACGTCAATATTATTAAACATGAATGAGAACAATAAGATATTGAAATTTAATATATAACATAGCATAAGCAAATCAATTAAAAAAGCGAAGATGAAGACAAAGATTAAAATGATGATTCTGATGTCTCTCTGTCTGTTATTTACTATCCAGTTGCAGGCACAGACACAGCATAGTGATGCTGATGTCCTTGTGAATATAACGGTAGTAGATGAGAATGGAGAGCCTTTGCCTGGTGCTTCAGTGGCAGTAGCAGGGAAACCTGTCGGCGTAATTGCCAATACTGATGGTACAGTTTCATTGTGGGTTGCTCGAAATACGAGTATCACGGTGAGCTATCTCGGCTTGAAATCGCGTGTGGTTAAAGTGACAAAACCCCTGTCAGGGAACTTTGTTTTGCAGAACGATGACAAGACTTTAGGCCAAGTTGTGGTAACAGGTTATACACAAACTGACGTGCGTAAGTCTACGGGCTCAGTGAGTATGATTTCTGGAAAGGAACTAAACGATGCACCACTAAAGAATGTTGATATGCTGCTTCAAGGCAAATTGACGGGTGTAAACGTGCAAGCTGTCTCAGGAAGACCAGGAGAATCGGCCAAGATTCGTGTGCGTGGAGTGTCCAGTATCACTGGAAGTAGCGAGCCTTTATGGGTTGTTGATGGTGTGCCTATTCAGAAAAATATCCCCTCAGCAGGCTCAAGTTACATCCGAAGTGGTGACTTTAGTACGCTTTATGCCAATGGAGTTGCGGGCATAAATCCTCAAGATATTGAGAGCATTACAGTCTTAAAGGATGCTTCTGCGGCTGCTATCTATGGCTCACAAGCGCAAGCTGGTGTTATTGTTATCACGACAAAGCGTGGTAAACAAGGAAAGTTGAGTATCAATTATAGTGGTAGTCTTGGTATACAGAGCGCTCCAATACGCGATAATAACTTGATGAACTCGCGTGAAAAGTTAGCATATGAGCAAAGCATTTGGGACGAATTCTCTGCTGATGGCTTTGCAAATGGCACCTATTATCCCGTCATTGGACTTGTTGGTCAGATTCGATCGGGCTACGGACGCTTTAGTGGTTGGTCGAAAGAACAACAGGATTCATATATCAAACAATTAGGAGAATCTACGACAGATTGGTTCAAAGCATTGTTCAGAACGACTGTATCGACCTCGCATAATATATCATTAAGCGGTGGAACGGATAAGCAAACCTATTATATAAGTGGTGGATATTCAACGAACAATGGTATCGTAAAGCGAACCAATGCGGATTCATATACGATGAATGCAAAGTTCAACGGCAGTCCAACTTCAACCTTTTCGTACGGTCTTTCCATGGACTTCTCCTACCTAAAGAGCCAGTCTCCAAGTGAGTCTTTCAATATATATAAGTATGCATACTTTGCTAATCCGTATGGTACTCTCTATAATGATGATGGCTCATATAGGGCAGATGAGACCTATTTCTCAATGAGAAATGCGAATGGAGACCCGTTATATTATTTGCCAAAGAATGGCATTAATGTTATGAGAGAGATTGATAACACTACGCAAAAGTCGGCAAGTTCCACTACAACTTTACGTGGAGATGCAACATGGAGACCCTTTGACGGTTTTAGACTTTATGGCTTATTATCGGCTACTTTCAGTAATGATCATTCAGAAAATGAGATAGGTGCCGACACATACAGCGCGTGGTTAGATCGTCCTTTCGAAGGATCTAATCTTGCTTCTTACCGTACTTACGGCTCGTTTACACAGGCAGAGAGTCGCAATACGAGTTGGCTTGCACGCTTACAAGCTAATTATAGCTTCACACTTAAAGAGAAACATCGCTTCAATGCCATTGCAGGAACAGAGGTTCGCTATAATAAAGCATCGTCACTCGGTAGTAAAATGTATGGCTATGACCCCTTAACAGGTCAGCATGTAACTCCCCTTTATCTTGGATCTGCCAGTGATGGTACATTGACGGCAAGCGAAGAAGAGTCTTATCGCAATATTATCAACGGCCTAAATACCTATTCTAAGCTTGAAAGTGCATTCGCTTCATTCTATGGAGCCTTAGACTATGTCTATAATAATAAGTATGTTTGGAATGCAACTTTACGCTCGGATGGTTCTAATAACTTTGGAAGTAAGGAACAATTTAATCTTACTTGGTCTACGGGTTTGGCTTGGAATATTGATGAAGAGCCTTTCTTCCAAGCTATAAAACCAGTCATGAATCGTGCAACCATACGCGTTTCGACTGGTCTTACGGGTGGAGTGAACAAGAGTGTATACCCACAAATCATCATGCAATACAGCAATTATTATCGTACAATCGATGATGTTAACTATCGGATTGCCTCGATTGGAAAGGCGCCTAATCCGAAATTGCGTTGGGAACACACTCATGACATGAACTTTTCTCTTGACCTTGGCTTCCTGCATGACCGCATAGGACTTTATGCTTCGGCTTATAGAAGACGTGGATATGACATGATTACAGCTGTTAGAACAGTATCAACAACGGGCTTTACTGAGCAGAGTTACAACACAACGGAACAGATAAATCAAGGTTTTGAGCTTTCTTTGAATGCCACACCAATAAAGAATAAGAAGCTGACATGGGGCATTTCTGGAAACATTTCCTATAATCAGAACTTCATTTCTAAGTATTCTGCGCCCAACAATGGATTCAGTACGTTCGGTTCTATCATTCTCGACTACCCGCAAGCTTCAGTGATTTCGGGTTACAATACAGGCATAGATCCGTTCACTGGCTATTATACTTTCAAGTTAAGACCTGATGTTAGCATCCAACAATCACGCGATTGGCGATATTACAAGAATTATCTTTTCTACCTTGGAACGGCTAATGCGCCTTGGACGGGAGGTCTTTCAACGCATGTTTCTTATCAAAACTTCTCGTTGAGTGTTAGTTCTTCGTTCTCACTTGGCTCGAAAATAAGCACTGCAATGCGTTCTCCGGTGTCATATAACAGCTTGGGTTCGTCTACAAAGACCAACTATCCGCAAACTGAACGCAGTGATTTGTACACAGCATATCTAAATAAACCCAAAGAGGCGGCCCATCGTTGGACGGTTGCCAACCCTATAACCGATGGCTATCCACGCCTTGTTGATGCGCGCGGAAGACAGTTAAATATAGATCTTGGCTTGCCAAACGAGTCTTCATCTATTACAGATGCCATCTATTATGAGAATGGATCATACTTCAAATTGGGTTCAATCACGTTGAGTTATAATGTTCCTGACAAGTTCATCAGACACTACGGACTGACCAGTCTCGGTGCTGCTGTAACAGGATCAAACCTCTTTATGATAACAAAGTATTCGGGATTGAATCCTGAAGCGCCTGGTGCTGTTTACCCCATCAGCCGTTCTTTCTCGTTTACTATTAATGTTGGACTTTAACACGAAAATCGAATGAATAAGTTTTCTTATAGCAAACAAAAGGGGCTTCAAGCTCTCTTGTTGGGACTGTTGCTCATGATGACTTCGTGCAGTGACTTCCTTGACATCAAGCCTTATGGCAAAGCAATTCCTAAAACCACTGAGGAATATCAGGCACTTGTTATGGAAATGCTCAGTGGTATTGATGGAAATAGCGTCGGAGGATATGGAGCGAACGAACTCTTCATGAATAACTCCAGTGCAATAAACTTCGAAGACTATTGTGATAACGTAGAAAGTAGTCTTGCACAATCCTCAAATCTCACCTATTATATAAGCAGTATGCTCGGCACTTCAACTGCTTATAGCTACTATGAACATCTCTATAAGGTGATAGGAAGATGCAATATTATTCTCGATAACTATGAAGATGGCCGCGATAGTGAAAAGGGTCAGCAGCTCATTGCTACCTGTTATGCTTTGAGAGGCTTGGCTTATTATCAGTTGTTGAGAATGTATTGTGAGCCAGCCGGAACGTCTCAAGACCAACTTGGCATGCCACTTGTCACCGACTTTGACATGGAAGCCAAGCCTAATCGTAGTTCGTATGAGGCTACTTTCAAGCAGATTGAAAGCGACTTCAAGACAGCTTTGGACAAAAACATTAAGGATAAGGCTTATATGTTTACTCCAATCGTTGTCAAAGGACTATTGGCTCGTCTCTACTTCTGGACCGGACACTTCAAAGAAGCCAAGCAGTATGCCGACGAAGTTGTTGCTGCTTATCCTTTGATTCAAGGCGAAGAATACAAGAAAATGATAACAGCTGAAGATGGTCTTCAAGGCAATATGTTGGTCAGAAGCGACCGAACACCCTCGTCATCCAATATGTTTAAGTATCTCAATACATCCATTCAGCGTTGTCCTTTGAGTGCTCGCTATGTGAAACTCTTTGCCGAAAAAGACAGCGATATCCGTTATAAGCTCTTCTTTAATAAGCGCAGACTCAACACGAAATGTATTTTCACAGGACTTCGTTCGGCTGAGTTTGCATTGATATCTATGGAGTCTGCCTATCATCTTGGCGACAAAGAAGGAGCACTTCGCATGCTGAACGACTTCCGAGCACACCGCATCAGTTCTTATACGGCCTACACAATGGCAACTTTGCCGGCTGTAGATACAAACGAATATATCAAGACTGATTGCACGGGAGCAGCCTTAACACCACTCATGCAGGCTATACTCAACGAGCGACGCAAGGAACTTTATTTGGAAGGCGACCGCTTTTTTGAACTCAAACGCAATGGACGGCCAGCGATATGGGGCGTATATCAGGGACTGAAATACACCACAGAGAAGTTCATGTACACGTTCCCTCTGCCTCCAGCTGACCTGCAAGTGAACCCTGGACTCATTCAAAACCCAGGATATACTGAAGTTATTTACAATTAAAATGAGAACAATGAAAAAGATACTTTTATCCTTTCTTATTGCACAGACGCTATTGGTTTTCACCTCATGTCAGCATACAGACGATGTTCCTCCAGTCACAGAGAAGTATGGAACGAAATATAAGATGCCCGAACCCAAGCGTCTTTCCAGTTCGGAACGTGATGTTTTAGACAGCATTGCAAGTGAATATAATAAGAGTATAAACCAATAAGACCTCAGAATGATGAATCGAATTGTTTATTTTCTGTTGGGACTTCTGACGGTACTTGTGTCTGCTTGTGCGGATAAAGAAACCGAAGTGCCCAATATGCGCTTTGAACGTAGGATCTATGCACTGACAAATCAGCCCGTGGAAGTAACGCTTTATGTGGCTCATAAGCCTGAACAGGCAAAGACACTCGATGTTGTTTTCGACGGAACGGCTGTCAAAGGGCAAGATTATAGTGTGTCTTCTGAACAATATGTTGTAGGTGGAAACGCTGAAAAACTCACGATAACGGTTACTCCTTTGCATGCAGCTAATGAGCAAAAGAATATTGTGATGCGACTGAAAAGCGACCCTTCGGTGACAACAGTGCTTGATATGACACCGCGTCCCGACCTGCTTTATTCGTTCCAGAACGGCAAAGAAGAGGTTGGAGCCACTGCCGATGTCTCGTTAGAACTATTCTCTGCCGAGACGGGTTCACGTTATTATGTAGAAGAAGATACACCGATTGAGCTTGAGGTTGACCCGAGTTCAACGGCTCAAGAGGGTACAGACTTTGAGTTTGTCAACAAGAAAGACACTGTAAAGATTGGCAAATACACTGCTAATTTCAAAATAAAGGTCTTGCAACGTGACGCACATCGCAATGTCATTATACTTCGCCCTAAACTCTCAGAAGCCGATCGTTATTATGCAGGTAGATATCCAAAAACTCAACTAAACATTATAACGAGCTATGCTTATGACGTAGAAGGCGAGTGGGTTATGAACAAATTTATCTGTGATAAGAAGTATATCAAGAACATGTATGATGGCATGATACCAGATGCCGAGTTTGAGAATATCCCCGAGTTTAATAAGAATGACACCTTCACCTTTACGCGTTTGGCTGCTGGAAAGTATCAACTCACGACCTCACTTGAGTCTAATCTTAAGTATTATTTCCAACCTTCTGCAGTGGGAATCTTTGATGGTGAGTTTACCATTAGAGCCATGAGAAGCCGCACAAAGCTTCAGATTATGAAGGTGAAGGATGTGAATCGTTTCTTCAGTGCAACTAAACAGAGCACCGATCGCGAGGGATATGTGGGACTGCGCAACTATGTTGACCCTGATACGCACGAGTTGTTGCTCGATGTTTACGTCTTCGATTATGAACCAACCGACTTCCTGCAGTCGCTTAATGATTATGGAATGGTGGGTACAACGAAGCCAAAGATGACCGATGATGGTAATTATCTGCGGTTCACGCTAAAGAAAAAGCATTAATTTTTCACACGAACTAAATCGCCTTCTGGCGGAAAACATAACGGCAGCCATAACATTTTAATCATGTTGTGGCTGCTTTTTATTTTTTGTTTATTGATTCTTTTGTGTTTATTCGTGTATGGTTCGTTGCGCAATCTGGTGCTTTTTGCGAGGTGAAATGGTGCAGATTGTCGAGTGAAATGATATATATTGTCGTGTCAATCGGCACATTTCATTTTGTGAGGTGAATTTCCCCTTGTGCAAAAGCCTTTTTACTGGGAGTGTGATAGGCGCATAACCATGATAAAAATCAAGGGGCCTCATCTGGCGGATAGGGTAGAACGGGGGAGAGTTAAGGATGAAAAAAGAGGCCTTAAACATTGAAGTTTAGGGCCTCTTGCTAAGATTATTTTACGCCGTTTGCGGTATTTCGGATGGGATCATCATATTTTACTTGCAGGTTTTGCAGTTGTTTTTTCAGGTTATCCGTAAGCTTTTCAGTCCCCGGTTGGCCGTAGATGTTGTGCATTTGAGCAGGATCTTTCTGCAAATCATATAGTTCCCAGCTGTCAATATCATTGTAGAAATGCATCAACGAGTAACGTTTCGTGCGGATACCATAATGGCGACACACAGAATGTTCAGCTGGATACTCATAATAATGATAGTAAAGAGAAGACCGCCAGTCTTTAGGATGCTTGCCTTTCAATAGTGGAAGCAGCGAAACGCCTTGGATATCTTTCGGAATATTGGCACCAGCCAGGTCGAGGAAAGTGGGGGCATAGTCTATGTTTTGCACCATTTCATTGCATGTTTGCTGTTTACCTCCGGGGAAATAGATAAGTAATGGGGTGCGGAAAGACTCCTCATACATGAATCGTTTGTCAAACCAGCCGTGCTCACCCATATAGAAACCCTGGTCAGAAGTATAGACAATGAGCGTATTTTCCAATAAACCTTTCTCACGAAGATAGTCAATCACTCGCCCAACATTGCGGTCAACAGAGTGTATAACGCGCATATAGTCGTGCATATATCGCTGATATTTCCATTCGGCGAGCGCCTTTCCAGAGAGCTTATCCTCCTTAAACTTGCGGATGATTGGGTCATAATGGCGATCCCATTGTGCGCGTTGGGAAGGTGTCATGCGTTGATAGTTGGCGCGTCCCCATGGTTCCAATCCTGTGTTTGTATGGATTTCGTTCTCGTGATCGGCCATTTTATTGTCGTAAACGAGGTCCATATCTTTGATGATACTCATCTTTTGCTTTTGTGCAGCGAGCCTACCTTTATAGTCATCATAGAACGTTTTGGGCAGCGGATAAACCACATCATTGTATAAATCAAGGTCGCACGTGTCGGGATTCCATACGCGATGCGGTGCCTTATTATGCATTAAGAGACAGAAAGGCTTGCTTTTGTCGCGCTTGTTCTCCATCCAGTCGATGGCCAAGTCGGCGATAATGTTAGTCACATAGCCTGGTCTTTGGAGCTTCTTCCCATTGCATAGGAAGTCAGGATTATAGTAATCACCTTGTCCAATGAGGATATCCCAGTAGTTAAAGCCCGTAGGAAGTGACGTGAGATGCCACTTTCCAATCATTGCAGTCTGGTATCCTGCCTTCTGAAGTAGCTTTGGAAACGTCTGCTGTCCACCGTCAAAGGTCTTTGAATTGTCTGTAAACCCATTGGCATGACTATGCTTTCCCGTGAGCATACAAGCGCGAGAAGGACCACTTAAGGAGTTAGCTACGAAGCTTTCTTGGAACTTTGTGCCGTGGTTTGCAATCCAATCAATGTTCGGAGTGCTAATAAACCTGTTGTCATACGCACTTATCGTTTGATAAGAATGGTCGTCACTCATGATATAAACGATGTTCATCGGCTTCTTTTGTGCCTGAGCCGGGATGAAGGCGCCTATGGAAAGAGTGCCTGTAAGATAATAAAATAGCTTGGTTTGCATATATAATTTTTAGTTGTTTTGTTCGTTTTAAGGTGTGAGATTGTTTTCTTTTAGCTCACCATCTGTATGTTGTTTCGTTTAGAAAGCAAATCTTTTCCATGAAGTTTAGGTTCATCTTGGGTTATGAGGTTACTGAAAATAGATTGTTGTTGCATGGTAGTGCCTTTCTTTATCATCGTATATTTGTTGTTTTTGTTGATGAAAATGATACTACAAAAGTAGGCAATTATTAGCTATAATCAAACTTTTGTTTAAGAAAAAAAATATAGCTTGTGGCATTTTGGCTAATGAATGGTGGGTTAACTCTCTTCAAAAGGAGGAGTAAATCGAGATTGATGGGTTGCTAATTCATGTGAGAACCATGAGGACTTCCTTATTGTTCAGGCGAATATCAGGCTGTAGTCGTTGAGCCTAAAAAATCTCTTTGGTTTCTCCTTCGTGCTTAATGCACCAAAAATCTACGCCTTTTTCTTGTGCAAATTCATTCATACGCCAGGCACTTTCAAAGCTACTGCCAGCGAAATGCATGGGGATAAGTGTGCCAACATCAAAGTGGTCGAGAAATTGTCTTGCCCCTTTGGTATAACCATTCCCTATGCGTCCATCAACAGGAAACATGACAACATCGAATTGTTTGGTGATTTTCTCAATGTCGTTTAACTCTTCAAGAAACCTGTTTTCTTCTTGTTGAGGATTCACATACTCAAATTCCTCCGTGAGAATATTTTTATATTGGTAAGTTTCATTCAGGAAACGGGCATACCAGTTGTTGAGGTCTCCCGCATGAAAGATTCGTTTTCCGGCTGTTTCTACAATCCAAGAAACACCACTATCGTTGCTTCCTGTGGCATAAATACTAAGCCGCCGGTCACTCCAATGCATGCCTTTCTCCAACCAAATGTCTGCATCTGTGGCATCAGCACAATGGTGTTCTAAGATGTCTTTAGATAGAATTATGGTGAAAGGAGTATGGGGAAACTGGCTTTTCCAACTTAAAATCTCTCGTGAAAAATGGTCTTCGTGGTGATGAGATGCAAAGACATACGTTGGCTTTTGCTTCAAAAGGGCCTTTGAAATCACGTGCGCAGGGTCTATCCAGGCATCGAAAATAAGAATACATTCGTTTGTTTCGACGATGAATCCGCTATGAAAAATATAGGTGAATGTCATTGATTTGTAGGCTGAGAAATGAGTTTACAGAGCACATCTTCTCTGATAATTTTCGGTGAAGTCTTGCCCGCCAATACCAGAATCTTCTTTCCATTGCGATAGATATGCAGTTGACGAGCACGTGCTACGGCTGTTATCGTGGTGTCGTTTTGGATAGTTTCCCAAATCGCATGATAGCAACCATCGGCATCAAAAAGTTTGTTGCGCAGATGAGAACAAAGGTCTGAGGGATTGATTGAAGTTGACATAAGATTAATGTTGAATCATATCATAAAATGATGTGCGTCAAACCATCGTGTAATTGCAGTGAGATGATGCGGTAATTCCATAGCTTTTACGCGATGATTTGACTGAAAAAAGAGAAGCGTGTTCCACAAATCTCGTTGTTTCATACGTCTTCTCTTTCTTATTTTTCATTTGAAACGCAGACCATTAACTTGTGCGTTTTTGTTTTATTTGTTGCGATTGCCTTCTGTTTTGAAGGCAGATTCTTTCCGTTTCAGTAGCCTTTTGTGTTAGAAAAGGTATGAAAGCATCATGAGTTCATAGACAATAGGAACTCTTCATTGTCGCGCGTGTGAACCATTCTATCATGAATTGAGTTCATGGCTTCAATCGGATTCATGTCGCTAATGTATTTACGTAGAATCCACATACGGTCGAGTGTGGTCTTGTCTTGCAGCAAGTCATCACGACGTGTGCTTGAAGATACGAGATTAACTGCCGGGAAGATTCGTTTGTTGCTAAGCGAACGATCGAGCTGAAGCTCCATGTTACCCGTGCCTTTGAACTCTTCAAAGATTACTTCGTCCATCTTACTACCCGTATCAATGAGTGCCGTTGCAATGATAGTCAATGAACCTCCGCCCTCAATGTTACGTGCTGCACCAAAGAAACGCTTAGGCTTTTGCAATGCGTTTGCATCGACACCACCCGTCAAAACCTTACCACTTGCAGGACTAACAGTGTTGTATGCACGTGCAAGACGTGTGATAGAGTCGAGGAAAATGACTACATCGTGTCCACATTCTACCATGCGTTTAGCCTTCTCAAGTACGATTCCGGCAATCTTTACGTGTCGTTCGGCAGGCTCATCAAAGGTAGATGCAATCACTTCGGCATTGACAGTGCGGGCCATATCGGTAACTTCTTCAGGACGTTCGTCAATTAACAACATCATCAAGTAAGCCTCAGGATGATTTGCTGCAATAGCATTTGCGATGTCTTTCATCAAGATAGTCTTACCTGTTTTGGGTTGAGCTACGATGAGAGCACGCTGTCCTTTGCCGATGGGAGAGAAGAGATCAACGATTCGAGTGGATAGATTCGTCGTGGAAGGATTGCCACATAGTGTGAACTTTTCTTCTGGAAAGAGCGGTGTTAAGTGCTCAAATGGGATGCGATCACGAACTTCTGTTGGTTGTCTTCCATTGATTTTGTCTATCGTTGTCAGCGGAAAATATTTCTCACCATCATGAGGTGGGCGCACATGGCACTGGATAACGTCTCCTGTTTTCAGCCCATATTTCTTGATAGTATTGGTTGCTACATAGATATCATCAGGCGAAGAGAGATAATTATAGTCGCTGGAACGCAAGAAACCATAGCCATCTGGCATCACTTCGAGTACGCCGTTACCTGTAATAAGGTCTGTAAAATCGAAACGTTCTGTATTTTGTTGTATCGGCGTCTGACGCTGATAGTCCATTTGTGAAGGCATAACACCCATTGTTGGATTATCAAACATATCATAGTTTGGCACAGCTCCTTGATCTTCTATAGGCAAATCGACCACTGTAATGAAGTCGGTGCCGTCGCCAGGGTCACCAGACCATACGCCGTCTATAGGCGCTTTGGCTTCTTCAACCTCTTTATTATGGTCATTGATTTTGGCTTGTAGCTTTTCAAGTAGATTGCTTTTCTCTTCATCTTCCGTGTTAGGCGTGTTTTCAGCAAAGGCAGCTTCGGGAATCAACTCTTCCTGTTTATCCTCTGCTTGAGCGTCTTTTTCTGGCTGTTCTGTTTGCTCTTCGACGGTTTCGGCTTTGTTTTCTTGAGCTTCATTGGTGCGTGCGGCCTCTGCAGCAGCTATTAATTCGAGCTCTTTCTTTGACTTTCTTCCGCGGTGTTTAGGCATTTCAGCCAGCAATTCCTCTGGAGTTTTCTCCTCTTCAGGTGCATTCTCCTCGTCTTTGAACAGAGATTTCTGTTCAGGAGCAGCTGTTTTATTCTTCTTTGTATCGAGATTCTCGCCGTCTTTTCCTTTTACTGTGTAGACGCGATCAGTGTCTTTTTTCACTATTCGTGTGCGTTTTCTCTTGGCACCTAATGGGTTTCGATTGCCTTCTTCTATGGCTTGTTTATCCAAAATGGCATAAATGATATCTTCTTGACTATCTTTTTGGTTGTAGGTGACACCCAAATCCGAGGCTATTTTGGCCAATTCGGTGACGTCCTTAGATAATAATTCGTCCTTACTATACATATTAGTATAAAAAATATTGATTGAATAGAAGTGCGTTTCTCAAATGGAAACACAGTCGTATTGAATTTCTTTGCAAAGATAAACAAAATTTCTTTATATACAAAAAAAGAGCCTGTTTTTTTCAAAACAGACTCTTTATATGAGGTGAAATGTTTGATTTATTCGCCTTTTTCCATTTTAGCCTTCAAGTCAGCAAGTACGTTGAGGTCTCCAAGTGAAGTTCCTGCAGCGACATTATTGATTTGAGCTGCGCTGTCAGCCTTGTGTGCTGTGTGCTTACGTGCAGGCTTAGCAGCTGGAGTTTCGTCTTTACCTTCTTCGAAAGTACGGCTGTGTGAGAGGATGATACGCTTTGTATCTTTCACGAACTCAATAACCTTGAATGGGAGTTCCTCACCAAGTTGAGCCTGTGTTCCATCCTCTTTAACAAGGTGTTTCGGTGTAGCGAAACCTTCACCACCCTCGTTTAAGGTGATTACAGCGCCTTTATCCATCATCTGAGTAATCTTTCCTTCATGAACAGATCCAGGTGTATAGATAGTCTCATAGGTATCCCATGGGTTGTCTTCAAGCTGCTTGTGGCCGAGACTTAGACGGCGATTCTCTTTGTCTATGTCAAGAACTACAACCTCAATCTCAGCACCTACTGAAGTGAACTCTGATGGATGCTTAACCTTCTTGGTCCAAGAGAGGTCGCTGATGTGGATTAATCCGTCAACGCCTTCTTCGAGTTCAACGAAGATTCCGAAGTTAGTGAAGTTGCGAACCTTAGCAGTATGTTTGCTACCGATAGGATATTTGGTCTCTATTGACTCCCAAGGATCTTCCTTAAGTTGCTTGATACCCAAGCTCATCTTACGCTCATCACGGTCAAGAGTCAATATAACTGCCTCGACTTCATCGCCTACATGCAAGAACTCTTGAGCTGAACGGAGGTGCTGACTCCATGACATCTCACTAACGTGGATTAAGCCTTCAACACCTGGTTGGATTTCAACAAATGCACCATAGTCGGCAATAACGACAACCTTACCCTTCACATGATCACCTACTTTGAGGTCAGGGCTGAGGGCATCCCATGGATGAGGAGTGAGTTGTTTCAAACCAAGAGCGATGCGTTTCTTGTCTTCATCGAAGTCAAGGATAACCACATTAATCTTCTGATCGAGTGAAACAACCTCATGAGGATCGCTTACACGGCCCCAAGAAAGGTCTGTAATGTGGATCAATCCGTCTACACCGCCGAGGTCAACGAATACACCATAAGAGGTAATGTTCTTGACTGTACCTTCAAGAACCTGGCCTTTCTCAAGGTGAGAAATAATTTCTTTCTTCTGTGCTTCTAACTCAGCTTCGATCAAAGCCTTGTGAGAAACAACGACATTACGGAACTCTTGGTTGATCTTTACAACCTTGAACTCCATTGTTTTGCCTACGAATACATCGTAGTCACGTATAGGATGAACGTCAATCTGACTGCCTGGGAGGAATGCTTCAATGCCAAATACATCAACAATCATACCGCCTTTCGTGCGACACTTGATGTAACCCTGAATGATTTCTCCATTGTCAAGCGCTTCGTTAACCTTATCCCAGCTCTTGTTCAAGCGAGCTTTGCGGTGAGAAAGAACCAACTGACCTTTCTTGTCTTCTTGGTTTTCTACATAAACCTCAACTTTGTCGCCAACCTTTAGGTCGGGATTGTAACGGAATTCAGAAGCAGGGATGATACCATCGCTCTTATAACCGATGTTAACTACTACTTCTTTTTTATCGAGAGCAATAACTGTTCCCTCTACAACCTGGTGTTCCTGAATCTTGTTCAGGGTCTCGTCATAAGCTTTTTCAAGGTCTTGCTTGCTGACGCTTGCGCTTGAACCATTCTCAAACTCGTCCCAATTGAAGTCTGATAATGGCTGAACGTTCTTTAAATCTGACATAAAATAATAAAAAAATTAAATTTAATAAAGTTAGACTTTATGTGAATGTGGCGCACCTCTATTATAGAATGTACGCTCGAAACGGGTGCAAAGGTACGGGTTTTCATAGGAATGAGCAATTCATAGCATGGATATTTGCAAGATGGTTAAAGTTATTTAACATTATGACTTGTGGTCAAACATTCTGTGTTTTGTGCTGCCCCGTTTTTATCGTCAAATAGTCTTGGTTTTCAATTCACGGCAAATCACGCGGTCATTTAGTGCAAATCGTGTGGTCATTTCATAGAGATTGCAGCATGATTTGATGGCCTTTAGTGAGCTCTTTGCAAAGTCTTTATGCGCCCAACCAATACTTTGCTTTGGTGATTGATAGGAATGTTTCGGTGCATATCACCTTTTTTATATAGTTTTAAGCATCATTAAATATCACTATTATTGAGTATTGCAGGACTAGTTGATTCTTTATAATTTTGCATTCCCAAACGAATCTTATTGTTTTTTCTGATTAAACTACCACTATATTTTGGACCATGAGTGTAGCCAATATCATCTTTTAGATGGAAAAAAATATTGAAATAGAGTATATTCACTGGTGAAAAGAGAGTGGGGAAGTAGTCACAAAGAGAAACTTATCTTTCGTTTTGCATGAAGATTTTAGGTCTTATCGTCATCACTCT
The DNA here is from genome assembly GCF_000477535.1 of Segatella salivae F0493. Lineage (NCBI taxonomy): Bacteria > Pseudomonadati > Bacteroidota > Bacteroidia > Bacteroidales > Prevotellaceae > Segatella > Segatella salivae. Next base: position 92,967 of record NZ_AWGW01000024.1, read on the forward strand.
CTTGTAGTGTATGTTGTGAGCGTTATGAAAAGTCATAACAGAAGTCATGAAAACACAAGGAGAAAGCATGAAAAATAAAGTATAATTTAACAAACAATAGAAATGAAACTTATGAGAACAATCTTCTCGTTGCTTATTGTTTTCATCTTGGTAGCAGCCTGTAGAAACGATAACGAGGATGATGTGCAGATGTCAAATGGCATTGCGCTTTCTGTAGTTGGCAATGCCTTTATGGCTGAAGACGATGCCGAGGGCGTTACACTCAATGTGTTGATGGCCTTTGCTCCCACAAAAGACGAAACCATAGCGCTGACTTTGGAGGGCAACGAAGGCGACATTGTGCATTTAGACCATAGTGTTTTGCATTTTAAGGCAAAGCAAAAGGAGGCTACTGTGAAGGTGATATCCAATGCAAAGCATGCACTTTCTGTACCAAAAACGATGAGTATAGCCATCGGAAAGATGTCTGATCCGCGAATGAAAGCCGCAGATGAAGGCGTGAAAATCATGGTTACGCCCGATGCCGACATACCTGTTCTGACGCCAGAACAGCTGAAACTCATTGCGGGATATAAAGAAAAGTTTGGTTTTGACCTCACTTCTGTCTTAGGAAAGGTGCCTGTTGAAGCCACTGTTTTATTTAATACCAAAGACAAAGAAGAGTTTTTCAAGGGGCAGGCTCAGGCTTCTTTTAAGGGATTTAGTATCATCACGCTCAGTGAAAAGGCTACAGCCGATGCTCCAATACTAAAGATTGTGGACAATCCTATGGGCCTAACGTCATTCTTTTACAATGTGTTGAAGGCCAAAACCGTGGAAGATCACGAGTTCTTTTTGCAGCAACCTTATGGCAGTGCGGTGGTGCAGGCCATTCATTACGATGCAACAAAGGAACAATTCAGTATGAGTCTCGACGGCATTAAACTCATTCCGGCGTCGGGTGGGGTAGAGTTTGTGGTCCAACGCCCTAATGCCTACGAAGAGACGATATCCACTTTGCCTTTTGTTTATCGTTTTTCTGCATGGGAAAGAGTGAAAGAACTGCGCGACAAAGGCACTCTGATATATGTGAAAGAGAATGGAAAGACCGTAGGTTATCAGATTACTGACGAGTTTCTTTTAGCCGGAGGGTCGATAGATCCCCAGCGTTGGCTTGGCATAAGTGACATCAGTCGTGACACGTATGGTAACGCTCCTTCTGATTGGGTGACGCCAAAAGGTCATATAGATTTTACGAAAGGAACGATGACTTTTGTGTTTCCATGGGACTTTGAGGCTGCAAATGGCTATGAACAAGTGCGGGTTACCTATACGATGCATAAGTAAATAAACAATAAAAACAATCATAAAATTCAATCAACAATGAAAAGTAATCTTATCAAATTATTTCTATTCGGATGCTTACTCATGCCTTTGGGAGCGAAAGCAGCAGGGCCTGTGAAGTACTTTTGCATAGAACTTCGTAACGGAACGAAGACAGAGTTTGCGCTTTCTGACACACCTAAAATCACTTTTGCTAACGGAAGCATGAGTGCTTCGACAGCAAAAGAAAGCATAACTGTGGCTTTATCGGACATCGTTCATTATAATTTCAGTGAAAAACCCCAAACCGCTGGCATCTCAACCCCCTTGCAACATCGTGTGGGTAAACCGCAAGCAGACTATACAGAGGGGCATCTTCGCTTGCGAGGACTCCTTGCCGGTGCGCCGGTTAGTGTGGTAACCATTGGTGGGCGCTTGGTGTTTAAGGCAAAAGCGTCGTCAGATGGTTTGCTCGAACTCAATCTTTCGTCTTATCCAGCAGGTGTATACGTGGTATGCACACCAAGTGGTAACCTTAAAATAGCCGTTACTAAATGATGAAATAATTAATATATTACCCAGAATAACAACTTAAAACAACAATAAAAATGAAGAAGTATTTACTCTCAATTGTTTTCGCTTTCACCTTTGTTACCTTGTCTGCACAGACTTATCAAATGAAAATAGTCAAAAAAGGAGGTGAAATCGTGAAACTATCTGCTGATGATATCCAAGAGATTTCTTTTGAAGCAGATGAAAGTGCGCAGCAAACTCCAAAGTATGTAACGCTATTTGGAGTGAAATGGGCAACGGGAAACCTGCAATATGATAAGGGAACATGGAAGTTAGCCGAGCATCAGTGGGATTATTTCAATCCTCGTTATGGATTACATAGAAATGGAACAGAGGCTTATAAGTTTGAGTTGATGCAGGCTGATGACCAGATTGACCACTTTAATTTTGGTGTTTGTGGTAAGAATGCACTCACTTATTCGAAAGATGTGTATGGAAACACAACGAAAACAGATATTTCTGGAAAGATGTATACAGACGATAAGTTTCAAAATGAGACTACCGATTTCAACCAGGCAGCCTTTGGTGACATCGCTTATTGGGCCACAAAAGGGAAGTATCGCTTGCCAAAATATGACGAGATTTATAACTTAGCACAGAACGGAAAGTGGCAACTTGGCTATATAGTTGTGGAAGATAATAAGAGAATATATGGCTATTTAGTGACTGAACCAGGCGAAGGTGACTTTGCAAGAGTTATGACTTTTGGTAAAGAACTGACGCAAGAAGATCTCTCAAAAGGCTTGTTTTTACCCTTCGCGGGCTCTCGATATGATAATACCAAGGCTGTAAAATATGCCGGTTATGGCGGATATTACTCGTCATCTATTCTCTTTGAAGACGATAAAGACTTTGCACGCTTGTTGGGTATAGATAGTGATGGTGTTAATCCTGATAATGGAGATAACTGCCGATATGGTCAGTCGATTCGGCCGGTTGTAGTAGAATAATTGCTTGATAATAGGAAAAGACCACTCAAAAAAGCCAAATTGGCCCTTTTGAGTGATCTTTTTCTTATTTAAACCTTGTGCTAAAATAACAGCAATACATGTCGTCTCTCTTTATAATTTCCATCTCTTTACACGATAGTTTTTGGGGCTTTGGGCTATCGTAGAGTTGTTATTAGCTAAAATATAAGCCCTTTATGCGATAGTCTTTTTAGCTACATGAAAAATCCTTTGTCGTGTTAGACTCCCTTCTCCATTCTTAATTCAGTTGCAAGGAGAATCTATGAGGAAAAGAAAAATATAAGAAAGAAGGGCAAAAGAAAGTGTAAAATCACTTGCAATGTAAGGAAATTATATCTATTTTTGCAAAATAAATAATAGTAATAATCGGTAAAAGATGATACGATTGAGAAGCCCCAAAAAGATGAACGCTAATAACAAAAGTTATTAAATAACTACATAGAGCCAGTTTCCAAGATCATATGGGGACAGTTTCAATGATTTTTCCATTATGAGAAAAGTATTTCTAATTATTTACATGATAGTATTTGCCAATTACGCTAATAATATATTAGCGGGCAATGGTGATAAAGCATGGATTTCGGAGCGGTTTGCACTTCAAATCATAAATAAGAAGAGCCTACAAAGCAAGTATATCTTCCCTATTGAAGGTTTTGAAATACATAATGGATGCTTATATATCCTTACTTATGGTGGAGAGATGCAACCTGTCATGACAAAAGCGACTAAAGAAGGGATGCTTATATCTAACTTCCAATATACAATCAATTTATATTCTTGGCCAAAATATCAAATTGAAAAATACAATAAGTCCAAAGTATATTATCAATATGTAGGAGATAAGATTAAAATAGAAATAAGAATAGGGGAATATACAGAGCATTTATTTTTTACAAGTAATGTGTATGGAAGCAGTTTTGGGAACTTACTTGAATTCAAAGGATGGCTATTGGATTTTTTATTGCCAACAAAAAAATGACCAGCAGGACAATCGATTAGCAGGACTCTTTGATTCATGCCCACAGGGGGTATTCCTATTGTAGTTTCAACCGTTTCTTACGCGCCTATCTGGCCTCCCACAAATCACTTTTTAAAGGTTTTGATGCTTGCTGGCCTCCCGCAAATCACTTTTTAAAGGTTTTGACGCTTGCGGGCCTCCCGCAAATCGCTTTTTAAAAGGTTTGGCATTTCCGCGGTTGGCGAAAGTCGTTTCCCAAATGGTTTGGTGTTTCCGCGCATGGCGAAAGTCGTTTCCCGAATGGTTTGGGGTTTCCGCGGTTGGCGAAAGTCGTTTCCCGAATGGTTTGGTGTTTCCGCGCATGGCGAAAGTCGTTTCCCCAATGGTTTGGAGTTTTCGCGCATGGCGAAAGTCGTTTCCCAAAAGGTTTGGAGTTTCCGCGCATGGCGAAAGTCATTTCCCGAAAGGTTTAGTGTTTCCGCGCATGGCGAAAGTTATTTCTCGAATGGTTTGGAATTAGTTGTTGCAAAGATATGGAAATTAACGGTTCAGCGTAATGGGCATGTACGTCTGCTGGGACATTATTATAGCGTACCCCACACTTATGTGGGAAAGAAAGAATCTATGAGGAAAAGAAAAACAAAAGAAAGTGGGAAATCACTTGCAATGTAAATATATTATATCTATTTTTGCAAAATAAATAATAGTAATAACCAGCAAAAGAAGATACGATTGAAAAGCAAAAAAGATGAACGCTAACAACAAAAGTTATAAAATAACTACATATGGTCAGTTTCGAAGATTACATGGAAAAGTTTCAATGATTTTTTCCAGTACAAGTAATCTAATCTTAGCATGCATGGGGGGGCTGCTGCAGCCTATGCTACGTAATTGTATGAAGCTTCCTATGAGAACCTGTAGAAATCTTGGAGTATTTCTCCTGCTGGGTCTGTTCTTCCTGACTGCATCCGGTCAGAGTCAACCGCATACTGCACAAGATTTGGAGGTAATCCATGCGGCACTGCCTCAGGACCAGCCGTACATGCTCTTCAGCAAGGAGACCTATGAGACGGGGGAAGACGTGTGGTTCAAAGCCTGGCTGTTCGACCGCTCCTTATTGACACTGTCGAACAGGAGTCAGACTCTCTTTCTGAGAATCTATGATTCCGCCGACAGCCTTGTGTGGAACGAGAAGTATCCAATCTCCGGTGGGCGGGCGGAAGGACACGTCTTCATCGGGGAACATTGGAAAACTGGGGAGTACAGGGTGGAGGGATATACTCAGTCTTCGTTCTATGCAGACAGTACGGAAGCCGTCTTTCCTCAAAAGATATGGGTTGTTGACCGAATCGATAAACAGGAACCACAAGACACGAGAACAGGACTACAGAAAGACAACATCAGACTTGGCTTGTATCCGGAAGGGGGCTATCTGGTTCAGGGTATAAAAAACTATATTGCATTTAAGGCAACAGACAACCAAGGTGTGCCTGTCCCTCTGAGTGGCTGGCTATGCGAAAACAGAGCAAGGATATTGAACATAGAAAGCAGTCATGACGGTATGGGGCTGCTTTCGTTCGTTCCGCACGAAGGAGTCCGCTACACGGTACAACTAACCAATGGACAAGAGTTTCCTCTTCCCACATCTCTTCGTTCAGGCATGGTAATGCATTTGGAACACACAGACAGGAAAAATGTCGTGTTCTCGGCGAGACAGCCACGGGGAAGCATGCCTCGCCGCATATCTCTGTTTGTGCAGATGCGTGGTGTTCCCTGCTATCAGGCCGGCGGCATACTTCGGGACAGCCTCATCATCAGTTTGCCTATGAGCGGGTTCCCCGGACAGGGAATTGCCGAAGCAACCCTTTTCGATGAACAGCAGTGCCCGATAGCCGAGAGGCTATTCTACGTTCTGCCAGATAAGCAGCTGACGATAACAGCCCGTCCGTCGAAGGAAGTCTATATACGCCGTGACAAGGGAGAGGTGAGGATACATGTGACAGATTCCGAAGGAAAACCGGTACAGGCAGAAATATGCATGAGTATCTTTGACAAAGCTTACATGAGCCAAGCCTACCGGGAAACAATGCTGTCCTATAATTTTCTCTCGACCCAGATACGTGGCAACATTCATCATCCAGCCTACTACTTCGACCGTAAGAATCCGGACAGGCTGCAAGCCTTGGACCTGCTACTTCTTACACAAGGGTGGCAGCGGTATACTTGGCAGGCAAGTCGGAAAGACTATCATGGGAAACCATTCTTATGTGACAATATCATAGGGATGGAAACCGTGGGAAGCCGTAAGATGAAAAGAAATACCACCAACGGAGGCGAGCAGGTAATCCAGGTGTTCGGACCTTCCGGGGATAGTCAGTTCCTATGGACCGATTCCGTGGGCAACTTCTCTGTTCCCGTGTCTGTCATGAATACACTTCGGGGTGGATATGTCTATATCAAGCCACTTCTGGGAAAAGAGTTCAAGCCACATCTGACGCTCTCGGATGGTACGGTACTGATAGACTCCATAAGGAAGTCGAAAAAATCATACCAATCTTATTTGAACAATGTCGAGAAAGAAAAGAAAGACGCGGAGCTTGTCACAACCCAGACAGGGACAGTGCTGCTGAACGAGGTACTTGTCACCAGGAAGCGCAGGATTCCCTTCAGAGATAAGTTCATGGGGAGGCTGGATAGCCTGGTAAATATAAATTTAGGCCCATGGGTCTGCAAACATGGCTTTTTAGAAAACTACAAAGAGGGATATTCCCACTTAATGGGAGATGAAAGAGCACCTGTCCAATGTGCTCAACATAGTAGAGATACTTTAAATGTTCGGAGGAAACCCATTATCGGAAAGGTGTATCAGATTATAAAATACGAACCTAACACACAGGGAATATGGCTCGTCAAAGATATCCAGGGCATAAAGTATGAGGGTCCTATCTACACCGATGAGGAATTGCTCCGTATGAATAACATCACGCGTGTCAAGGGCTACTATGGCCAACGCGAGTTCTATACGCCCGATTCCGTGGAGATGCTGTCTCCACTCCCCGATGCACGGAATACACTGCTATGGAGTCCCTCCGTACAGACTGACAAGAATGGAGATGCCACCGTGCCATTCTGGACTTCCGACATCAATACGCAATTTATAGGAGTCGTGGAGGGTACCGATGGACTGGGACTGTTAGGCAGTAACACTTTTGAGTTTCATGTATCAAAAACCATGGAAGAATGAAGACGAGAATAGCTGAAAGCCGGACAGTAGGGCTGATATTCATGCTGCTGTACATAGCTAGTACGGGGGGTGCCTCTGCACAGACTCGCAATGACACCCTCAGTCAGATGAGAGACTCTATCGTACATCTGAAGGAGGTACAGGTCAGTGCCTCACGCCCGCTGATAAAGGCAGAGCTCGATAGGATAACCTATCATGCAGCCGATGATCCCGACAGCAGGAGTATGACGCTGCTGGAAATGCTGCGGAAGGTGCCTATGGTTACGGTAGAGGGGAATGAGGTCGTGAAAGTAAAGGGCAGTACTGATTTCAAGGTATATGTGAACGGCAAGCCAAACACCATGATGAGCAACAAGCCCACGGAGATGATGAGGACCATCCCCGCTTCGACCGTCAGGAAGATAGAAGTCATTACAAATCCCGGTGCCAAATATGATGCGGAGGGCGTGGCAGGGATACTCAACATCATTACGTTAGGCAGTTCGAAGCTGGAAGGCTACAACGTCAGTCTGGGCGTGGGAGTAATGAATATAGCACAAAGCGCAAACGTGTCAGGCCTGGCCAAGGTCGGGAAATTAACCCTGTCAGTCACGGACGGGGTAAGCTATTCAAGACCACCTAAGGCATGGCAGGAGACGGAACGCACAGGTAAAACGCTGTCGGCAGCAGGACAGATGCACTCCTACTCTGATTATCAGGTCAAGGCACCCGCCCATTTCATGGAATTGGGCGGCAGCTATGAGTTTGACAGCCGCCACTTGATCAGTATGACGGCAGGAGTAGAGAACTACACAGGGAAAAGCCAGACGGACATGCACACTGATATGTACGACGGCAGCGGTGGGCACAGATACGGTTTCGACAATGAGCATGCGTCACGCAATCGAATCAACAGCCTGTACACAGGAATCGATTACCAACATACGCTTGGCAGGCATGGCGGTGTCATAACGCTGTCGTATCGCTTTTCGGAGGTACCCTCCACCGTTACGTCTTCCAGCCTTTATCACTGGCAAAAAAATCAGGCGCCGGATTTAAGTCTCAGGGATCTGTGTACCACGTCCAACCTGCGTACGGACGAACATACCGGTCAGATAGACTATACCGTAACCATTGGCGGAAAGCATACATGGAGTGTGGGGGCAAAATACATCCATCGCAGCCATAAGAGTGACAATGGCGAAGCTACAAGAACGGCAGGTACGGAAGAACCTTTTGTGGAAGACCAGAGTCCGTCTCTTTCTTACAGGCAGAAGACCGACATTTCATCCGCATATGCGGAATATGCCATACAGCACAAGCAAATATCAGGAAAGATGGGATTGCGTTATGAGCATTCTTCGCAGAAAGTAAGCTATCCTGAAGATAACCTCCTGACGCGTCATGAAAGTTTCGGTGCGCAATTCGATAACGTGGTCCCTTCCTTGTCAATTGGCTACCGTATAGGGGAGACACGGATGCTCACGTTCTCTTATGCCATGCGCATATCACGCCCCAACATCTGGAATCTGAATCCCTATGTAGACCGGACGAATCCTACAGTCATCAAGACAGGAAACCCTGACCTGACCACATCATCCTCGCATAACCTGAGCCTCTCGTTCAACTCGTTTGCCCGGCGCTTTGGAATAAACATGACGGCAGGACTCGACTTACAGGATCGTGGCATCATCGGCTACTCCTATTGGGGTAATCCTGTCTCCCTGACCGACAATATGGTAACAGGGGAAGATGCCACCCTTATCTCCACGTATGGCAATCTGCTCAAGAGAAGTAATGTTTATCTGAACCTTTACATCCGGTGGGCACTCTCCGGGAGCGCCACCTTGAATGTCAATGCAAACGGAGCATATTCCAATCTTAAAAGTTCACAGCTAGGACAGCATAATAATGGATATTCAAGCAGTCTTTCGGTCAATTTACAGAAGAATCTGCCGTGGAGGTTGAGAATGGTGGCAGGTTGTTCGCTGAACAGCCGAAGCTTAGATTTGCAAGGGTATACCGAAGGCTCCATGATGTACCGTCTTATGTTGATTCGTTCTTTCTTGAAAGACGACAGGCTGACGGTGACCGTCTATGGAAATAATCTGTTCCAAAATGATTTGCGTATAGAACAGCTTACCGAAACTGCCGACTTTACAAATCGCTTTACGAATGTAAGACGTGACTATCGCAGCTTCGGCATAAACGTCAGCCTGCGTATAGGAAAACTGCATGATAAGGTGAAACGCACATCGAAGAGCATATCAAATGATGACGTCATCACAGATGGAAATCCAAGAAACCAGAAATAGTAAATAACAAATGAAGAGAAAGTTAGTTTTCCTGATTTTTACATACTTGGTTTTAGCATCATGTACTAATGGCCAAGTAAATACTAGGGAGCGTCAAATCCGCTTCCCGAAATATGAGAAATTCGTTGAAACTGTCCCCATGTAATCTTCGAAACTAACCCTATGTAGTTATTTTATAACTTTTGTTGTTATCGTTCATCTTTTTGGGCTTCTCAATTGTATCTTCTTTTGCCGGTTATTACTATTATTTATTTTGCAAAAATAGATATAATATCTTTACATTGCAAGTGATTTCTCACTTTCTTTTGTTTTCCGTACTCAAGGAGGAAGACAGAGAGGTTTGTGAACCAAACTCTGCTAACTCGTTGTAATTAAATGTCCTATCAATTTTGACAAATCGGTAGTGTAGCATTTTTGTAGCAGTATTTTGACTGCTTAGTGACTACTATTCTGACTACCTTTTGAAAGCACAACAGCTCTCTTTTCTTGGGTACAAAGGTATATAAAATTGTACTGACCTCCAAATCTTTGTACCATAAATGTTTAGAGATTTTACTGCTACATTTTCCAGTGCAAGGTGCAAGCCCTTATATATAAAGGGACTTGCACCTTGCACTGGAGTTTTACAAAACAATAATAATTATACAAAGATATAAGAGTAATAAAATGTTTTAGATTTAGTTCGTTATATTTATTGGTACACTGTGTATTCCGCTACTAACAAACAAACTTGCACCGTCTGCAAGACGGATTGCATAGTGTGCAAACATTTGCATGTGGCGGGTTGCTCTTGTAACGGTGCTTTAGTAACTTTATAAGTATGAAAAAGTTATTGGAAATGCTGAAGTCAGCAAGAGTGAAAAATGGTTATTCGCAGGAGTATCTGTCTGTTATTCTGAAAGTTAGTTCGAGTCAGATCTCGCGCTGGGAAAGAGGAAAGACAGCAATGACTCTTGAACAAATTCTGATGTACGCTTCAAAGGTGGGCATCCAGTCTACCAAAATATTTGAGTTTCTTGCACGTAATGGGCAGCCCGGTCCTTTACCTATAGCAGAAATTCATCTGGAGGTTTTTACTGAGGAAGCATTCAGAAGACTTTCACAGTTAGTCAGTGAACTTGGAATAGAACATGTAACAATTAAAACCAAACGATTACGCTGATGGAAATAATAGCAGTAGAAAGCCAAGCCTATCAAGAACTGATAGACAAGCTCAATCGTATTGAGCAGTATGTTGAGCGCACCTCCCGTCTTATTCAAGACATTGACGACGAGCTGGAGATGACCACGAAAGACCTTATCGGGACTCTGAATGTTTCAGAGTCCACCCTTTACCGCTGGCGCAAGAAGCAGTTGATACGGTATCGCTACACGGAGGGTGGCGATGTACGCTACTTCTTCAAGTCTATCGTGATAGCCACGAAGTGTAACCGGCTCCGCGTATCAGGTATGAGAAACGACGAGATTCTTGGTCGGCTCAACCGTTTCAAGGACAATCTCATCATGAGTTCATGTATTAATCCTAAAAACCGACAACTATGATAGAAAAGGAACAGATTCTTTTACTTACACAAGGAGGTTTGAATGTGTTTTCACATTTCCTTGGCTTTGAGGTAAACCTTCATCGCAACTTCCGAAGCCCTTTCTATGACGATAGGCGGGCTTCCTGCCATATCTACTACGACAGGAAAACTTCTTCTTACAAATTCTATGATCATGGAGATACCACCTATTCTGGGGATTGCTTCTGGTTTGTGGCAACCCTCCGTAATTTGAACCTGAAAACAAGTTTTCCCGAAGTATTGGAAACGATTGTACAAGAACTTGGATTGTATTCTTTATGTGATGGTGAAAAGCATAGCAGCCATATCACGTCAGCATATAAAAAAACTATTGTTCCCACTCCTAAGGCTGATATAACCAAGTGGACGGAAGAACGTTCATATAGTTTTGAGATACAGCCATTTGACGATGGTCTGCTGAACTATTGGGGACATTATGGCATCCATGAGGATACACTCCGTCGCTTTCGTGTACGGAGTCTTAAACGCTATGAAAGTGTATCTGCTGAAGGCAAGAAGTTTGAACTTTATGGATCACCTACGGAACCTATGTTTGCCTATATCGGAAACGGCTATGTAAAGATATACCGACCTCACAGTCCAAAAATCCGCTTTCTTTATGGTGGACGGATGCCTGCCACGTATTGCTTCGGAATGGAGCAGATTCCTGCCAAAGGAGATATGCTTTTCATTACAGGTGGAGAAAAGGATGTACTCTCATTGTATGCACACGGCTTCAATGCGATTTGCTTCAACAGTGAAACGGCACAGATACCGACAAGTATCATTGAGAGCCTTCAGCTTCGTTTTAGGCATATAATACTCTTGTATGATGCGGATGAAACAGGTGTACGGGAGGCACATAAACAGTCTGAACATCTGGCGGAATACAAGGTCTTGAACCTTTCACTTCCGCTCTGTGGCACGAAGTCCGAAAAAGACATTTCAGACTTCTTTGCCTTAGGCAACGGGGCAAAGGAACTGAAAGAGCTGCTTGCCAAGATGTTCTCAGATCTATATAGCCAAACCATGATGATGTTACGTTCCTGTGAGATTGATTATGAGAATCCACCAGACATTTCCAAATCGGTTGTGGCTGTGAATGGTGTTCCACTAGGAACGCAGGACAATCTGTTCTGCATTACCGGAGGTGAGGGTACGGGCAAGAGCAACTATGTGGGTGCTATCCTTGCCGGAACATTGGGAGAAAAACGATTGCCGATAGAGAAGACCTTGGGATTGGAGATTACCGCCAATCCCAAAGGCTTGGCGGTCCTACACTATGACACGGAACAGTCCGAGGCACAGTTGCACAAGAACTTGGGTAAGACACTGCGTAGGGCTTCTTTGACGGCAGTACCGGAATTTTGCCATTCTCTGTACCTTGCCTCTCTGTCCCGCAAGGACAGACTGAAACTTATCCGTGAGAGTATGGATTTGTTCCATCACAGGCATGGAGGTATCCATCTCGTGGTGATTGACGGAATAGCCGACTTGATACGTTCTGCCAATGATGAAACGGAAAGTATTGCCATTGTGGATGAGCTTTACCGTTTGGCAGGGATTTATAATACCTGTATCATCTGCGTGCTTCACTTTGTGCCTAACGGTATTAAGCTGCGCGGGCATATCGGCTCGGAACTTCAATGCAAGGCAGCGGGAATTCTTTCCATAGAGAAAGATGACAATCCCGAATACTCGGTCGTAAAAGCATTGAAAGTCCGTGACGGAAGTCCGTTGGACGTACCGATGATGCTTTTCGGCTGGGATAAGGCTGAGGACATGCACATCTATCGTGGCGAGAAGTCTAAAGAGGACAAGGAAAAGCGCAAGACTGATGAACTCATTGCCGTTGTCAAAGAAGCCTTCCGAAATTCTTTCAAGCTCACTTACCAAGAACTTTGTGAGGTTCTGATGCGCGAAATGGAAATCAAGGACAGAACTGCAAAGAAATACATCGCCTATATGAAAGAACAACGTATCTTGGCACAAGATACCAATGGTAACTATCAAAAAGGAGAACTATGCCGTACTTAGATTACAATACAGAAGATACATGGCAAAAACGCCTGTTTGACAAGTTGATGAATGTCGAGGATAAGCTTGACCAATTACTTGTCTTGCAAGAGCAATCTGTCAATACGGCTGTCCGTCCGCCTTTGAAACCCGAATACTTGGACATTATTGATGTATCCAAGATTCTCAAAGTGGAACAAAAGACTATCTATAACTGGGTGTGGGCAGGGAAGATTCCCTACCTCAAAGCAAATGGACGTTTACTCTTCCTAAGGGAAGAAATAGATGAGATGCTACGGAAACAAGGGAACTGGTAGTCATCCGTTCATTATTTAATGCTTGTTCAACAAAATTGAACAAGCATTAAATAATGAACGAAAAAATTTGCAGTTTGATTTTTGTTCACTATCTTTGCAGTGTTCAATCCTATTGAACGGCTATAAATATTGAACAAGATATGTACGGAATACAGATTATAGAACAGGCGGTCGGTGCGATAAGGAGACAGTGGGAGAATTCTCAAGGTGTCATAATCGATGCGCTTCAGCCAGAAACGCCTTCGATGGAACAATACGTCAGAATTATGGGCATAGAGTTCCGATGCCTTGTTGAAAATGAGATAAATGGAACAAATATCCTGCGCATTGAAGAAAAATCAAAGAGCTGTATGGGGACCTACAAGGGACCTGTCATATTGGTTGCAAGATATGTACAGCCATCTGTCTATGGAACTTTGCGTAAAATGGAACTTAACTTTGCTGACACGGTAGGTAACTACAATATACAGTACACAAAGGGCAGGAAAGTGATATTCCACCTTTCTCACACAGGGGAGAAAGCCCCTGTGAATAACAACAAAAACTATCCTATATTCCAAGAAGCAGGCCTGAAGGTAATTTTTTATCTCTTGCAAGCTCCTGAGAATGTGGGCAAATCTTTTCGGGAAATCAAGGAGTATAGTGGAGTTTCGATAGGTACTGTCAAAAATGTGATTGATGAATTGGAAGTCCGTAAGTTTATTCTCGTAACTCAGAAGAAAAGAGTTCTGAAAAAACGTCGTCTTTTGCTCGATTTATGGTCGGAAAACTATCATCAGATATTAAAGCCCAAGTTGCTGTTGAAGCAGCTGGATTTTCGGACACCGGAACAAAAAGAAAAATGGGAAGAAATAGCATTGCCAAATGGTATGTTATGGGGTGGAGAGTGTGCATCTAATTTATTGAATGGTTACCTTACTCCGGAACTTTTTGAACTCTATACAGAGACACCTTTCTCCAATCTGATGAAGACCGGCGCAACACGGACTACCGAAGGAGTTATTTATATATATCAGAAGTTTTGGAAAGGCGATGTAATGCCCTGCATTTTGATATATGCCGATTTAGTAAGTAGCGGAGACAGCCGTTGTATTGAAGCTGCAAATAAATTATTAAAAGATGAACTTTCAGATTTCGAGTAAGAAGATTGGCAACCCCCTGTTGGTTGAACTGCTAAGAAAAGTCAGTCATTGTTTTGCTGAGATTGGGCAGGATTTCTTTGTTATCGGGGCTACTGCGCGAGATATTTTAATTCGGCAGTTAGTAGGTATAAGTTCAGGGAGAAAGACGAGGGATTTAGACCTCGCCATAGCCATTCCCGATTGGAATGCATTCGAAGAGATTAAGCGGGCATTATTAGCACGAGAGTTTCAAAAAGACGGACAGATGTATCAACGGTTCTATGATGGCGAATACGAAATTGACATAGTACCATACGGAGATATAGAAAGAGAAGATGGATACATATACTGGCCTCCTGAGGAGGATATAGCTATGTCCGTTAAGGGGTTTGCTGATGTGCTGAGTGATGCTATTACCGTAACGATTGACAATGAATTCGACATCAAGATAGCATCGTTGCATGGATTATTTGTATTGAAGTTCAATGCTTGGTTAGACAGGAATATCCAAACGAATAAAGATGCCGTAGATATGGCATTCATTCTGGAAAACTATTTCATTGCTAACTTGAATAGGAACTTGCATGCAGAAGTGTATGATTGGGAAGACTTTGATGAGATTGTTGTCGGAGCTTATTGGCTTGCTTATGACATTGTCGGATTTCTATCAAAAGAGCATCTTTGCCACTATGAGCAATGTCTGCGGAATGAGATAGAGAAAAGAGAAAATAGCAGGCTGATACAACAGGTTATAGATAGTAGCAGTTTTTTTCTTATGAGAAACTGTTCCTCGCATTTCAAAAAATGATTGCCGTATTTGATAAAGTTTTGCATGGTGAAGATCCAGATTGAAAGCTTAAGTATTCCGGCTGGTAAAGAAAATGGAGATTACATTCTCCAACGAGAATTGCCTAATGGAGCAACACTCATTCTACTTGCAGATGGGATGGGTGGTTTGTCATTGCCGGAAAGTACTTCAAAAATTGTTTGCGAAGCTATCTCAGAATATTTCGTAAAAACCGATATAATTGATTGTACGGAACATATCCTCAGGAGCATCAAATATGCTGATGAGCGTCTGGCTGCTTTTTGCAAGGAGAAGAAATCCAAGATGGGTGCGGCTTTACTTCTTGTATATATCAGTGATGCTATGCTCTTCTACACATCTTTGGGAGATGTGCGCCTATACTATCGAGACAAACAAGGAAAAGTAATTCAACTAACAAACGATGATACCATTATGCAAGGAGCAGACACTTATCTGACAGCTTGCATTGCGGGAAGAGGTTTTAGAAACCCCATTCAGGTTCAACGTTTGCCATTGAATATGGGTGATTCTCTGCTGCTTTGTAGTGATGGCTATTACAAAGTTCATGATATTCCCCATTGTTTTCTCCATAAAGAACAGACACCTCCAACATTGATAGCCGACGACAGCTCTGTTGTTAGAATAGAAATTATACAATGAACCTGTCAAATTCCATGATACGGTTTCTCAAAAGCGTCAAATACTTTATTTCAAGTACTTGGCGCTTTTCGATACAATAAGACATTCTACATCTTCCACTTTGGTTTTGAGATAATAACTTTGCTCGTAATGTCATTGTTGTCGGATACATTCTGCTGACTATTGTTCTTGGGAGATGTGGGCAAAGGTATGTTGTCTGTGTTTTTTGAGAATGAATTCTTATAAGAACGGGATTCTGATATGACATTTACTGATTTACTTTGCTGTATGGCACCATGCTGTGCCTCTTGCCCTATATCCTCTTTTTCCTCCTCCGGCGGTGCAAGCGTAAGCGCAATCTTTCTGTCAAGTTCTGCTGCCTCCCCTTTGAGAGCACGCAGCTCGTCCTCTTTCTTCCAAGAGCCATTGGCAATATTCGTGTAAACGTCCTTGTTGGC
Source organism: Segatella salivae F0493 (assembly GCF_000477535.1). NCBI lineage: Bacteria > Pseudomonadati > Bacteroidota > Bacteroidia > Bacteroidales > Prevotellaceae > Segatella > Segatella salivae. The sequence goes on from NZ_AWGW01000024.1 coordinate 109,227, forward strand.
CACAACTTTTTCCATTTCCTTCTCGTGCGACTCTATTACCTTTGGAATACGCTCCAAGGCATTAACGAAGTTCTGACATGCGAGTTTCGGGTCTGTTGCCAACTTTCCATTATTGTAAGTGTAGTAGATAGACTCCTGCCCTTTCACAAAGAAGCGGTTCACCGAGCAGTCGAACAAGTCCTTGGAAGTGCTCTCTGTCTTGACCATGATGGAAAACCCATAAATCTCACCAATTTTGTTGTACTCGCCTTTGGTGCGAGCTTTTTCGTCTATTTCTTGCAGACGGGCAGCAATAACCTTGATGTCGGTACTGTCTTCCACACCTTTGATTGTCAGTTTATTGACAGGTAATCCCTCGGTATCACGCTCCACGCGCTGCTCAAAGAGAGCCAAGTCAGACTGTGCCTCCTTGATTTTGTCCGAATGGAAAGATACAGAACTCTCAATCTCTGCCAACTTGCCGTTTGCTGCATCACGTTCCCGGAGGAAGTTCTTGCGCTCTGATTCTAAGGTGGTAATCTTCTTATCCAATCTGGCTTTCTCCAAAAGGTCGGTATTACCAGAAAGCACCGCTACATATTCGGAGAAGTTCATGCCGCTGTCCTCATCCATCGAACCCTCATCAATGGTACGACTGCCAAGCGTATTTGTCTTTAACTGATTAATGAAGAGCTGCTTGTTATGCAGCAGGTTAAACTTGTAGCTATCCAAGGAACGTTCCACGGCATAGATAATCACATCAACTTTGTTGTTGGCAAATTCCTTAGCGATAAGGTTTCCCTTGCGCACAGCTCGTCCGTTACGCTGCTCTAAGTCCGAAGGTCGCCAAGGCGTGTCCAAATGGTGGATGGCTACCGCACGTTGTTGCGCATTTACTCCTGTGCCAAGCATAGAAGTTGAACCAAAGATGATACGTATGTCTCCACGGTTCATCGCATCTACCATCGCTTTCTTTGCCTTCTCGTTCTTGCACTCCTGAATGAAGCGTATCTCATAGGACGGGATATAATAGTCTTCTACCAGCTTACGCTTGATCTCCGAATAGACGTTCCATTCGCCAGGCTTGTAAGTACCCAAGTCTGAGAAAACAAACTGCGTACCTTTCTGTACATCGTACTTTTGGTAATAGTCATTGAGCATTTTGGCACAGTGACTTGCCTTGTTGTCTATATGATCTGAGTAAGCATTTTCATCAATCATGCGTAAATCAAGGCTCATCTTGCGCGCGTAATCAGTCATTAAGAATGAAGGGAAACAGAGGGAAATGCAGGGAATGTAACTATTTGAAATAGCATCATTTAGTATTTTCTTACTATTTTGATGGTTAGCGAAAACGAGCATCAAACGGCATGAGTTCCGTTACCAAATCGTAACCCATCAGGGAAAAAGCAAAAAGGGGTTACGAATTGAATGTAAACAACTGTTTCATAGGTTTTTATTCATCATCTTTCATTTTTCTGCATCGCTCAGGAATACTTGTTCATCTGTACCTTTGCAAGCAAAGGAAATTTTGAAAAAACGACAGAAAAAATGAAAGAAAACAAACTGAAAGTATCGTTCTTCGTTCAGGCGAAACGAACCGACAAGAAAGGACTTGTGCCTGTCATCGGGCGCATCTCAGTGGGCAGAACCCATTCGGGCTTCTCCACCAAATGCAAAACTCCGCCTGCTCTTTGGGACAGTCGTAAGCAAAGGCTTATCGGCAAGAGTAGCATGGCTGTGTCAGTCAATCAGAAACTCGGTGAATGCACCGCACTTATTCACACACGCTTTCACGAACTCAGTGAAAGGAAAGAAACTTTCACAGCCACAGACGTGAGGGATGCCTATCAGGGGCAAATCCACTGTCAAGCCTTGCTCTTGGAGAGTTTTGGGGAGTATCTCACACAGACAAAGGAGCGCATAGGCATCGACCGAGCCTTGAAGACATTCAAACTCCGTACCTACCAGCTCTCCCTGCTCCGTGAGTATGTACAAAAGAAGCACAAAGTAAGCGACATTCCTCTTTCACAATTGGACAAAGCCTTTATCGAGGGTTTTGAGTATTATCTTACCATCGACCGCAGACTGAAACGCAGCAGCATATCGAGCGCCTTATCCACCTTGCAGACCATCGTCCGTATGGCGGTGAAGAAAGGCATACTTGATTTCTATCCATTCTTGGGCTACAGTTACGAGCGACCAAAGGGCGAACCTCGAAGTATCACGCAGGAAGAACTTGAGCGTATCATCGACTTGGAGATTGAATGGGAGAACTACCGTATTGTCCGCGATTTGTTCGTCTTCTCCTGCTTTTCAGGACTGGCAGTCTCCGATGTCCGTAATCTTCGGGAAGAGGACATCGTCTTGGAAGAAGGCGAACTCTGCATCAAGGGCAGACGCATGAAAACCAAGACCCCTTACCGTGTACAGGTGCTTCCTCCTGCTTGGGCGATAATGGAGCGGTACAGAGGAAAACGTGCAGGTTTTGTCTTTGACGTGCCGACCACCGACATCATCCTCAACAGTATGCACTTTATACAGCGAAACATAGGCATGGAAGGGCCACTGACCTTTCACATGGCTCGCCACACCTTTGCTTCGCTTATCACGCTCTCGGCAGGTGTACCTATCGAAACGGTGAGTCGTATGCTCGGACACACCAACCTCAGGACGACACAGGTCTATGCAGCGGTTTCCTCCGAGAGAATCCATCGGGATATGCAAATGATACAGCAGCGAATACAAGATACATTCACCTTAAAACTTTGACATTATGGCACGAAGTACATTCAAGACACTCTTTTATATCAACCGCTCCAAAGAAAAAAAGAACGGCAAATGCCCGATTATGGGGCGCATCACCATAGATGGTGAGCAGGTGCAATACAGCACGGGAAAGGAAATCGCTCCCGAACTTTGGGACAGCCATAAGGGACGATGCAAGGGAACAGGCGAAGAAACAAAGGAAATCAACTGCTATCTGCAAGCCAAAGAGGAACAAGCCAAAGCGAAGTATCAGGAATTGATATGGCAGCGTGGTTATATCATAGCCGAACTGTTGAAGCGTGAACTCATGGAAGAAGACAAGCCCAAAGGTTTTCTTTTGGAGGAAGCACGACTTTTCATAGAGGAAAAGCGGCCTTGTGTGGGAATAACGGTAGCCAAGCCGACCTTTGCCAATTACATCTATGCAGCGCAGCTCATTAAGTCCTATCTGCGTGAACGCTTGGGGCTAGAGGATATTCGCTACTCATCGCTTGACTATGGTTTTGTCGAAGGATTGGACTTCTACCTTAAATCAGAGCGCAAACTCTCCCTTGCCACCATTCAGATTGTGGTCATCTTTCTGCGGAAGCTCATCGGCATCGGGCAGCAGAAGAAATACATCCGCATCGACCCCTTTGTAGATTACAAGGCGGAACTACCACACCGAACACGCAGGTATCTCACAACCGAGGAACTACAACGAGTATTGCAAACACCCATCATAGACAGACAGTTTGAGCGTGTAAGACAACTATTCCTTTTCTGCGCCTTCACAGGACTGGCTCGTGTGGATATGCAACGGCTCAAGCCGAAGCACATCATCCACAATGCTGACGGTACGGCGGAAATCCGCATCAAAAGGCAGAAAACCAATATGGAAGCCATCATTCCACTCCTACCCATTGCCAACCAAATCCTTTCGCTCTATGTCAAGGACAAGAAAGCGGACGAATTGATATTTCCCAATCTCACAATAAGGAAAGCATCCTTTGCGTGTGTGAACATCGGACAGATATGCCGGATAGAGAAAGGCTTGACCTTCCACATGGCTCGCCACACATTCTCTACCACAATATGCCTTTCCAACGGCATATCAATGGAAACACTCAGCAAGATGCTCGGACACAGCAATATCGGTACAACACAAATTTACGGAAAGATAACTGACCATAAGATACAAGAGGATATGACCGCACTCACAGACAGGGAGCATACTGTATTTGAGGGTTATTGTGAGTCGATAGCACGGCAGAACGTTCCATTGCAACAAGCATAAAAAGGAAGTAATTGCCAAACATTTATTATTCACGATTGAAAACCAAACGATTATGAAAGAGAACAACAAACAGGAACTTTCCTACTTTCGATTGAAGTTAAGAAGTTACATAAGTGAGCATCACCCCGAGAGATTGAAAGATACGGAGTTTATCACTGCACGGGCAGATATGGCTCTCACCGCCTACTGCGATGCCGTAGCACAAGGCTTTACGCACCCCGAAGCGGAGAGCGTGGCAAGCGAGGTTTTGTATCAAGGCTTGCACTTTTCCAAATATGACACGCTTGTATCCGTGTTAGAGAACGAGTTTGAGAGAGAACTGCCTGCACCGCTTCCAGAGAAACTCGTACCTATACTGTTGTCGAACAAGGCTATTCAAGCCACATTCGACAAATTCGGTTTGACGGACACATTGGCTTCTGACGAGCAATACGGCCGTCTTTACACCGAACTCACAGGCACGATAGTGTTGCTCATTGAGAGCAACAACCTGCCAACGGTCAGACTGACGGAGGAAGCAAGCCCAAAGGCGTTGTAAGCAAAAGCGCACGCAAAGTCCCTAAAGCCGTTTCTTATCGTGCAAAGGTACAACGGCAGCCTATCTGCCCTGACAAGGTCGAGTTCTGCGGATGGAGAGAATAATCTCCACCGCAGGATTTTTCTTTTTCAAGGTGGTATTGCCATTTTCTGTATTCGTGCGGTCGTATTCATCTCTCCCAACCTTGCAGGGCAGGGCTGCCGTAGAGAGCATAGGCACGACAAGAATACGGCATACTCAGGCTCTTTGGACGCAAGGCGTAACAACTAACAACAGATAGGACTGACGATAATACGGACAATCTGTTGTTTGTACAATTTGTTGTCATGACTATCTATTGTCAAAACTATATATCGTCAAAATAATCTATCGATAAAACTATCTATCGACACTTCGACATCTCGATTTGTCGAACTATCGAATTATCGATAAAACAACAAAATAATAAAAGGAACGAGCCGGCACCTCATCTCATTACCGCAATAACACAGACGGATTTCCTTTGTTTTTCTATTGCGTTCTCTCTATTTCCCTGCTTATCCTCATTTCTTGCAGCGGTGCTTCCGAGGGTTTACTTTTGCACCCGAGAAGTACGGCAATGGACTGCATAACAGTTTGTTTGCCGAGTAACAATAAAGTAATCAAAACAAAATTAAGGCAATGAAACTCATTATCATCGACCGCAAAGCGTGGGAGCGGCACCGCTCCGAATTTGCAGACTTTATCCACAGTATCGAACAACTCATCGGCAATCCGCCCGAAACGGACGAATGGCTTGACAACGAAGCCGTGTGCAAACGTTTGGGCATCAGCAAGCGTACCCTACAATCATACAGAGATACGGGAAAAATCCCTTTCTCAATGATTGGACACAAGTGCTATTACAAGGAGAGCGACATCACGGAGTTACTGAACGCAAACAATGAATGAATGAACTATGGCGGAGAATGAAATCATTACGCAGGAAGACCCTCAGATGCAGTTGTTTGCACAACTGATGGAGGGCATCTTAAAGAAACTGGAGCGGTATTGCGTCACAGCCCGTCCGATGTTGGGCGGAGAAGTTTATCTTACAGGCGAAGAAGTTTGTAAACTCTTACGGCTGAGTACCCGTACACTTCAGGACTATCGGGACAACGGTACGATTGCCTACTGTAAAATCGGCGGCAAGATACTCTATAGGCAGAGCGACATACAAGCCATGCTCGAAAGACATTATTACCCAATACACAAGAGGCCATGCCGACCATAGATGAAAAGAGAAAAGCCGTTTTAGAGCAAGCCATCAGAGATATGGGAAATTATGGCGTAAAACTCCGCAAGCCCGAGGAATTGCCCGATTTTGACCAGCCCGTAGATTATGAAGAGGAGAAGAAAAGATTTGAGCCTGTTCAAGTGGAGGATATGGAAGAAAGGGATAGCCACGAGGTGTTCTTCCAAACGTCATGTCAAGAAACAGAATTGTCTTCAATGGAACAAGCAGCTTCTGTTGAAGAAACTCACCGGCGAGTGGGCAAAGCCAAGGTCAGAGAGCATTTAGCCGAGTTTCAAAGGAAATATCTCCAACCGCTTCATATTAACCACCGTAAAGCGGTATATGTCTCGGAAGACACACAAAAGCGACTGGGCTATGTGGTTCGAAAGATTGGCGAGCAGGGCGCGAGCATTTCGGGGTATGTAGAGCAGGTGCTTCAAGAACACCTTGACCAATACAAAAATGATGTAGAAACATGGAGGAAACTTTGAACTACTGTATTCACGGAACGCAAGCCTATGTCGAGTTACCGTATTCACAGAATGTAGTAACACGGCGGGGCTTATCAACCTCTTTCTTGATATTGGCAAGGTGTGTCTTTGTCCGACAAACTACCGTTTGTCCCACAAAAACCCTTGCCCCGAAGGGGGATTAAATCACTCCAAAGTCGTGATTAGATAACAAACAAAACAATACAATTATGACCAAATTAGAAATAGCCAATGAGAATCGTTACGGACACCGAAACACTGTAGAAGTTCCACACTGGGACAGATGGGACACCCGTATGCCCAATGTGAAAGACCAACTGCGTGCCATCGACCTATACAACAAATCTGGGGCAATAAGCAAGTCTGATTTCGTGCGTGCCCGCATTCTTGGGGAGAGTTTCAAAGTGATAACGGTGGATAAATCTGCCGTGGAGTATTACCGCAAGCTCTCCGAACTCACAGCTCAAGTACATAGGATTGGGACAAACTATAATCAAGTAGTACGTCTGATGCACCTTTATACGGCAGAGAAAAGTGTAAAAGCATTGTTACAGGAACTTATCCTGCTGACAAAAGAACTCACCGTCTTACAAGAGCAGACGGTGAGTTTGACAGTTGACTATCACAAAAAAATGTAGAACAGCATTACTTCCTGAGGTATTTAAGCATCTGCGTAATACAACGCTTCTTCTGTTCCATATTGGGATGGACATAGAGGTTGAGAGTTGTAGTGATGTTCGCATGCCCGAGCAACACACTAACCGTCTTATAGTCACAGTTACTTTCAATGCAGCGTGTGGCGAAACTGTGGCGCAGCCCGTGATATTTCAGCCAGGGAATGTCCAAATGCTTCATTAACCGATGATAATAGTTTCGATAGGTTCGTGGCTCAGTAGGCTTTTCTTCGTTGGTCAGCACATAGAAATTAACATTTACTACTTTTTTCAGTGGTTTCACCATAGCCAATAGTTCTTTGTTCATCGGTATCTCACGGCAAGAATTCTTAGTCTTTGGTGTGTTTATAACCAGCTCCGTGTGTTTGTGCTCACCTTCTACGACGTAGATACGCTCGATGGTACGGCTTACGGTGATTGTGCCCGTGTCTGTGTTGATGTCGGCCCACATCAAACCGCATATCTCACCAATCCGCAAGCCAGTGGTCAGGCTGATGTAGATGCCAAGGTTGCGAAATGTGAAGTTCTGCCTGATGAAATCGAGTATCTTTTTGTGTTGTGCCACCGTCAGCACTTCTATTTCTCTGTTGCCCTCTGTGGTTGGGTACTTGATGTCCCACTCGCAATAGTTCATCCAACCGTTCTTCACTCCAAACTTCATCACCATTCTCAATACGATGAGCATATCTTTCACCGTTTTAATGCTGAGCCCGGCATTGAGTTTTTGCAACACAAACTCTTGTACTAGTTTCTCACTAAGAACTTCACAATCACCAAACGATGACAGTAAATGGTTTTCTAAAATCAACACATAAGCAGCATAGGTGGACTGCTTAACGTAGCGTTGCTTTTCACTTTTCCAAGCCAACGCAATTTCTCTAATTGTTTTTGCTTTCATATTTAATCCTTAATCTAGAAAAGGTACATAATAATTAGAGAAAAGCATTAACTTATGTCCCAAATCTGAGATTTCCGGAGTTTGAGGGGGAGTGGCAGGAGAAGCGTTTGTCCGACATTGCAGATCTTTCTAAAGGTATAGGCATATCCAAAGACCAACTATCTGCTGACGGTGAGCCATGTATTTTGTATGGTGAACTTTACACAAAGTACAAATCTGAGACAATAAAAGAAGTTATTAGCAAAACCAACATAGATAATACAAAATTGGTAAAGAGTAAGGCTAATGACGTTATAATTCCATGCTCTGGCGAGACAGCAGAGGAGATTGCAACTGCTCGTTGTGTTCTCAAAGATGATATTCTTTTGGGTGGTGACTTGAACATTATACGCTTGCATGGATATGATGGCTCGTTTATGAGCTATCAGTTGAATGGTAAACGTAAGTATGACATAGCCAAAGTTGCGCAAGGAGTATCTGTTGTGCATCTTTATGGTGAACATCTGAAAAATATTAAGACCATCAATCCAAGTTTGAATGAACAGAAGAAAATTGCAAATCTTTTATCCCTTCTTGACGAGCGTATTTCTACCCAAAACAAAATCATTGACAAGTTGCAATCCCTAATCAAGGGAATTACACAAAATATAGTACATCATAATAAGCCTAATGTACATATATCAGATTGTATGGAATGTAGCACATCTACTTTGCAAGAAAGTGACGTTTTAGAAAATGGTATATATCCTGTGTATGGTGCTAATGGTATAGTTGGTTATCTTGATAACTATAACACTCAGAATGAAGCTATCTATATTATCAAAGATGGTTCGGGAGTTGGGACGGTTTCTTATGTTACTGGCAAATGTTCTGCAACAGGAACCCTGAATATCTTACAGGCAAAAGAGGGTTTTGCTCTTCAATATCTTTATTACTTGCTGAAAGTGTTCAACTTTGAACCTTATAAAACGGGAATGGCAGTACCTCACATATATTTCAAAGATTATAGCAAAGCCAAAGTCTTTTGTCCGTCCAATACTGTTCAACTCCAATATGCAAAATTATTATCTGTAATAGATTGTAAACTTTCAACAGAACAAGATATTCTAACAAGACTTAGCCTGCAGAAGCAATATTTGCTCCGTCAGATGTTTATATGAACATCTGGCGAATCATGAATTGCTTTTGTGAATTGTAAGTTTTTATAAGTAAGTTAGCATTCTCTAATCGGGACTTTAATAAAGATATAGCATGACCTATTTCTCGTTGCTTATTAAGTGAGGGTATTTTGAATACTAACTGTTCAAAAGCTTCATAATTTAAATTTCTTCTAACAATACTTGCCCCTTGTTCAGATACCAGCATGTAGTTGTATAAGGCATGATGCGTCTTTAGTAAAGCAGCAACATATTTTTTGTCAAAACCATCTGCTATCGAAAAGACCTTATAGGAGGGCGAAACAATCCCTATATCGAATTTATCATTGAAATTGATATTTCCCATCCATAAATTTTGGGGGCTAAGTACTATATCATGAAGATGAATAATCTTGTACCCTACATTATTATCACTTGCTATATCTTTAGAGAAATAGTCTCGTTGTGAAAATATTCCATTCACAGTAGAACTTAAAACCTCATATTGATTATTTTTCTTTGTTCTTTCCGAGCGTTCTATTAGCATCTCTTCAATCCGAATAGACATACTATTATCAGCATAGAGTAGTCTATTACTTATTCCCTTGATTAGGGATTTTGAAGTTTGTAGGTCTGCGATTTCAGAAAGGCTTTTCAAGGACGCAAAAGGGGATATTATTACATTGTCTGAAATTTGCGATATTGTTAAGGGTGAGCAAATCAATGGTGAACTTCTTTCAGAGCATGGCAAGTATTATGTGATGAATGGGGGAACCGATCCATCTGGTTATTATGACAATTATAATGTGGGAGCCCACACTATTTCAATAAGCGAGGGCGGGAACTCTTGTGGCTATGTACAATTTAACAAATGTCCTTTTTGGTGTGGTGGACATTGTTATTCTATTCAAAACATAGCTTACAATATTAATAACCTGTATTTATATCATTATCTTAAAACTGAAGAAAAGGCGATAATGAAACTTCGCATAGGTTCTGGTTTACCCAATATTCAAAAGAAGGATTTGGCTACATTCAAGATAAAATTACCAACAAGTAAACAGCAAAAAGCAATTTCGGATATCCTGTCATTGCTAGAGCAGAAGGCCGAGATTGAAGAACAAATACTGATAGCTATGCAAGATGAAAAACAATATCTGCTTCGCCAGATGTTCATATAAACATCTGACGGAGCAAGTGTTGTTTTTGCTTATGCAATATTTCTAAGAAATCTGTCTCCAATTTAATCTTCTGTGCCAATGTAAACAATTGCTTACCAATCCGCTGTTGTACTTCAATCGCCAAAAGAGGAAAAGGTATATTGCACAAACTCTCATAGGATAAGCACTGTCTTACACTGCCCTCCAACCTTTTTTGAATTTCTGTGAAGAATAGCTTAGACTCAAAAAAATAGTCAAGATATTCTGGCGTAGCGTAATCTTTTGTGCGGAAACAAATGTACATCGGGCTTACTATACCTTTCTCAAATGTAATGAGACGGGCAATCGAACCGACATTTATTCTTGCTGGGTTAAAAGCGAAGTCATTCCGTTCTACAATCTTATAGTTGGAAGTGTCATCGCTTGCAACGCATCTGTTCTCAAATTGCTCACTCTGTTGGATAAAGCCTTGGCGATTGCTAACGGATAAAACTGTCCGTATCGCATTGTCTTTATTCCTTTTAGATGTCTGCACAATGAAATCGCCTATATGTGAAGAAGTTTTAGTCTTTGAACTGTATTCTATTTCTATAATCGCAGACTTTAATTTTTTCAAATCCTCAATGATTTTGTTTTGGGTAGAAATGCGGTCGTCGAGTAAGGAAAGTATCTTTGCAATTTTATTTTGCTCATTTATTGGGGCAAAATATAACTTGACCTTACTTAAACCCTCTTGTCCGATATTGAAATGTTGCGCACCTGCCCCCATAGGTATAATCTTTCTACGAGAAAATGGAGTTTCCAGCAAGTTCTTAAAAAACAACGGATTATATTCTCCTTTTTTCTTTCCTCGAATAACGAAACCTCCAAAGATAGCAGGCTTTTCATCCATATAAACATTGGCTCTGCCGACATCTTCTAATGTTTCAGAACTACGTTGAAACAATAAATCTCCCATCTTGACAGAATAATTGTCTATCTCCTTGTTATTAGCATCAACACAAGCCTTAATGCTGTCGTATGTTATAATCGTATTATTAAGAATATCCATAACGGAAATGAACTTAATGCCTTTGCCAAATTTTTCAGGCTTGGGATTTAATCCATTCTTGAAATCAAGAAATTCAGAAAGTCCATGTTCTTCCCACTCTCCCTCAAACTCCGGAAATCTCAGATTTGGGACATTAAATGTCTTATGTTCGTTATCTATCGTTGTTGTCATTTTTAATCCTTAATTTTAGTTGCCAATCATATCTCAGTTACATGCCAGTTACATGGTAGTTATATGCTCTATGCCCCATAATATGAGGTTTTGAGCTAAATCTGGCACTTATTTGAGACCTTCAGTTACATGGCAGTTACATGGCCTACGCCCAATATGGGATATAGTTATGCCTATTACCTCCCTCTGCATTCTCCTCTTTTATCAGTTTCGCTTCCAAAGCATCCTTGATTATTCTTGATGCCATTGGATAATTCTTATCTTCTATGCCCAAACGAGTGCGAAAAGATTGATTGTTCATCTTTTCATTGGAAACATATTTGAGACAGGCGTGTTGATAACAAGCCCTCACTCTCTCGGACTTATCCAAATCTGCAAATTTCCGATAAGAGAATACCGTTGCAGTGGTTCGGCTTTCATAGAGCTGAAAACGTACTGGTGGTAACTGATACAATTCCACATAGAATATGGTCTTATCCATACCACTACCTTTTTCCTCACAAATGCCCATTCTACGCATGATGTCTGCAAGAGAATCATTTCTTGACTGATATTCATCTATGAAACGCTCCACACTGATAAGAGGTTGTCCCGGATTGGAAAATTCAATACGGTCAGAATAGATTTCAATCATCGGAAAGCCTTGTACAGAAAAATCTTGATGGATAATCATGTTTGCAGCCAATTCTCGAATGGCTATTTCCGGGTACATACGGGCATCCTTTCTTAAAGCCATGCCTATCTCCTCATTGGCAGGCAGCTGGCTGTTTATCCATGCAACCATCTCTTCAAAGCCTATGGCATAACCTTTATCGAAAGTCTGTTCACGAAAGGTCTCAATCTTATTTTTGCCCTTATAGACAATGACTCTAACCATTTTTCGCTTCAGGCCATCGAAATCAGATAGGTGCTTGGCAAACAGAATAGCCCCAAGTTCAGTAATACTGTAGCCAATCTCATCTTTCGTTATCAAATTTTCAACTAAAAACCTATCCAAAATACCATTTGTATCTTGTGGAAGAGGCAAGTGCATCATGTCAAAATAAGTCTCTGCGCTAAGGTGGGAGAAAACCTCTTGACCAGATAATCCTTTCTTCAAGGCAATCTTTTCCAAAGATTTCTGATCACCTTTCCAAATCTTAGCCTCCTTTGCAGGAAAGTCTTTCAACCTGCGTGTTATTGTGCCGACTCTAACGTATGCTTCATGTAGGAAACTTATAGGGCGATTGATTGTTGCTGGAATTTTGAAGATACAGACATGACCTTTATCCTCGTAATTGAAATCGTCAATAATCTCGAAGTCTATACGAGGATTCAAGCGAGTTGATAGCCAAGATTCAAGTTCTTCGTTGCCAATCATTTTTTGTTTGCCGTACAAGTCGGTGCCAACAACATCATGACTTTCATCATCAACGCCGAATACAATATAGCCAAATGGCATATTACACAAATAGGAACTATTCGACAAGGCAGAGATTCTTTCACCTATCTCTTCCTTTGAATGAAAATTGTGCTTAAACTCTAACCACTCTGTTTCTTTTGGCTTGGCAGTTAGAGCATCAATCAATTTCTTGAAATCTATATATTCCATATGACTTTATTCTCTTATAGATTCAAGCAACATTACTAATTCAGATTCGGCAATGTTACATTTTTCAAAAAGAAATCGTAAACAGCGGAGTTTGCTTCTGTTGTCCATTGATGTCCATAAGTATTTCTGTGGAGCAATCTGTGTGCAATATCTTGTATCAGCTTGTTTGGCTGACCAAAAGAAGCCTTCAGCATCATAGAGCGTATCTACAATGTCTGTATATTGTTGTTCAACCACCTTAACCACTCGTAATAGCATACCCTTCCATGTTGTCTCGGTATATTCGTTGCCAAAAAGACGGAATCCTTTTAGCTGCCTGTTTGTCGGAGTGAAAGCTTCCTCTTCTAGAGACACTTCATCAACAGGCTTAGGCAATGGCTTGAATGTGGTTTGTGGCAATGGATAGAGATGCAAAAATATCGCCACAATTTCATTGCAACGATTTTGTAACTCAGTTTCAGTCCATTTCTCACACAAAGTAACATTTTTAGTCAAGCGATACTTGGTATTTCTGTAACCTGGATATATTTCATTTCCGATTGCTTTGCCATCACGCTTTATAGCAAAAGGCTTGTTGCTAAGTTCGCTATTGATACCTGTCAATGTCAGGTTGGCAAAGGTGTGAAGGTATTTCTCTTGTATCTCTTCAAAATTATCACCAAGCATTGCTTTCCACTCACCACTGAGTGTTTGCGGCATAATATGTTCAATAGTGGCATTCTTCTTTTTCATGTCAGTAGCCACGTCATTGTATTCACCATGCACAGAATTCTCCAACCTTTCAAAGAGGAAAATTTGAAAAGGCTTAAGCATGTGATAGGCATCACGGGTCTTTATTGATTCCACAAACTGTACGTCTCTTGGCAACTGATAGTTGCCATCACGACGCATAATGTGATAAGTCAATATATCTGAATAAGAATAATCAAGTTCAATATTAGCAGAAGCATATTCTTCAAGACTTTTCAGTACATCCTTATGCAAAGCACAGAACACTTGCGTAAGTGCATTGCCGGGCATATTGCATACAATACGTCTTGCCAAATAGTTTTCCACCAAGTCAATCACTTTGTACACTTCTTCTTCCGAAAGTTCATAGGTAGAGGCATACTTCAAAAATTGAATGAAGAATACATTGGCCACGTCTGTTTCGATATTGCAGATATGACGCATTTTCTCAGAAAGTTTGGCAGTGAAGAGTTTTGCCTCCACCACTTGCTGATAGTAATGTGCATAATCCAACATTTCTATAAGTTCTTCTTTACGGTCATGCCCTTCCATGTACTTCTTCCATTCGTAATAAATATTAGACAGACGAACAGGGCGTTGCAGCTGTTGCTTGATGGTGAGGTAATCGCGCAAAAATCTTGTTGGTTGGCTTTCAGTTGCAAGCTCTATCTTTTGCCAATAGTTCTTGAAACACACCAGTTGCTCTTCTGGTGTCAAGGACATCAGAAGATAATTGCGTATTTTGTCTGCCTCCGTAAGAGCCAATCCCGTAGAGTTAAGACTTTCAAAAATGAGCTGTGCATCATCATCTTTGTCCAATTCTATTGAAATGATTTGCAAGCGTTCGATGGCATCAAGCAATTGGTCGAATGACAATAATTGTGGTCTTCTCGTTAACTTCTCATAGAAATGACGATAATTGCGAGTAATCTTTGAGTCTTCATTAAAAGAGTCCTCATCATTAAAAATCTTGTCGTAGGCAATTCGGTCATTCTCAATAGGGACTAATTTAATTTTACGTTCGGCGTTACAGAACTTAGCATTCAAGAAAACCTCATAAGCTTCTTCAATTCTCTTCTTATCACTTATTTTTATAGCATCATCTTTCACTGCCTTTATTCCAGCCAAAAGAAGAAGTGAAATGGTGGTCAAACGTTGCTGGCCATCTATTACCAACCTATTGTAGCTATTATTATCGGCAGACGATGTAACGATAGAACCAAAGAAATGAGAATGTCTGTTTAAGCGACCTAGCTTTACCAAGTCGCTAAACAGCTGGTCGCAATTGTCTATCAACCAATCGTAATTGCGCTGATAGACAGGAATTACAAATTGGATTTTATTGCCTTCTATAAATTCATATAACGGTTTTGCATAGCCTTTCATACTTAGTTCCTTTCGTTTTTATTCAACCAATCCTAACTCTTTCAGATACCCTTCAATTTCCTTGTCAAGGTCGGCACGTTTGGCCTCCAGTTCTTTGATGTCCTTCATCACGGCATGGATGTCGATAGGTTCTTCCTCCTCGAATGTATCCACATAACGAGGAATGTTGAGGTTGTAATCGTTTTCGGCAATCTCTTCCAAGGTGGCAAGATGACTGTACTTTTCTATTTCCTTGCGGTCGCGGTAGGTGTCTACAATCTTTTGGATGTGCTGCGGGCGGAGTTTGTTCTGTGTCTTTATCTTCTCAAAATCCTTGCTGGCATCAATGAAGAGAATACTGTCGTCCTCTTTCCGGCATTTTCTGAACACCAGAATACAGGTAGGGATGCTTGTGCCATAGAAGATGTTGGCAGGCAGACCGATGATAGCATCAACATAGTTTTTCTTCTCTATGAGGAAACGGCGGATAACGCCTTCGGCATTTCCACGAAAGAGCACACCATGAGGAGCAACGCAAGCCATAGTTCCACCCTCGTTTAAGTGATAAAGCATGTGGAGGATGAACGCATAATCAGCTGTCTTGCGTGGAGCAAGCCGTCCTGCCTTGCTGAAACGGTCATCATTGTTGAACTTATCAGCAGCATTCCACTCTGCAGAGAACGGAGGGTTGGCAACAACGGCATCAAACTGAGTATCATCAAAAGCATCGGCTTCGAGTGTATCGCCATTCTCTATGCGGAAATTGCTGAATTTGATGCCATGAAGGAGCATATTCATGCGGGCAAGATTGTAGGTCGTGGGATTCTTCTCCTGTCCGAATATCTCATTAGCATGGCCTATACCTGCTGCACGGAGCAGCAAAGAGCCACTACCACAGGTTGGATCATAAACATTGCGAAGGCGTGCATGACCGAGGGTTACAATTTCAGCCAAGATACGGCTTACTTCCTGCGGAGTGTAAAACTCACCGGCTTTTTTTCCTGCACCGGCGGCAAACTGGCTAATCATATACTCATAGGCATCGCCAAGAATGTCAATCTCTTGTGAGGCCTCCACACCAAAGTCTATATCATCAAGGGCAAGAAGTACGTTGCTTACTAATGTGTTTTTATCGTCTGCTGTCTTGCCTAATTTGGGCGAAGCGAGGTCTATGTCTGAGAACAAACCGCCAAAGTCCTCTTCGCTATCTTGCCCAAGCGTGCTGTCCTCTATACGCTTCAAAGAACGCTCAAGTATCGGCAGAATATTTTCTTTCTTTTTAATACTCTCAATAACGGATGAGAACAAGAAGCTGGGTTCTATGAAATAGCCAATGTTTTCGATACATTCGGTCTTTACGCTCTCTTGTAGCTCTTCTATATCGGTATCTTTTTCCATTGCCCATAATTCTTTGAAGGTAACATCATCATCCACTAAGGCGTCATTGGCATGTTTTTCAATCTTCTCTGACAGATATTTATAAAAGATAAAGCCTAATGTGAAGTACATGAAGTCGCTTGCCGACATGTTTCCACGCAACTTATTGGCTACTTCCCAAAGCTGGTCACGCAATTTCTGTTGTAATTCTTCGCTCATATTATTGTTATTTCTTATTTTCTATTATTAAAATATCTCTCAATGCCACTTTGTATGATTGGGATTTTGTTATGTTATCAAATGGAAATTCTGACTTGCTGTGTATATGTGAAACATCAATTATACAATTCCATGAAGAAAATGTAGGTTCTTCTTCACCGGGGTCTAAGCATAAGATTTTCATAATTGCACCATTCTTATCACAAAATTCGTAGCCAACAGCAAGCATGGCGTGAGCTCCATCAGTAAACACAGTTGATATTATAACCGGTTTGTCCTCATCAAGCGTATCTGCAATGAGACCAATAAGTTTCTCCTTGTCTCGTGGGTTTCTCCTTCTGACTCTTATCCCGAAACTTTGCTCGTTAATTTCTTTTCTAAGAGTTGAATAGGAATAGCCAGACCTTACCATTCCTTGCTCATCAAGAAAATGGCTTAAAAATTTTCCTTTGGGTGTTCTTCTGTCAGGCTTGTTGAATATATCCAAGTCTTCCTCGGTGACAGCACCAATGCACAACAGCGCCATAGACAAGGAATAAACAGCGCAAGCCCCATCCATATGTCCTTGACGTCTATGTAATATAACATATTTACCATTTGCATCCTTGACAAGTACACCTTTAGGGCTTATCCGTATTGAATCTATTACTTTTATTGAACTCATATATGTTTTTAATTATTCCCAACTGAATGTTCGTATGATAGATTGCAAGCGGTCGAGTATCCTTGTCAATGTTTTGCGTCTTTTTATTAATCCTAAATGCTTTTCTTTCAACGCCTCTTGTATAATTTCTGGTTGTTCCTTTTGCAAGTAGTCATATTCAGACAAGTAATGATTGAGAACAGATACATCCAAGCCCTCTTCTTTTGCAAGTCTATCTACTGCATTGTTCCGCTCAGTTGTGATGTAATTGTTCAATCGTTCTTCAAGGTCGCTTGTACCGTCAAACTTCTGTTTGCGTGCCATAAAGTTATCTCGGTCATCATCCACGTTCTGCTGTATAAAGCCATCAATCAGTTTTGCTTTGTTACGTAACTCAGCATCTTTAATCATCGTATCAATAATATACGTACGTTTTTCCTTATAATCTGCGCTGTAAGGATTGAGATCAGCAATCAGTTCAAGTATGTAAGTTACATTGATAATATCACTATGCAACAATTCTAAACAGAAATCAATATCATCAATACCTGACTCTGTTGAAGTTTCCGTGGACTCTGTATCTTCGTCAGGCATTTGATTCACTTCTGAAGGCTTACAGCCACCGGCAAATGTATCGTAAATATCAAGGTATTTGCTTCGGAAGTCCATAAATTGCTGCTCTGTCATACCAAGATCTGCAGCATCTTCTTCAAATTCATCGTAAACCTGAATCTCTGCATGTTTCTTAATGACATCACGGAATGCAAGGATAAACAGCTTTTTATCTTTCTCGCTCTGCAACAAATCTATGCTGCTGAGAGTTGGGTATTGTTCTAAGAAGTTTGTCGTAAGTTCCTGATAATTCTTCTTGACTTCATTAAAAGGCGGACGGACAATATCTTCAAGATTATTGCTGTTACTGAAAAGCTTAATAGAAGCATCCACATTGCTTTTCAAATCACGGAAGCAAACAATCTTGCCAAAACGTTTCTTTTCATTCAATACACGGTTTGTACGACTGAATGCTTGTAATAATCCATGATAGTCCATATTCTTATCCACATAGAGTGTATTGAGTTTCTTGCTGTCAAAGCCCGTCAGGAACATACCGACTACCAGACAAAGGTCAAGTGGCTTCATGTCTGTTTTCTTTTTCTTCATACGAAGATTGATGTCATCATAATATGCACGGAAGTTTTCTGTAGTGAAACTTGTACCGAACATATCATTATAGTCATCCATAATAGCCTGTAACTCATCTGCTTCGCCCGTGCTTTCACTCACATAGCTACCAGTATTCATACCTGTAAGGGCGTCGTCCTGACTGCTGTTAGATGCGTATGTAAACACGGCTCCTATTCTAATTTTGGGATCAAGACTCTTGAATATTTTATAATATCGAATAAGTGTTGGCACAGACTGCACGGCAAACAAAGCATCAAACTCGCCATCAAATGTTGATTTATTGAAATTATTAAGGATAAATTTGGCAATTTCCGTCATACGGTTTTGGCTAGCATTATCTACATCGGCATTGCCATGATAATATTCTACGAGGAAACCAAGTACATTTTCATCAGCAATAGCATCCTTTATCAGATACTTGTGGAGGCAGTTGCCGAAGATTTCCTTTGTTGTATGACCATCCACAGCATTCTCAACGAAGATTGGTGTACCTGTAAATCCGAATATCTGTGTATTGTCGAAAAACCTGACGATATTCTTATGGCAATCTCCGAAATGACTGCGATGACACTCATCAAAAATCATCACGATACGAGAATGACGGATTTCTTCAATCCGCCTGCTATACCACTGCTTACTTGCAGCGGCATTGAGCTTCTGGATGGTAGTGATGATAATTTTGGAATTACCATGAAGGCGCTTCACAAGTTCATCTGTGTTATCGGTACTGTCAACAGCACCTGGCTCAAATGCCTCATATTCGGACTGCGTCTGTGTGTCAAGGTCGTGCCTGTCAACTACAAACATAACCTTGTCCACATCGTCTGATTCGGCTACAAGCTGGGCAGCCTTAAATGAAGTCAGCGTTTTTCCTGCACCAGTTGTATGCCATATATAGCCATTGTTATTGGAATTTTTCACACGGTCAAGTATCTTCTCAACGGCATAGAACTGGTAAGGACGCAACACCATCAGGCATTTATCTCCTTCGTGTAGTACGATATACTTGCCTATTATCTTGCCTAACGTGCATTTATCAAAGAAGCTGGTGGCGAACTTCTCCAAGTCATTGAAAGGGATATTGGCAGCGTCTGTCCAATTGAACGTGAATTTGTACCCGCTGTTGGGATTATTGGCAAAATAGCGTGTGTTCACTCCATTGGAAATCACAAACAATTGAATATAGTCGAACAGCCCGTGGAAGGAAGTTTTATGATAACGTTGTATTTGGTTGTAGGCTTGTTTCAGCTCCACACCTCTTCGTTTTAGCTCAATCTGAACCAAAGGCAAACCGTTTATCAGTATCGTTACGTCATAACGACATTTCTTTCTTCCCTCAACAGTAATTTGATTGGAAACCTGGAACTCGTTTTGACACCAGTGAGTGCGGTTCAGGAATTCCACCCACAGGTGCTCTCCATCATCCAGTTCAAGTGGAAAGAGGTCACGAAGTTTCTTTGCCTTTTCAAAACGTGTGCCACCCTCAAGATAAATCAAGATTTTCTCAAATTCGGCTTCGGTAAACTCGGTGCGTCCAGTCTCTTCCAGTCTCTTCCTGTTATGTTTCTCAAGTTGACTTTTGAAATTTGTCCGGAGATTTTTCTCTTCTTCAATCTGTACATATTCATAGTTCATTTGCTGAAGAGTAGCAATAAGTCCGTTCTCAAGGGCAGCTTCACTTTGTACTGGCATATTTATTATTCTTTAGTTATTATTTGTTTAACATATAAGGTTATTCTTCGGTTGACCTAAGTAATTCTCTCACATCAACCTTTAGCACCTTGGCGATTTCAAGAAGGTTCTCAAGGGACGGCTGCACTTTATTGGAACACCACCGAGAAACGGTATTCTCTGTACGACCTATTTCATTCGCCAGCCATTTGCCTGACAATTGTTTTTCCGCCAAAACAGCTTTAATCCTATTTATCGCCTTCATCTGTTGATTTACCATTGTATATTGTAGAACATGTAAGCACAAAGATACACTTTTAATATTGTTTACCCAAACATAATTAAAAGTAATTGATTTTTCCGCATAAAATTCTTGTCTTAGAATTGTATTTCATCGGAAAATGATTATCTTTGCACAATAAGATTAAGTGCTCTTTGAAGTAATGCAGAATAAAGAGAGGAGAAGAAACTCGCTCGTTTCCATCTCGTAACCCATTTACCCTTTATTCATTCTTATTTTATTGATTATCTGAAAGATACAATATTCTTGAATCTTTTGCGCGCGTAATCCGTTGCAATAAGCATCTTTGCCTTTTCCTCGCTCTCACTCAGAGGTGCTCGTCCTAAGATCGTGGCATCCCCTTTCTTGGCAAACTCCATCAGCTTACCGATGAACGCTTCCTGCTCGGGTGTCGGTGGTATGTTGTGCAGTATCTCATTCTTCTCAGGGCGGTCGATACCGATGTCTTTGGCAGTGCGAAAATCGCAAATCTCCGCATAAAAGTAATGGGTATGAATGTAATCGGTTGATTACTAATAGAAAGCAGAATATATAATCTGATAAGGTGAACGATTAAGAAACGAGCGAGTTTCTTTCCCTTTCTTTATTCTGCAAAGCCTCAAAGAACTCTCTGTTTGATGTTGCAAAGATAGCGATATAATTCATATAAGCAAAGTATTTACGTTGTTTTTTCAATGAAAATCAACCTTAGACATTTCTAATTCTATAAAATCGCCATTTTAAGGTATTGCATATATCTATGAACAATGGTAATTTTGCAAAATGATAATCAAAAGAATTCTTTTAATCTTCATCATTCTACTTTTGCTGTTTCCCACTGCTAATGCTACTATTTTGAATTTAGCTGTGGGTGATACTATATACCCTACTCGAAAACATGTTTCTTCATTACATAAAACGATAGAACTCGATGAAGTTCAAGTTATTGGACAGCGGAAATTGTTTTCCATAAGAAAAGACACCACGTTTATCAATACTGATTGCCTTCGAGTAAGGAAAGGTGCTAACTTGGAAGACTTAATCAGGAATATTCCGGGCATGGAATACGACAAGGCGAACAGGCTACTATCGTTCAAAGGAAAGCCATTGAACGGCGTAAACATCAATGGCGAGACCTTTATGGGCAACGACATTATCGCAGCGTTGGAGAATATGCCAGCCGATGCAGTGGAACTACTGAAACTGTATGACATGCTCAGCGCATTGGAGAAAATGACGGGAGTAGATGATGGTGCCGACAATTATGTGCTGGACATCAAGACCAAATCTACCTACAATGGCAGCCTGACAGGAACACTAACGGCTGAACACGGCAATCGCGACAGACGCAGGGATGAGGTACAGGGCAATCTATTCAATGCCAACGGCGAGAATACCTCGCTGACCCTGCGTTTGGACAATCTCAGCAACATGAACGTCGGAAGAAACAATTTCCAAAACATATTGTCGGGCAACATCGTGAAGAAATTCGGCAAGAAGATGACGCTCAATGCAAGCCTCTCGCTCAACGCCTTCCACAATGAAAGCGAAAACCATGACTACGACGAGCAGTATCTTGCATCGGGAACGAAATACCAGAAATCCGTGCTGCTCTCCTCGGGCAAGAACCACAGCAATGCCGCAAACATCAGCCTGCGATATGACATCGACTCAAAGACCCTCCTGAATATCAGTGCCAATGGAAACTTCGGACGGTCAGACAACCTGACTGACAACACAACATACCTATATGAGCGCAATACGGCTGCGGACACGCTGACCTCGGGAACGCTGCGAAATAACACAAAAAGCAATGGAAAGAATTACCATGTATCTGCCGACCTCACACGGCGGATTGGCAAGGCAGGGGCATCATTTACCGTGAAGGCGACACTTGGCGGTAACTCGAATGAAACGAATAATACCAGCCTCTCACTGACGAAATTCCA
This sequence comes from Segatella salivae F0493, assembly GCF_000477535.1. Lineage (NCBI taxonomy): Bacteria > Pseudomonadati > Bacteroidota > Bacteroidia > Bacteroidales > Prevotellaceae > Segatella > Segatella salivae. The sequence continues at coordinate 131,634 of NZ_AWGW01000024.1, forward strand.
CCACCTGCGCAACGCTGTGGGCGGAGATTCACTACTATTGCGCAATCTTTGCCAACAACTGCCCACCCTGCGCAACGAAAGCAGAATATCATTGCAATATACCCATCCTTTTGGCAAACAGTTGAAATTGCAGACAGGGTACGGACTGAATCACGAAGAGGATAGAAACACAAGCGACACTTACGACTATACTATACCGAATAGACCATACATAGATAGCCTAAGTTATGAGAACACACTATCTATATGTGGGCAGGAACTCACCCTGCGAATGGATTATAAGGGTAAGCAATGGAAGATAAACGGTGGTATTGATGTAGAATGGCAACGCAGGAATATCTGCCGGCAACACAATTCGGAAACAGTGGACTATACAGTCAAGGCTACGGAATACAAACCCAAGTTCGGCGCAAAGTGGAACAACGGAAAAATAGAAGTTGAACTGCGTTATAACGGAAACACACAACAGCCTTCCATACAGGCTTTGCTGACACTTGATGACAAGAGCAACCCGCTGTTCGTGAAGATAGGCAATCCGCAGTTGAAGCCAGCCTATCAACAACAACTGTCCATCAGATTAAATGAGAGAAAATGTGGTATTACCTTTATGGGCAATTACCACAACTCGTTCAATGATTTCGCAGAGGAAGTAACGTATGACTCAAATACTGGCGCACGGACATACAGAACTGTCAATATCAACGGAAATTATTCTGTGGACGGGATGCTGCAATGGCAGAAACAAGTGAAGCGTCTGATGCTCTCTGGTACTATGAGAACTTCTTTTAAAAACCACGTCTATCTCTTTCACGAACAAACGTACGGTAATGCTTTGAAGAGCAAGACACATACAACGGGTAATGAGGTTAGCCTACGATTGAACTACCAGCCGAAATGGGGGAATATTGACCTACACGCCAGTTGGCAACCCTACCGTTCCAACAACTTACTGACAAACACCCATGTAAATACCATTGACTACGACTGTGGCATCAGCGGCACAGTAGAACTTCCCCACGACATTGAAATATGGGGCGATGCAAATTGTCATCTGCGCCGAGGAACCTATTCAACCACAGATGATGACCAGTGGCTATTGAACGTGGGAGCATCGTGGCGTTTTCTCAGGAAGAAACAAGCCACGCTCTCATTCAAATGGAACGACATTCTGAATAGGCGAAGGGACCTCAACCGTTCCGTTTCAGGTTACGGGTATCACGAGAGTTTCCGACCGCAGATACATAGTTATGCCCTCGTATCGCTGCGATACCGTTTTAGCCTTACCAAAAGTAAAACAGATAAAAATTCTCACAAACAGCAAAATCCTAATAAATAAGGATTGCAAAAACAAAAATAAAATCATAAAAAATAGGTATTGTGAAATCCAAACAAGGCTCCTACCTTTGTAACTCAAAACAATTAATTTATTATCGAAAATGAAAATAGTAAAGAATTTAACATTACCAGTATTGGTATTCCTTGTGATGGGACTTGCCTCATGTAGCAGTGATGATAATACAGTTCATTACAGCACAAACTCCCTTAAAAATACAGAATTGATGACTGTGTTGAAATCGAAAGGTTATCAGTTCGACAAAGACGGGAAGCTGGAACTCAACGAATTAGCAAACAACACCACATCGCTTGACCTTAGTGGTACAAACCTGAAGGATCTCAGCGGTCTTGATATTCTCCCCAATCTGAAAGACGTAAAACTCTCCAATAACGGGTATGGACCTGTTTTCGACTTCGCCCAACTACCTGCACAGATTACTGGAGTGGATTTGACCGGCAATGACATTTACGAATTTAAGGGACTGGCAAATACCGACAAGGTAGAGGCTACAGGATACGAGGCTACCGACATTAAACGCCACTTTGAAAAGTTGTATCTTCCTGAGGGAGCAAAATACGATCAGGATCAGATTGTAGCTTTTTATAAAAAGTCGGAGATGGACAAGAAAGCCGTTGATATGAAAATGGCAGATGCAAATGGAAAGTTGAACACATATAACACCTTGCGTAATGTGCCTGATGCCATAGTCAGAAAACAATTATATGATCTTTTCTCACAATTATTTGTCATTACAGAAAATAAGGATACACTTATTGATGTGAGCAGACGAATGACCTCACCCGAGCAAAGCAACAATTCTATTGCTATTTTTGAAGGAAAAAATGCTGACGGTTTCCAATATGTTCTACACAACAAGAGTTTCAAAGGAACAATATTAGGTGTCACTTCAGAAGAATATACAAAAGTTCCTTATCTGAAAATGCCTAAACAAATATCATTTTTCCAGTTAGAGCATCTTGACTTGCTTAACGGCATAGATATGTCTGCAAATACCGATCTGTTTCATGGGCACATGTACACTTGTCGCTCTATCAAGAAAATGGACATGAGCCATTCTACCAAATTGGGACAACGCAGCATACCATTGGAGATGACAGATATGGATGTATCGTGGGTGGAAATCAAAGACTGTCCGGATCTTGAGGAAATCATGTTTCCTAAGAAGGCGTACATCATGAACAATATGACTTTCTGCTATTTGCCCAAATTAAAGAAGCTGGATCTTTCGCAATTTGAGTCTTTTTGGAGATGTGATTTATATGAATTAAAAAATGTGCAGATTATCTACCCAACTATGAAATATAGTGTTTATATGGGTAAAAAAACACAGGAACGCCATTCTGGGTTGGGTATAGATCAGGATATTTTCGATCGTCAGGAAACAAAAGACTTTATCAAGAATAATATAAAATATATAGACAATAATAGTTTTGCTGTTGAAGGACAGTATATGCCACATCCTTGGGAACGTCATGAGGACGTGAGATGGATGGATATATGGAAAAAGAATCCATGGTAATAATGCCATGTATTATTTATAAACTTTTTTACTTTAAAAATTCATTTGGTATGAAACGATTAATGTTTTCATTGCTCGTACTTCTTATGGCGAGCTTCGTGGGTGTTAACGCTCAAGTAATTAACAATGAAGTCCAGTTTAAGGGTTCTGCAACAAACGTGTATATGGGAGGTAAACATGTGAGAGACATGAACGACTTAACTTTCACGGTTGCTCCTACGGAGGACGGCAGATGTTGCCTTAGTGGACATGCCGCCTTTCTTGCAGCAGGAATCACCTATCATGACATGGACTTTACACTTAAAAAAGTAGTATTTGATGTTTTGCAACCGAATGGTGCAATCAGCAATGCGTCGGGATATGCACATATTTATATCCAACTGTTCAGAAAATTTACAGTGTTGAGTAAAGATTTCAATGTAACCAGCCTCACGGGAAATGTTACCGACAACAACCTGACATTCCATATAGAGGCTATCATCCCAGACTACAAGGGTGGTTATGTCATCAGCTTTGATTTCACTGGAAATAAAATCTAACATTGAGTAGTGGCAACAAGTAAGAAACATTTGATCCTTTACTTAGTATTTATAGTTTGTTCAATCTTTGCCTCCTGCTCGGGAGACGAAAGGATTGAACAAACCCCTGTTGATACAGAATACGCAGCCAAGGTAAAGGAGATATTGAAAGATAGCATAGTCTTGCGTTCCAAGGCTATGATGGCAACCGTGGACAAAACATTGCTACCCGAAGGATGTCCTTTGAAATATTATTTTCACTGGAACGAAGGTTCTGACAAGCCTCTGAACATTCAGTTGAAGAACTTCTCTGTGGGTAAAATGCCTGTTCAGATTTGGTTTAACATCGATTGCAAACTTACTCGTCTTAACTCATGGGAGAGAGATGAATACAAGGGAGATGGCTGGGTGAAATTTATTGGCGAATACGGTGCAACTACCTATATGCCAAACAAGAATGATACCCAACACGAATATGAGAATGGCGACGGAGGCAGCGGCTATGTGCAGGGCTACCTGAACGTGAACACCAAGCAGATAGAGTTCTCCACCAACTTCAATGTCATGTTGATGCAGAGTTATGTTTACTTACAGACAATCGACTATTCAAAGATGGACACTTTCGAGGAAGATTTCGCTAAATTTGAAGAAGATTTGGAGAAATACAAGCAAGCACATGGATTGTAAAGAGCGAAAATATCGAGTAACTTTTCGCCAGATGAACACAATCATCTCTTATGCCTCCTACATTATTATATAGATAGGTATAGAAAGCTATGCTTTTCCCGTAAAGAGCATAGCTTTCGCTTATATGAAGGTGTTGGTCGGCGGTTTGTTGATTTGAGAATAAAAAAGGAAACAAGAGTGAAAATAGCAATAACATATATATCGTCAGTCCTCCTGCTGTCATGCTTAGGCACGATGCCCGCCTTGGCACAGGAGAAGCCGACGGAAAAGGCGGACACTACGAAAACAAGAAACTTGGAGGGTATCGTGGTAATGGGTTCACGCACGGCTCGACCGGTGAAGCTGTCGCCCATCACCACGCGGGTGCTTAGCGGAAAGGGAATGGTGGAAAGCGGATACAGCGACTTTCAGCAAGCCCTGCAGCACGAGACGCCCGGACTGAGCATACAGAAAGTAAACTTTGGCAGCGAGATCAACCTTGACGGTCTCGATGCACGTCATGTGCTCTTCCTCACCGACGGTGAGCGAATGACAGGCGACATGGCAGGCAACCTTGACTACGAGCGTTTCAACCTGCACGCCATCGACCGCGTGGAGATTGTGAAAGGAGCAAGTAGCACACTCTACGGCAGTCGTGCCTCGGGAGCCGTCATCAACATCATCACCAAGAAGACCAGCGAGCCTTTCGCTTTCGACGCTGGCGTTCGCTGGGGGCAGATGAACGAACGCAACTTCAGGAATCCCAAGAAGAAGGATTTTATCTATATGTTCGAGAAGAATGCCGACCGTCCGAATCTGCAAGGATGGCTGTCAGCAGGATTCAAGAAAGGTGCGTTCACCTCGCAGAGCGATGTATGGTACAGTGAAAGCGATGCTTTCTATCTGTATCAGGCGGAAAACGACCGCAAGGTATATACGAAGGAAGCCAATCCATTCTTGGAAAAGGACATCGTGCTGGAAAGCAGTTTTCCACGTCCGCCCATGGGCATAGAGGGACGCGAACACATAATCGCCTCACAGAAGCTCTATTTCGAGCCGTCAAAGCATTTCAAGGCGCAAGCATACGGCTCGGTGTTCTTCATCAACCAATATGACTTGGTGCAGGATCTCGTGCTGACACAGGGACGAGACTATACATGGGGGGTAAAGGCGAGCTACGCGCTGAAAGACTGGCTGACGATTACGGCAAGTGTTCACGGTGATTATTACGACCGCTTCAAGCGGCATGAGCGGCGCGATGAGCGCAAGCCCGTGTACCACTCGCGCATCTTCCAGCCACGACTGACACTCAGCAGCAACTACTTTGCCGGTCATGCACTCGTCATGGGACTGGAATACTGCGGAGACCGACTGACGAGCGACCGCTTCGTCAATCACAAGATGACATCGCGCACGCTGGAGGAGACCGAGTTCTATGTGCAGGACGACTGGACGGTGAACAACCATTGGATGTTCTCGGGCGGCGTGAGAACAAACTTCTCGGAGGCTTTCGGATTCATGTATATGCCTAAGATTGCGGCAAAGTATTCGCCCGACGACTATTGGGCTATACGTGCCAACTACTCGATGGGCTACCGTTCGCCAAGCATCAAGGAATTGTTCTTCAACTGGGATCACCTCGGTATGTTCATGATTAAGGGCAACGAATTCCTGAAACCAGAGAAGAACAACTACGTCTCGGCAGGCGTGGAATACAGCAACCGTCATTTCTTCTTCAACAGCACGCTTTACGGCAACTTCTACCGCAAGAAGATAGAGGGCGTATGGCGCATCTACGACATGCAGTACAATTTCGAGTACGTTAACCTCGACCGCCAGACGATAGCAGGCGTTGACTTGCTGGGACGCTGGACGCCGACCGACTGGCTCACGCTGAACGCTAGCTACTCGTATGTATATGTGAGCAAGGAGAAAGGACTGCGCATCAACACCACGTCACCCCATGCGGCTACGGCAGGCGTGAAGTACAGTTACAAGAACAAGAGGAACTACCGGCTCGATGCCTACTTCAATGCGCAGATCATGGGCGAGAAGCTATACGACGTACAGGACCGCGTGTATGTGGAAAAAGACGGCAGGTCTTACGATGCCTATTTCCGCTGCACGCTGCCCACCTACACCCTGTGCAACCTGAACGTGGCTCAGACTTTCCGTGAGAAAATCCGCTTGTCGGTAGGCGTGGACAACATCTTCAACTACAAGCCACGGACGTTGGGTTCGGGACTTACCGCCTTTAGCGTTCCAGCCACGGCCGGGGCAAGAGCATACATACAATTGGAATTCAAAATATGATGAATATGAAAGCAAGAATATTTCCTATCCTCGCATTGGCTTGCCTGTCGCTGTCCTCATGTCTTTCGTATGACGCCGACGAGTTCACTGGCAGAATTATGCCGAGGGTGGCAAGCTACACCTCCGGCGTGACCAACGACTGGATCTACTTCAACCTGCGCACGGGCGAGGTGTTCAACCGCACCGCTCCCAATCAGGAGATAAAGGAGGGCGAACAGAAGAACCGTCTTGACTGGGACATCGCCTTTTGCGGCTACCACGTCCGCACCAACAGCGGTACGAGCGGCAACGGCAAGGGCGGTGCCATCGACTTAGGGTATGGTGACTATGACCGCTGGCAGCATATAGACCAGCTTCCCAAAGGGCAGGGCTGGGTCGTGGACGACGACAAGACCGTGAAGATTACCTACTCGCAGTCAGACTGGTTTCGCTATGTGAACACGCACGGACTAGACCCGAAGGAAAATCCATGGTTCGACCCAAACAACGGGCCGCAGCGCACGCTTACAAGTGCCAACCCCCTGTTGGAAAGAAACATGTTTCTCTCTGGTCCGCCGATGACCTACACGCCGTCGTACCATGTTTATGCAGTGCGTACCGCCGACGGAAAACATTATTTCAAATTACAGATTATCAGTTGGTATAACCAGCATACCGAGATAGACGATACGGGCGGCCAGATGAGCTACTACTGCGACGAGCTGAAGCAATGAGTTTCAACTCGCATAAGCGTCGATGAATTTTAAACGATAAAATAAGAATGATGAAAGAAAAAAGCAAACTTTATCCATGGCGCACCATCGCCTCGTTCCTTTTGGTGCTTTTTGCCATGCCCTTGGGTCATGCGCTGATGATATTGATGGAGAAGTTTATGGACGAGGGTGCCATGCATGTAGCAGGGTTTGCGATGGGTTTCGTGGGGCTTGTCCTCGTTATCGTCGGCGTGTTTGTGAAGGGCGACACCCGACAAACGCTGTGGGGACTCTTCGGTGGACTGCTTTTCTGGACGGGTTGGGTGGAGTTCCTCTTCCTGTATTATGCCCGACGTTATGGCGTACCGCCTGAGATAGAGAATGGCGTGGTGGTGACGAAGCCCGAATACCTTATCATGCCTGCCTCGTTTGGCTTGTGGATGATGGTGATGACCATGTATGTGTTCAGCACAAAGAACGGCTGCGACCTGATTACATGGATACAAAAGGTATGTTTCCGAAGCAAGCGCAAGGTTGTGGTGGTGCAACCCATGACGCGCCACACGAGCATCGTCACGTTCATGGAACTGAACATGATTCTTTGGGCAATGTACTTGCTGCTCATGTTCTGCTACGACAAGACTTTCCTCGGTGATCATCACCCTGTGACGTTTCTTGTGGGAGTGGGGTGTCTCGTCGGGTCTATCTTCATGTTTCGCCACCAATTGCACATCGCTGCATGGGGTGCGAATATACGAATGGCTATCGCCACCGTCATCATCTTTTGGACACCTGTGGAAATATTGGGAAGGATGAACTTCTTCCAAGAGTTTTGGGTAGAGCCAGAGAAACACGTGTGGCAAATGCTTGTCATCCTCATGGCTTTTATTTTGTTGGGTGTTTATCTTTGGTTGAAGAGTAGGCTACGAAAGAGAACCAAATAAAGGGAAAAGGGTATCGAATGAAGAAATCAACATGGAGACAACACCATAAATGGTTAGGAATAGTCTTAGCCCCATTTATCATACTCTTTTGTTTCTCAGGAATTGTTCTCAATCATGCTGGCTTGTTAGCAGATGTAAACATAAGCCGAAAACTTCTGCCAGCGGAGTATCGGTATGACCGGTGGAACAAAGGGTTGCTTCGTGGAACGATGAAGTGGAATTGCAAGACGTTGATATATGGCAATTCAGGTATATGGTTAAAAGAGGAAAGCAACGGCACGATAAGAGATTTTAACAGGGGCTTGCCCAATGGTGCCGACCACAGAAGTATCCGTGGCGTAGTTTCTATGCCAAACGGATTCCTATATGCCATAAGCCAGTATAATCTATATTGCTTGAACGAGTGCGGCGCTTGGATGAGGATTGACTTGCCCAATGATGAGCATGAACGGCTAAGCGACATTACGCAGAAAAACGATTCGCTCATCATTACCGGGCGCTCACACATCTATCTTTCTCATGTTCCTTATCATACTTTTCAAAAAATCACGTTAAAGAAAGGTGGCAATGACAAAGGCAAAGTTTCGCTATTCCGTACAACATGGCTTCTTCATGGGGGCGGACTGTTTGGAATTGTAGGCAAACTCTTTGTCGATTTAGTGGGGCTTATCCTCTTGTTCCTATCCATATCAGGCATATACTATTCCTTTGCACCTCGCCCGCATTCATCATTCGGTGCACGAATTAAAAGCTGGCTGATTAAATGGCACAACCAAATAGGCTGGGCATCCATATTCTTCTTGTTGCTGCTTACCATTACGGGATGGATGCTACGCCCACCTGCACTCATAGCCATCGCTTCAGCCAAAATCCCTCCGATACCTTTTTCCGCAATGGATAGCGATAACCCGTGGAACGATTGCCTACGCTCACTACGGTATGATGATGACAAGGAGGACTGGCTGCTATGCACTTCCGACGGTTTCTACTCTCTCCGCCATTTGAGCGACACACCGCAAAAAGAGCAAGTGCAACCACCCGTGAGCGTTATGGGCATCAATGTTGAGCAAAAAGACAGTCGGCACAAATGGCTGATTGGCTCGTTCAGCGGTCTGTATGTATGGGACAGACCCCACGAGGAAGTTACCGATTACTTCACCCACCACGCACCCCAGCCTACAAGCGAAATGCCTATCAGTAGCCATCCTATATCAGGTTTTTCATCAGATATAGAAGATGCAGAGCTTGTCGTAGATTACAACAAAGGTTGTCCCCGCCTTTCCATGCCCAATATCATGGCAACGTTACCCATGTCGCTACGCAATGTTTGCATAGAAGTTCACACAGGGCGCATCTTTACATTCTTGGGTAAAACTTCTATATTATACATTTTTCTCATGGGAATTGCTTGCGTTTGGTGTCTCTGGAGTGGCTGGAAGATACATAGAAGAAACCCTAAAATCTTCAACCTTAATTGAGTTTACAAATCTTTCATTTGAAATATTACGATATACGATAATCCTCTGTCAACTCAACTGCCTGCTGTTGGAGGCGTGTAACCTCGTTTGTAAGATTGATAAGTTCCTTCAACAATGCCTGCACGCTTTTGGCTGCCGTATAGCAGTGCAAAAGTTTGACCACCTGATTGTAGTTTACTCCTATTCTGTGAATTTCCGCAGTAAGCTCGGACAACTTGCGATTATATTCCACTGCGGACTTGTCCACCATAATCACTTTGAAGTGTTCTCCGAGAATGCGGGCACGCACAAAGTCAGATTTGCTTACCGCACCCGATTTATTGTACAGGTCAATGGCACGTAGCTGGTCTTTCACATCGGGCATACGGGTGTCCCATCTGTCCCAACGGGGAACTTCTTCTATATTTCTATGTCCGTAACGGTTCTTATTAGCTATTTCTAATTTGGGCATAATTGTATTGTTATGTTTGTTTTCTAATCACGACTTTGGAGTGATTTAATCCCCTTTCGGGGCAAGGGTCTTTGTGGGACAAATGGCAGTTTGTCGGACAAAGACACACCTTGCTGATGTAGAAAATGGGATTATAAGCCCCTGCTGTGTTACTGCATTCATTGAATACAGTAACTCGGCGTAGGCTTGCATTCGAGGAATGCAGTAATTCAGAGTTTCCTCCATCTTTCCACATCTTCCTTGTATTGGTCGAGGTGTTCCCGCAGTACCTGTTCGACATATCCCGAAACGCTCGCTCCATGCTCACCGATTCTCCGCACCACGAAGTCTAACTTTCGTTGGATTTCCTCTGATACATACACGGCTTTGCGGTGGCTGTTGCGAAAGGGCTGGAGATATTTCCCCTGAAACTCGGATAATTGCTTTCTGTCCTTTGTTTTTCCCATTCTTTGATGAAATTCTTCGGTAGAAGTAGCCCTTTCTGTTGGCGACAACGCTGTTTCTTGATAGGACGGTTGAGAAAAATCCTTGTTACTCTCCTTGTCATTTTGTTCCTCAACTTTATCAACAGGCTCAAACCTTCTCTTTTCCTCTTCATAATCGGAGGGCTGGTCAAAATCGGGTAACTCTTCGGGCTTGCGGAGTTTAACGCCATAATTTCCCATATCTCTAATGGCTTGTTCCAAGCGTTGTTTCCTTTTTTCATCTATTCTTGCCATAATTTCTTGGGTATCGGGTTATAGTGTTTTTCAAGCATGGCTTGTATGTCGCTCTGCTTGTAGAGTATCTTCCCTCCGATTTTGTAGAAAGGAAGCGTTCCTGAGTTTCTGTACTCTTGGAGCGTGCGTGTGCTGAGCCGTAATTGCCTGCACACTTCCTCGCTCGAAAGGTAAACCTCGCCATCTAACATCGGACGAGCTGTGGCACAATACCGCTCCAACTTCTTCAAAGTGCCTTCCATCAGTTGTGAAAACAACTGCATCTGAGGGTCTTCCCGCGTAATGATTTCATTCTCTGCCATAATTCATTCATTCTTTGATTTCAATCCTTGACTGCATTCAGCATTTCACTGATGTCGGTCTGTTTGTAATAACACTTGTGTCCAATCATGGAGAAAGGGATTTTGCCCGTATCTCGGTATGATTGTAGGGTACGCTTGCTGATGCCTAAACGCTTGCACACGGCTTCGTTGTCGAGCCATTGCTCGGTCTCAGGAGGATTACCGATAAGTTTCTCCACACGATGGATAAAGTCTGCAAATTCGGAGCGATGTCGCTCCCACGCTTTGCGGTCGATGATAATGAGTTTCATTGCCTTAATTTTGTTTTGATTACTTTATTGTTACTCAGCAAACAAACTGTTATGCAGTCCATTGCCGTACTTCTCGGGTGCAAAAGTAAACCCTCGGAAGCACTGCTGCAAGAAATGAGGATAAGCAGGGAAATAGAGAGAAAGCAATAGAAAAACAAAGGAAATCCGTCTGTGTTATTGCGGTAATGAGATGAGGTGCCAGTTCTTTCCTTTTATTGCATATTTGTTGGTCTATCGACAGTTCGATAGTTCGACAAATCGAGATGTCGAACTATCAATAGTTTGTTTTGACGATAGTTTGTTTTGACAACAGATAGTCTTGACAACAGATAGTCTTGACAACAAATTGTTATGACAACAAATTGTTATGACAACAAATTGTACAGACAATAAGTTGTACAAAAAATGGCTTGTCATATAATAAGATTGTTAAGACAATCGTTAGTTCTAACTATTGTTTCTACAATTCGCTTTTGCGTCCAAAGAGCCTGAGTATGCCATATTCTTGTCGTGCCTATCTCTCTACGGCAGCCTTGCCCTGCAAGGTTGGGAGAGATGAATACGACCGCACGGATATTGAGAATTGTAGTACTGCCTTGAAAAAGAAAAATCCTGCGGTGGAGATTCTTCTCTCCATCCACAGGACTTGACCTTTCAGGGCAGACAGGCTGCCGTTGTACCTTTGCACGATAAGAAACGGCATCAGGAACTTTGCGTGCGCCTTTGCCTACAACGCCTTCGGGCTTGCTTCCTCCGTCTGTTTGACCGTTGGCAGGTTGTTGCTCTCGATGAGCAGCACTATTGTGCCTGTCAGTTCGGTGTAAAGACGGTCGTATTGTCCGCTTGCGGCAAATGCGTCCGTCAGTTCATACCCAGCGAATGTGGCTTGAACAGCCTTGTTCGACAACAGTATAGGTACGAGTTTCTCTGGGAGCGGTGCAGGAAGTTCCCTTTCAAACTCGTTTTCCAACACGGATACAAGCGTATCATACTTGGAAAAGTGCAAGCCTTGATACAATGCCTCGCTTGCCATGCTCTCCGCTTCAATGTGTGTAAAGCCTTGTGCTACAGCATCGCAGTAAACTGTGAGAGCCATATCTGCCCGTGCAGTGATAAACTCCGTATCTTGCAACTTTTCGGGGTGATGCTCACTCATGTAACTTCTTAACTTCAATCGAAAGTAGGAAAGTTCCTGTTTGTTCTTCTGTTTCATTGTTTTTCTTGTTAAAAAGTTGGACTTCTTTTTTTTTGAATCATTCATTACGGCTGTTACAGCCCAATTATGGGACTTGACTTTTTCGGTGTTCTTGACGGACACAGCCGTAAGGCTTTACGCAGTACCCTTGTATGCTCACTACCCATCAGGGGTTGCATTTCCTTGGCAATCTTGCTCTTGGTCACCCGTGCATAAATCTCGGTCGTGGAGATAAAGCGATGCCCCAGCATCTTGCTCACCGTCTCTATCGGAAGTCCGTTCTCCAGACAGATGGTCGTGGCAAAGGTGTGCCGTGCGGTGTGTGAGGTCGCTTGGGTATGCGGTGGCAGTCCTGCCTTAATACATATCTCCTGAATAGTTCTATTGAAATTACTGTTGCTGGGAAACTCTCGAAAGAAAAGCCCCTCCCTTCGTTCGTGGCTCACAATGGCGAGTATTTTCTCGGCAACGGGCAGCAACGGGACAATACTTCTGTTCTGTGTCTTTGTTCGGCAGAGGGAGATATATCTGCGTCCATCACTGAGCGTATAGACATCATCCATTCTGAGTTTCTTCAAATCGGAGAATGCCAGCCCCGTAAAACATCCCAGGAGGAAAATAAGTCTGCAATGGTTGTCTGTCGAGCGGTGCGGACGGTAAGCTAAGAGTTTTTGCAGGTCGTCCGCCGTAAGTGCATTGCGCTCGTAGGTAGGCGTTTCTATGTCTATGAGTTCAAAAGGGTCTTCACGAACGTATCGCTCCTGCAATACCTTGCGAATGACCTGATGCAAGTGGCGTAGGCGGTTGCCGACACTGCTTTCCTTGTTTCCCAAGTCCCGAAGCATGAAAAGGCGATAGTCCTCAAGGAAAGTCTTGTCCACCTCTGTGGGCATACAGTCTGCCCTGTCCCTTACTTGCAGGAAATGAACAAAACTCTTGTAGCTGTCCTTAAAAGCCCTGACAGTTGCCTTGCTTAATGTTCTGCCCTGCAATTCCTCCTTGTATTCACAAACGGATTGATATAGCTCCGTAAGTGTTGGCATGGGGCGACTTTGCTGCATATAACGCTCCTTGAGGTATTCCGCCGTGATATAGTTTTCTTCCCTTAATGTACGTTCATAGAGTGAATGCAAGCACTCTTCTATTGAGTTCAGTTGCAGATTGATGCCGCTTGAATTACCTGTTGTCGCCTTGATGCACCCTTTTCGGGCAAGCCACTCGTCGGGGGAAGTTTGCAACTGCGTGGAAAACGATGAGGACGTTCCATTACAGGTGATACGGCAACGGATTACGCATAGTCCGTCTTCATTGGTCTTGCTTCTATCTATGTAGAATAGTATGGCAAATGTACTTTTCATTGTTCTGCGGTTTTAGTTGGTCAGTTGATAATGTGCGAGTTGTGGAAGTATTTTCTCTATGTCCAGAAAGACACGCTCGGGAGATGTCTCCGCATACACTTGCGTGGTTTTGATTTGACTGTGTCCGAGCATTTTGGAAACGCTCTCAATGGACACGCCCTCCGACAGTGTCATCTGAGATGCGAAGGTATGCCGTGCCATGTGATAGGTCAGCGTTTTCTGAATACCGCAAAGCCGTGCTATCTTTTTGAGGTGTATGTTTACCGTGTCGCATCCGGGTATGGGCAGCAGATACCCCTTGGGCGGTTCGTGTCGGAAAGCCCTCGTGTGAATGCCCCGATAACGCTCGATAATGGCAGCGGCTTCGGGAAGTAGGGGGATGTGGCACACGTTGCCCGTCTTTATTCTCGGCTTGCGTATCCAAGTCATTCCCGCTTCGTGAAAGACGTGCTGCTCCGTCAAGTGATACACGTCGGTATAGGAAAGTCCCGTCAGGCAGGAGAAAAGGAACATGTCCCTCGACACTTTTTCATAGCCTTGCAGTTCGTCTTCTCCCAAGGCTGCGATACGGCTTACCTCCTCCCTCGTGATGTAACGTGGAGTACCCGCTTCCCAACGAATGGAATGGTTGATGAAGGGATAGGTGTCAATGATGTGCCGTTTATACAGGTCTTTGAGCAAGGAAGCCAGCATGGAGAGATAACCAGCCGAAGTGTTGAGCTTGAATCCCTTTTCTTTGGCGAAGTAGTCCTCCAAGTCTTTGATAAAGGCGATGTCGGCTTTCTGCACGGGAATATCCTCCACACGGTAGCGATACCTGACGAAGTTTGCCAGATGCTTGTGAAAGAGCAACAGGCATTTTAGTCTGCGTTCGCTGCGGTCTATGCCCACACGCTCACGGAAGCGGTCGATATACTCGTCTGTATGATAAAGCAGTCCTTGTGACTCACTGTTCAGTCCGAATACAAGCTCCCGTACTCGCTCTGCCGTGATGGGAGCATCGGATTTACCCGAAAGAGACTCATAAACCTTGTGTATGCTCACTTGTAGGCGGTCAAGTTCCTTGTTTACCGATACGGCTTCGGCACTCTTGCCCAGCAGTCGGTTCTTGCGACTGTCCCACAAACGAGGAGTACACGAGCATTTGCAACTAAATTGTACCATAGAGCGTCCTGCGCTGATGCGTCCCATGATGGGACTTTTTCCGTTTTTGTCCTGCGTACCTCTCTTGAGGTAGAAAAGCAGCTTGAATTTTTCTTTTTCCATTGTTTTTTGCTTGCAAAATTACACTTCTTTGAGGAACTTTGAGCGATGCAAAACACTGATAATGAAAGAGAAAACACCGTTTTAGTTACCACTTTCAGCCGTCCTTTTCCTTTCATCGTTTGTCGAACGATTTGGTAACTGAACTCCCTCCTTTTCGCTCCCTTTTCTGCCTGTTTTCTATGATGCAACCCTAAGAAGAAACAAGCAATATCCGCTGTATTTCAGTCAGATATGACTTTTATGCCATTTTCTGCTTTCTACTCCCATACTTCCGCATAGAACGAGGCAAGTTCTGGCACCTTGATGAAGGTGCGGAACCGCTCTTTCTGAATGATGTCATTCGTGATGGAGAACTCGTAGTCAGTCGATTTCTTGGCAAAGACTGCTGCCCAAGCATCAAAACTGTTGATACCTTGCTTTTCCAAAGCTTGCGGACGGAGATACTTGAACAGGAGATACAACTCCGTCAGGCTATTGGAGATGGTCGTTCCAGAAAGGAACGTCGCTCCCAAGTCCTTGCCGGACCTCTCCTGTATGGTACGAATAGCAAAGAGCATGTTTAAGGCACGCTGTGAGCCATCAGGATTGCCCAAGCCCGATACACGGTCGTGGCGGGTATTGAACATCAGGTTCTTGAATTGGTGCGATTCATCTACAAAGAGGTGGTCAATACCCATCATCTTGAAATCTACGGCATCGTCTTTACGCTCGGCGATACTATCCTGTATGTTCTGCAGCTTTGCTTCCAGTGTCTGCTTGCGCTTCTCCAAGCCTTTGAGCATCCCACGGGAGATGTCTCTTCCTTGTTGTCGCAACACTTCGAGATTTTCTTCCACGGAGTCCAGTTCCTTCTGCATAATCGCTTCCTGTATCTCCAAGGCCTGCGGTATCATGCCGAACTGTTCGTGCGTGAGAATGATGCAGTCCCAGTCGTTGTTCTTGATGTCGTTAAAAATACGTTGGCGGTTCTGCTTATTAAAATCGTTCTTACCTGGATAGAGTACCTTAGCATTGGGATAAGCTTTCCTAAAAGTGTCGGCAATATCGAATACGTTTGCCTTCAGTCCGATAATCATCGACTTGTTTGCCAGTCCCAATCGCTTCATCTCGTAGGCAGCTGTACACATGATGAGCGTCTTACCCGCTCCCACCTCGTGGTCGCATATACCGCCACCATTGGTTTTGAGCATCCATACGGCATCCTTCTGACTCTTGTAAAGGTCATCAATACCCAATCGTTTGAGGTCAAGGTCGGGAAATGTCTGGTGTGTACCGTCAAAGTTGGGTCGCATAAAACAGTTGAAAAGGCGGTTGTACCTGTCGGAGAGTTGCTGTTTGAAGGTATCGGGTGTGCGCCCGAGCCAATCGACAAAGCCCTGTCTGATTTCCTCAATCTTGGCATTTGCCATCTGTATGGCATGTCCGTCCCTTACTTTGATGGTCTTGGTCTCTCCCGTAACCTTATCTGTCACCTCCTTGCTCTTGTTGATGTCGGGAATGGTATTGTGCAGGGCATGCTTTAAGAGATTGATACCGTCATAGCGGCGGAACTCGCCCTGTACGGCATACTTGTGCCAGATATTAGCATTCTTTCGGTCGCAGATAATGCTGTATTCGTCCATATTGGAATGGTAGGATACGCCAATATCCGTCCCGAAAAACTCCGATGCGAACCTGCCATAGACTTTTGAGGGTATCCAGCGTTCACCGAGGTTGAAGTCAAGATCTGCAAAAGGAATGGGTGTCGGCATGGCTGCACGCAAGGCAGTAAGGCTCTGTTTTGCCTCTTCGTGTTCGGGATGGTCCAAGAGCCACGACTCGATACGCTCCGCCTTTTCTATTACATTGCCCGAAATGAACTTGTCCGCAACCTCATAAGCATTCTCTTCGGGGTTGAAATAGATACGACCTTCCAAGGAAGAAATGATGTCACTTTCCTCCATATCAGGTAAAAGCGAACTCATGTAGTCAAGTTCCACCGTGCCGTACTTGTTGAGCGATGCACCCAGTGCCTCCATCGGGTCTGTGGCAACGGTCAGTTCCGTGGTAGAAAATGCCGTGGGATGGTCGAAGATGTCCGCCTTGATGTACCTGCCGTTTTCGGAGCGTTCCAAGAAGAGCATTTCCACGCCTGTAGCATCCATCTTGATAATGTCAGTGTTTGCCTTCTGGTTAAAGTAGCCCCAGCGTGCAACATAGTCATCATACAGGTGATTGAGCCTGCTGCGGTCTTCCCTGTCTTCTGCATGGTTCTCTGCCTCGTAGTCATAGAGACGATGATAGCACTCCCGTATCTCGATATAGCTTTTTAGACGGGAAAGCTGCGCATACGGCAAGTCCATCGGGTTAAAGGTCGGATGTCGCTTCAGATCAGAAAGAGACCCCACCTGCCCTTTCTGCACGACAATGGAGCCGTCTCTTAGGTGTGAGTCCGGCGAAGAGAGAAAAGGGCGTGGGGAAGCGTCAAACTCCTTTCTGACTTCCGCTATCGGTTTTGGCTTGCGCTCCTCGTCTTCGTTCATGAAGTCGAAAAGGGATGGCTCACGTGAAGATGAAGAAGCTGCTTTCCTGCTACTACGGGTACGCCGTTGAGGAGAGGTTACTGACTTTTGTATCTTGGACTCCGATGGTTTCTGGGGAGCAGTTTGTGTTATAGGACGGTGCGCCTGTGAAGTTCCTGAATTATCCTTGATTTCATTGTTTACACGGCTTACCTCTCTTGTCCAAAGGCTGTATTCCTCTGGGGCAAACAGTGACAGTTGCTCCGGTTGTCCGATGTCTTCCATGTTGTTGTCCACCACTGGATGATGATCGTCGTCAAAGAACACCGTCTGTCCGTTCATCTCTCTTGGGGCTTCAATATCCGTACGGATTTCCGACCTTTCCTGTTCGTATTGTCGGTGAAGTGTCAAGGCGGGTACACCTTCGGGTGCAGGTTCAACGTTTATGGATGGTTGCTCTGACACAGATTGCTGTGGTACAGACTCCGATGATGGTGGTTGCAATGGAGTAGTCTCTCCATTGGAAACGGTATTTTCTGTTGCCTGTGCCTTGGTAATGGTAAAATAGTCCGGTTCTATGACTTGCCCGACATTAATTTCTGTTTCAGTTTCTAATTCTTCCTTGGGCGTTTTGATTTCAGAAGTACCGTTCACAGTCTCCTTAACCGTGTCTTCTGTATTTGTTACCGCTTCTTCCTTGATTTCCTCTGCCACCACCTCTTCTTTGGTATATTGTCCCCTGACGATTTCTTCCAACTCTGCAATTTCGTGCAGTTTCTTAGGAGAGAAGTACAGATCACGTTCAATCCCCAGTCCTCTTACTTTCACGCCCTCCATCTCATCGAGGGACATATTGCCAAGCTCCCAGCCGTAACCCATCGTCACGGCACCGAAGCCAATACGGCTCTTAGGGTCATATTCCAGAAGGTAGGCTGTGTATGCTCCCATAGGGAAGAAATAGCGTGCATAGGCTATCTTATCGCCAATGAGTTCCTTTTCCGTGCTGTAAAGTTTTGGCAACTGTTTCCTGATACTGTCGGGCATGAGGTTATAGGCATCGTTTATTCCCTTGTCTTCTGTCTTTATCCTCTCTGTTTCTTTTTCCCGACTTATGGTAATACCCAACTTGCGGAGCTGTTTCTCTGCTTCTGCCTCTCGCTCTACCTCTGTCATAGGTATACCTGTTTCATATAGCTTATGGTCGACACGTTGTCCCATTTCAAGGGAGAGTTGTGTTCGGAGACTTTCTACCATTTCCTCAATCCCTCCCGTGAACCGATACTCCCATGTAGGTCTTCCATAAGGGTCTGTACCCATTATGCGCTCTGTGGCAATGGTGCGATGAGATATGTCCTTCCAATCTCCTACAAAAAGAGAGTTATGCTTGAAGACGACAGAAGAGCCTTCTTCCTTGGGAACAGAAACAGTTTCTACGAACTGCTGCTCAATTCCCTTGCAGATTTCTTTACCTGTCTGCTTCTGTAGTACGATGAGGTCACTGCCTACGTCCGTTCCTGCATTGTCAGAAAACATACCCGATGGTAGTCGGAGAGCGGAGATAAGGCGGCTGTTCTGCATGAGGTAACGGCGTATGGATTCATTGCGGGGACTGTCCAATACACCCTGTGAGGTGATAAATGCCAGTAAGCCACCTTCCTTGATGCAGTCCAGACCTTTCACGAAGAAGTAATTGTGAATGGCACGTGTGGACTCGCGCTTGAGAGTGTCCTTGCCTTTGCTATACTCTCGGTCATAGACCATGAAATCACCGAAAGGAATGTTACTTGTAACAAGGTCGTACTTATCTTTCTCTTCCAGTTCTCCAATAGCTTCAAAAGGCTCGTTTCTAACGAACACGTTGCCTTTACCATAGGGGTGCAGGGCTTGGCTGATGCGAGCAGTGAGCAAGTCCTTCTCCATTGCATCTACAACTCCTACTTGCTTTGCAAAGGTCTCGGCAAAGGCACCCATACCCATAGAAGGGTCTAAGCATCGTCTTACCTGCAGGTTTGTGGATACAAGTGCATCAGAGATGGCAGAAACGATACGGGTATCGGTATAGAAGGAGGTCAGTACGCTTGCCTTGATGCTCTCCCAATACCGCTTGGCAGTGTTGGCATCTATGGCTTCACGATAAATCATCTGCTTGAGCTGCTGGGTAGGTTCAAAGAGATTCTGCTCTGACTTGCTCCAATAGCGGATGTCATCGGGATTATCTGTGCGGTTGAGTACACATTTCAAGCCACCGAATCCTTGATAGTTCCGTAAGATACTTTTCTCAGCTTCGGTGGCTTCGCGGCGTTCCTTCTCTAATCGCAAGACCACTCGGATAGCTTCCGTGTTGGCTTGCAGGACTTCTTTCTTATTGTATGCCATAAGGTATAACTTGTTCTATTATGGGAATAACTACTCTGATACCAAAGCTTGACCGTAATGTCAGACTTTAGTATCAGAAATGAAGTAATATGCTATTTCCGTTTCTTGTTTTGTTCAAACTCAAAGGTTGTGGTATAATCATCCGTCAAAACAAGTCGGGCATTGAATGTCTTGCCTACCTTGCTGGTCAGCCCTTTAAGGATAGGCGTACGACCAGAACTTATCAAGTCACGGATGTTATCTTCAGAGAGATGTATGCCGCAGACTTCACGAAACATGTGGAAGCCACAGGTTTCATGTCTGCACTTGGCTACCTTGGCATAGATGCCGACACTCTGCTGTCCGCACTTTGGGCAGCGGTATACAGGATAGGACTTCTGCTCTGAAGAAAGCGAGAGGAGTTCCTCGCAGATTGTTCCCACGTATGAGTTGATGCCCTGTGCGAACTTATCAGATGGCATCTTTCCTGCTTCAATAGCGGCAAGGGCAAGTTCCCAACTGCCTGTCATCTCTGCATTGGCAATCTTCTTGTCCTTGACAATTTCATAGACAGCCAGGCCTTTCTCGGTAGGTATGATGGTTTTCTTGTCCCTGCGGATATAGTCGCGGAGAATAAGCGTCTCGATGATGTTGGCACGGGTGGCAGGTGTACCGATACCGCACTCTGCCATTGCTTTCTTACTTTCAGCATCTTCAACCTCTTTTCCGGCGTTCTCCATAGCAGAAAGTAGTGTTGCTTCCGTGTAGAGCGGTTTAGGTTTGGTCTTATGCTCGGTTATATCTGCATTAAGCAGTGTCAGGACTTCACCTTCTGCCAAGTTGGGTAATGAAGACAAGAACTGTTCGTCACCATCTTCTTTCTTATCTGCCTCCGCTTCTTTACCTTTCTGTACGGCTTTCCAACCTAAAGAGATTTGTCGGCATACTTTCCAAGTAAAGGTATTGGTGCCGTCAGTGAATCGTACCAACATACGCTCTTCCTCTGAATTGGGGAAAAAGGCTTCGATAAAGCGATTGACTACCATTTGATAGATAGTTGTTTCATCTGTCGACAATCCTAATGGTGGCTCACCTGTCGGGATAATGGCATGGTGGTCAGTAATCTTTGTATTGTCCACAGAATGGCGGTTGAGAGGTTCCGTAATTGTTGCTCCTGTCTTACGCAGTAGGGTGGGTACTTCCTCAAAGACATCCTCGCTGATATATCGGCTGCCTGTGCGGGGATAGGTCGTGATTTTCTTCTCATAGAGACTCTGGGCTATCGAGAGGGTTTTGTCTGCAGAAAAGCCGTGGCGTCTGTTGGCATCTTTCTGCAAGGCAGTAAGGTCGTACAAGAGTGGTGGCGCGGTATGCATTACCTTTCTTGTGACCGTTTCTACCGTAAGCTGGCTCTGACTGCGAAGTGTAGCGAGAGCAGTCTGTGCCAATGCTTCATTCTCATAGTCTTTACAGCCAACGGCTTTCAGCGACATGCCCTCTTTTTCTGTAAAAACAGATAATTTCCAATAGGGTACGGAAGAAAAATCACGATTCTCTATGTACCGACGGCAGACCATAGCAAGAGTTGGGGTCTGTACCCGTCCCAAAGAATAGCCGCCTTTGCGGACGATGGACAATGCACGGCTGGCATTGATACCCACCAACCAGTCGGCTTCGCTTCTTGCCTTGGCAGAATGATAGAGATTGTCGTAACAGTTTCCAGGTTTGAGATTGGAAAGTCCTTCACGGATAGCCTTGTCTGTGAGTGAACTTATCCAAAGTCTTTCGAAAGTCTTTTTACAATCAAGATATTGATAGATGTAGCGAAAGATGAGCTCACCCTCTCGCCCTGCATCGGTGGCGACAATGATACGATCTGCCTTGTCAAAGCAGGAGTGTATCACTTTAAGTTGCTTCAATGCTGCAGGGTCTGATACATACTCCTTGTCCTTACGTACTTGTCGTACCACTAACAGAAATGGATTGGGACGGATGGGCAAGTCTTCACGCTTATAAGCGGAAAAACCGTAGGTTTCAGGCATGGCAAGGGCGATGAGGTGTCCCATTGCCCAAGTAACGACATAGCCGCAGCCTTCCAAATATCCGTCTTGCTTGGTCGTTGCTCCTACGATGCGGGCAATATCTCTGGCTACCGAGGGTTTCTCGGCAATAATACAAGTTGTCATAGTCGATAATAGAATTAAGGGTTACATCTTACGTCCACGGGACTTCTTTTGTTTGTTTTCGTCCTGCTTTTGCTTCTGCTCGGCAGTAGGCTGTGTCTGTCCCGTCTTCAAGGGCTCTTTCACATTCTTGGTAGCTTCATTCGTCTTGCCGTGGTTGTTCACGGCTACCTGCGTTTTGTGTTCTTCGGCTACGGCAACCACCTTTTCCTTGCCAGTTTCCTGCTTCTTGTCAGGATTCCACTTGTAAAAACGTGGGCGGTTCTGTTCCTTGTCCATGCGAACGTATGCGTTGAAAGGTTGTCCCTGTTTGTCCACCATATTCTTTAGATATAGTGTACGACCGCTATCCAAGGCTTCACGCTGTTTATCTGATAGTTCCAGTCCGCAGAGCTTATGGGGTACGCCTTGCTGCTGTGTCTGTTTGTGTTCCTGTCGTTCTCTTAAACTCTTGTTGTCGCCAAAGATAAACTCAATGCCCTTTCGCTCGGCATTGATCTGCAGGGTGGCGTTGAAAGACTTACCGCTCTTAGCAGTCATACCTTCAACCTTTACTGCTTTGCCCTCCACAAGGTCTTTATACTGAGTGTCAGAGAGCGTTACGCCCTTGATTTCTTTGGGGATGTTCACACGGTCGGCGCGCAGGGCTATGATTTCATTCGTCTGCGGATCGATAGAGACGTAAGCAGAAAAAGGCTCAGCGTTCTTAGGTGTTACCTCAATGGTCTTGCCAAGATTACCCGTAGCAAGGAGTTGCTCCTTTTCTTCGGGAGAGAACTTGTAACCCATATAGGGAAAATCAAGCTGTGGTTCTTTTCTCAAAGGATGAATTGCCAAACCGATATTGCCGTTATCGTCCGTGCGAAAAGCAAGGCGAGCTTCGGTGTAGATGATTGTGTCGCCAATGGGAACGGCAATCGTCAAGAGATTGCTCTTCTGCCAATTGAGCATCTTTTCCAATTCTCCACTCTGCTTCAATCGCTCACGGGTAAGTCCGAGATTATCGAGTTGCTTCCAATCAACCTTCGACTCATCGATGGCAGTAGTATTCTTCTGCTGGGGAAGATAGTCCTCAAAGGGAACGCCCATCTCAGCCAGCTGCTGATTGCTTTCTGGCTTTTCACGGCTTTGTAGCATGGTGCGCAGATTGTCCACGCCCTGCTCCACATTGTCTGCCAATACCTTGTACAGTCCAAAATGAGTCGGGTTATTGAACTGTTTGAGGAAGTTGGCCATGAAGTTCTTCAGCAGTCCGTCCTTGTTGTTGAACTTCAAGAACGCTGCCTGATTGGCAGCAATTGCTTCAGTGATTTTAAGGTTTCCCTTTTCGTCAACACTGGATACGACGGACAATTTACCCGCTTCCTGTTCATTCTTTACCTCCGTGCGGTCTTCCAGGACCAGCACGTAATTGTCATTACTGTTTGATTCCATTTTTTGTATTTAAGATGAATAAATAACTATTTTCTGCAAAAATACATGTATAAAACAAGCCTTTTATAAGGCAAGGATATAGCAGGAAATGATGGGGAAATATTGGAAATATGAAGATTTTTCGGAATTTCTGTGAACGTTCTTGCTTAATCTGATCAGAAAAGAGTACCTTTGTGTGGAATATAATCATTGTCCAGATAAATAAAATCATCGTATGGCGATAATAAATAGAATCAAAATTATGCTTGTTGAAAAACAACGAACAAGCAAATGGCTTGCAGAACAACTCGGAAGGTCGGAAAATACTGTCTCGAAATGGTGTTCCAACAAGGTTCAACCCTCTTTGGAAAATCTTTACGAAATTGCTAAGCTGTTAGATATAGAAGTACGTTCTTTAATTTGTTCTTCAAAAGAATAAGTATGAAACTATTACGTATTCTTTTGATAATAGATACTAAGAAATCTATTAGTGATAGACATTTTGCTAAAAGCTTTAATTGTAATTCTAACTATGGTTATAACTAAATATACATTTTCAGGACACGAATCATTCCCCTGTAAGACATTGTGGCTTAAAAAAGGATATGATTTTGTTCTAGAAAATAATGATTGGAACAATCTTTACTCTGTTGTTAAACTCGGAGTTGGGAAAAATATGGTAGCATCTATACGTTATTGGATGCGATCTTTTGGTCTAATAAATAATGATGGGGTAACTGATGTTGCTCATCTAATTTTTGATTCAAATAGTGGTACAGATCCTTTTATGGAAGATCTAGGTACATTATGGCTTTTACATTACCAACTTGTAAGATCTAATGAAGCAACCCTTTATAATTTATTTTTTACACGATTTCAGCGAGAACGTATGACTTTTGACAGAAATCATGTTGTTGCATTTGTCAAACGTTTTATGCTTGAGAATGGGAAAATAAAACAGTTTAACGAAAATACTATAAAAAAAGACGTTGGCGTTCTTTTGCAAAACTATTCTCTTTCACGCACACCCTCTTCTATGGAAGATTATTCTGTTCTATTAGCAGATTTAGATTTAATATCGTTATCAAGTGATGAAAAACAATACTCTTTTAATATTGAAGGAAAGAGACAATTACCTATTGAGATACTCCTTTACGCTATCGTTAAGGAAAAAGGTAATACTGATAGTGTAGACTATGATACACTTCAGATGATAGGCAATGTATTCTGTCTTAACGATATGGGGCTCATCAATATACTTATGAAACTACAGACAAAATTCCCAAATATATTTCGTTATACCGATACAGCAGGATTGAGACAAGTACAATTTCTCAAGAGAGTGCTACCCTACGAAGTTCTTAAATATTACTATAGAAATGAAGAATTATAGTCCATCGGCCAATATAGAATCCGGGGTTACAGGTAATGAAAAATACATTATTACACCCAATGTTCAAAAAGTAGCGGGCGAAATCGTTAATCAGTATCAAGCAGGCATTCATTCTTTTACCATCATTGGGACATATGGTACAGGAAAGTCGTGTTTCCTTCTGAAATTAGAACGAGACCTAATTGGATTTGATTCTGAGGCTGCTTTGATAAAAAACCTAAGAGTCTTAGCTCCAGTTAGCGGAGTTGACATACTAAACATAATTGGAGAGTATTCTTCATTAGAGCGGCTAATAATGGATAAATTAAATAAGAAGGCGAATGGAGATACTGCGATAGAACTATTAAAAAACTATTACAATAGATTGAAAAGGCAGAATAAAATGCTAGTAATAGTCATTGATGAATTTGGTAAACTTCTTGAACACGCAGCAAAAAATGAAGTTGAGAAAGAACTATACTTTGTGCAACAGCTGGCAGAGTTTGTCAATATGCCTGAGAGAAATATTCTTTTGCTAACAACTCTCCATCAAAATTTTAGTTCATATGCATCCAAACTCAGTTCGGTTCAAAAGAACGAATGGACAAAAGTAAAAGGACGCTTCCAAGAAGTGGTGTTTGCAGAACCTGTAGAGCAGTTGTTGTATATGGCTGCGGAGTCTCTTAACAATGAGGTTATCAATGCTGACATGCAGGTATCTAGTATTTATGCAATGGCTCTAAAGTGTAAGCTTATAGTGCCGACACTCAAAGAAGAGACGATACGAAAACTCTTTCCTTTAGATGCATTTTCTGCAGTAATACTCACAAAGGCTATTCAAAAATATGGCCAGAATGAACGTTCTTTGTTTTCATTTCTGAATGCTAATGGATCTCATGCTCTGAATTCTTTTGAGCCTACGCCTACTTGTACATATAATTTGAGTATAGTTTATGATTATCTTGTAGCTTATTTCCATTCATATTTGTCTGATGCAAATGCAGATTCAATGGGATGGAGAGCTATCCTTGTAGCCATAGAACGTGTGGAAACTGCCGACTGGAAGACTACTCAATTAATGGAGGAAGCAATAAAGACAATAAAAGCAATCGGTCTTCTCAATATTTTTGGAGGGGCGGGATTCTCTATGTCAAAGAATGAGCTTGTCGATTATATGAAACAAGCTATGTCAATAGATTTTGCAGAAAATTTACTAGATGAACTGATTCGACGTCGTATTATAAGGTATGCAGAGTACAAATCACGATTTATCCTGTTTGAAGGGACTGATGTAAACATTGAAGATGAAATTATAAAAGCTTCGACTATTGTATCTATTCCAACGAACCCTGTTGATTCTCTTAGAGACATTTTAGGCAATCATATAGTTCCTGTTAAGGCATATTATTACTATAGTGGTACACCTCGCTATTTTGAGTATCTTCTCTCTGAAAGTCCTTTGGATTTAATTCCAGTTGGAGAAGTTGATGGGTTTATTGAATTAATTTTCTCAACAAATGAAAATACAACAGATGAGGTACGAAAGTTTAGTGCAAATTGCGAATATGCACGTGTATTTGCAGTTTTCAACAATACAGAATCTTTTATTTTACATTTGCACAAAATACAGATTTATGACTATATCATTCAAAAAACTTTGATTGATAAGACTGATCATATTGCCTTACGTGAAATTAACAATCTAAAGTCATATGAACATAACTTGTTAAAAAAAGAGCTTAAAGAAAGCCTATTCTCATATAATGGACACGTCGTCTGGTTCTACAAGGGAGAAGAAAAGATAATAAAGAATCAGCGAGACTTCAATTCTTTATTATCTTATGTTTGCAAGGATGTTTATCCTCTTAGTCCTGTTATAAGTAATGAACTTATTAATCGTCATAAACTGAGCGGAAGCATATCTGCCGCACGTATAAAATACTTACAAGCCCTTATTGGTGAATCAGAAAAAGACGATTTTGGATGGGACAAAGAGAAATGCCCTCCAGAGAAATCAATCTATTACACTCTACTCAAAACGACGGGCTTACACAAAGGCGGAGAATTTGCAGAAGAGCCGACAGTAGATAGCATTATGCCCTTATGGAATGCCTGTGAGAGTTTTCTTCGTAGTACTCAAGATAAATCGCGAAAAATATCTGAACTGATTAAGATGCTATCCGAAAAACCCTACAAGGTAAAGATGGGAGTATTGGATTTCTGGATTCCTACATATTTGTATATGAAGCGGCTTGACTATTCTCTATTTGGAAGTAATGGTATGTATATCCCGGAAGTCAATATGGAATTCTTTGATTTATTAAAGAAGCATCCTTCAGATTTTAGTATAAAGGCATATACAGAAGATGGTGTAAAAATAAAATTCTATAACCAATATCGAAGGTTTATCAATGTAAGTGAAGACGAAAAGATTAAAGGAGACAAGTTTATAGAAACAATAAAACCTTTCTTTTCTTTTTATAGCCGTCTGAATGATTATGCTAAATACACACGTAAATTTGACAATATTACAACTCTTCGTTTTCGAGATGTATTGGCTAAAGCCAAGGATCCGGAGAAGACGTTTTTTGAGGATTTACCTGAAGCTTTAGGATACGATAAAAAATCTCTTGACAATGAGGTGTTTGTAAAAAATTATTGCAATCTCATCCAAAAGGCTGTGAGAGAACTTCGTTCGTGTTATAATGCGCTAATAGATCGAATAGAAGGACAATTAATCGAAAGGCTTGAACTACAAGGATATGAATATTCAGATTACATCATTGAGATTCGTCATCGTCTTTCACATATAAAAGAACATCTCCTGTCGGACAAGCAACATGATTTTTATAATCACGTTATGACAGTATTCGACAATCGACAAGAATGGTTTCAAAGTATTGCATATGCTGCTCTGGATCAACCTCTTGAGCGTTTAAAAGATGACCAAGAGGAACAACTAATAGATAATATCGTATATCTCTTCCGTGAGTGTGAGAAACACTCTATTGTTTCTGAAGCCATGTCTTTTCAAATAAATGCTGAAGAGAGAAAACGCTCTAAAGAGTTAGAAACGAAAATAGAGAAGCTATTGTCAGAGGATGTTAATCTCAATATCTATGCTTTGATGAATTTATTGAAAAAGAAAATGAAATGACAAACGTAAGACATATACTCGGCATATCAGGAGGCAAAGATAGTGCTGCCCTTTCTATCTATCTAAAGCAGAAATATCCTCAGATGAAGATAGAGTATTACAATTCTGACACGGGTTGCGAGTTGGAAGAGACCGAGAGGCTAATAGATAAACTTGAAGCCTATTTAGGGAGTATTAAGCGATTACGTGCAGCAGAAAGGAGTCCCGAAGCAACTCCCTTTGACCACTTTCTGAAAGCCTGTGGTGGATTTCTTCCATCTCCACAAGCTCGATGGTGTACGCAAAAAATGAAATTAGCTGAATTTGAACAATATGTTGGAGATGATTATGCGGTATCTTATGTCGGCATACGCGGTGATGAAAATCGTGATGGATACATCTCCTCAAAGCCCAATATCCAAGCGGTCTTTCCTTTCCGAAGAAATATTTGGAGCATTGACATTATTAATAAGATTCTCCATAATGATCAGCGGGAACAACTAATTGATATCTATAATCATTTTTATTCGGAGTCCCAGCAAGAAAAAATTATGGGAATATTAAAAAGACCACTTAGTAAACAGTTTTATTATTCTAAAACGCTTAATGCTTTACTTGACATTGACGTAAAATTATTCAACCGCGTAGTTTTTGAGTATCTAAAGACCACAGACTACCCAGTGGGAAAATTGGATTCATTTCCACTAATAGATAATGATGAAGTTCTCGTCAAGGAGGATATATTTCGTTTGTTGCACGAAAGTGGAGTTGGAGTTCCTGCATATTACGAAAAGATACCTTTTGAAGTTGATGGAAAGATTGGAACATACTGTCGAAGCCGTTCAGGCTGTTATTTCTGTTTCTACCAGCAGAAAATTGAATGGGTTTGGCTTTATGAACAGCACCCTGACCTATTTAAAAAGGCAATGGAATACGAAAAAGATGGTTACACCTGGAATCAAGGTGAGAGTTTGGAAGACTTAATTAAGCCTGAACGTATACGTCAAATTAAGTTAGATGCTATTAAACGACAAGAACAAAGAGCAAAGATGAACAGCAATTCTTTGTTGGTAGATATATTCACGGACGATGATAATGACGTTTTATGTGCAAATTGTTTTATTTGACATGAGAAAAGCAGCGTTCTTAAATACACATGATGAAGATAAGTTATATGATATAACTTACTATCATAATCCTAATCATTGGATTGATAATAAAATCGAAGATTTAAATCCAATTTCAGACGTAACTAAGTGGTCTGAAGAAATAAAGTATTATGAAGGAGAAGATATTTCTGATAGCATTAAGAACCTACCAACGAATACTGGTGGTATATATATGTTTTACTTAAAAGGAATCAATCTTCCATTCATAGAGAATTACATTGTTTACATTGGTAGGTGTCATTATTCAAATGGTAGTCAACATATTCGTAAACGAGCAAAAGAATATGATTCTGATAATTCAAGAACAGATATTGTCAGAATGAAAAAATATTGGAAAGATTATCTATTTTATCGTTATTATCCAGAAACAGATAATGAACAAATAGATAAAGATGAGGTTGCTCTTATTCGTGCAATAAGACCTCCTTTTAATTCGGAAATACCAGATAAATTAGATGTTCAACCATCTGAAAAAGCATTTTAATCATGGAGTCAGCAAAAATCCCTGCAATAAAAGGAAAAATTGGAAATACTATTTACTATTGTACCACAATGTCCTTCAGACAAATAAGTTCGATGGTAAAAAAGGTAGACGAGGAATTACATACTGCTAATTCTTTAAAGGAGCAGATACAACGATCCCTCACTAATAACTATATTAAAATAAAAAATTATATACTAAATCGAGAAGATCGTTTTTTTGACAGTTTAGTTCTTGCGGTTTATGATGGAGACCCTTTGTGGACAGAAGTTCGATTTGAGATAGAAAATAGACAGTATCCTAATATTGGGTTATTGGAGTTTTCAGGTCATGAAAAGATTTTCCCAGTTGATGGTCAGCATAGAGTAGAAGGAATCAGAGCTGCATTGGAACAAAATGAAGAGTTGAAAAATGAGACTATTAGTGTAATGCTTATAGGTCATCAAAATACAACAGAAGGAAGGGAAAAATCAAGAAGAATATTCTCAACGCTCAATAGATATGTTAAACCTGTACGTTTAGGAGATATTATCGCCCTTGACGAGGATGATATAGTAGCTATTGTTACACGAGATTTATTGGAAACATATCCTTTGTTTATGGGAGAAAGAATAAAAGCTAGTAATAACAAATCAATCCCTCAGACAGATAAAAAAGCGTTTACTTCATTAATAACTTTATATGAATGTCATCTTTCTCTTTATAAGTCATTTATATCCAAAAAAAATCAGCATCATTATGGGAAATCTCAAATAAAAGATATGCTAAAATCCAGACCGTCCGATGATATTATTGCGGAATTTAATCAGTATTTGGTTGATTTCTGGGATTGTATGAATTCTACTTTTGAAGAGATAGAGGTATACATTAATAATAATTCAGATAATCCCGCTGCAGAACTACGTTCTACAGAAAACGGAGGAAATTTATTTTTCCGTCCAATCGGTTTGTTTCCATTTGTAGAGGCTATTGCTAGAATTTTGTTAGCAACAAATAAGTCATTCGATGAGATAATCTCTGGTTATGTAAATTTGAAACGTAATGTTCATTCTGATATGTGGGATATGATATTATGGAATCCAATAAATAGAAGGATGATTATGAGAAATCAATCATTGGTTTATTATCTATTAATAAAGATAATGGATGATAGCATTTTAACCGAAAGAGAGAATACTAATATGATAAGCAAGTATGCAACAATATTCAACATCGAACTGTCTGAGGCAAGACGAAGAATAGCTACAATAAGATTGTAATTATGCTAAAAGAGGTGATATTTCCAGCACACCGCCATTTCAAATCGCGGACAGAGTGGGAACCTATAGGCTTCTTCTCTGATTGTTTGTGTAATGCCACTAGATTTGATTTAATGTTAGGGTTCTTTTCCTCTTCTGCAATTAATATCTTAGCTGATGGTTTCGCATCGTTTCTATATAATGGTGGACGTATGAATCTAATTGTAAACGACATTCTGACTGAGCAAGATAAAAATGCCATTGCCAGTGGTGAACTTGATTTGTACATACCATTTTTCGATATAACTGACATCGAAAAACTAAAAAATATATTGTCAGAACGAGATACTCATTTCTTCGATTGCCTTGCCTGGCTCATCCGCAACAATCGGCTTGATATTAGAATTATTGCCCCAAAAGATGGCATTGGTATTTCGCACACCAAGACAGGTATTTTTTTTGATGGTGTGAATAAGGTCGGTTTCGATGGCTCTTGCAACTTTTCACGGTCGG
Organism: Segatella salivae F0493; assembly: GCF_000477535.1. Lineage (NCBI taxonomy): Bacteria > Pseudomonadati > Bacteroidota > Bacteroidia > Bacteroidales > Prevotellaceae > Segatella > Segatella salivae. The sequence goes on from NZ_AWGW01000024.1 coordinate 163,063, forward strand.
CATTGATTGACAATATCGAAAGCCTTACGGCTTTCTGCGATTGGGACGGCAATCCAGCATCCGCTACCATAAATAAAATCAACGGAGAGTTTGAACTTGTGTTTACAGGCAAAGATGAGAATGTTGTTTTTGTTCCAACCGACAGAGTGAAAACCCATATTACTGAATCGTTCAAAAACAAGGAACTGAAGGATTTACTGGAAGATGAATACAAGTTTATTCAGCAGGATATTGCTGATAAGTTATTGCCAAAATCTGTGACTAAGGCGTTGGAAAAAGCCAAAAACAAAGTTGAATTCGAGATAGAGAGAATCAAGAAGCAAGGAGAAGCTATTGAGTCAATTGATTTTGGTAGGCCTAGTTTCCCATACGAATCTGGTCCACGTGAATATCAGAAACAAGCATTTGAGAATTGGAAGCATAACAAGCAGAAAGGCTTGTTCGCAATGGCAACAGGTACGGGCAAAACTATTACCTCTCTGAATTGTCTTCTTGAGATCTACAACAAGTTAGGCTACTACAAAGCCATTATCCTTGTTCCGACCATTACACTTGTCGAACAATGGGAAATTGAATGTAAAAAGTTCAATTTTAAAACCATTATAAAAGTTTGCTCAAAGTATAACAATTGGAAATCGGCAGCGGCTAATCTTCGCCTGCTCGAAATGACGAACGCCAACAACGATTTGTCATACATTATCATATCAACTTACGCATCGTTTGTCCGTTCCAATGTTTTTATGGAATTGAATCAATTTCCCAAAAATAAACTTTTGTTTATCGCTGACGAGGCTCACAATATGGGTGGCGGATTGATGGCTCAACGCCTTTCTGATATACAATATTTGCGTCGCATAGGACTTTCTGCCACGCCCGAAAGGCAGTTTGACGATACGGGTAACCGAAAACTGATGGATTTCTTTGGCTGTGCAAACAATTACACCTTTGAATATTCAATGGCTGAAGCCATTCAAAATGGTGCTTTGTGCCGTTATTATTACTATCCGCACATTGTTCGACTGACCAAAAACGAAATGGCTGATTATGTTGAACTTTCAAAAAAGATAGTCAAAATAATGGGTTTTCACGATGAGGAAAGTCTGGAACGATTGAAAATGCTTTTACTGAAACGCAAACGTATCATTCACAAAGCAGCCAACAAGTTGTCCGCTTTCCAACAGATTGTTCAACAGCGTATGGAAGAAAAAAATAGTCTGAAATACACGTTGGTCTATGTTCCCGAAGGCAACAAGCCCGACAATTTCGAGGCTGATATTTTCGACCAATCCGACGCTATCGCTTCCGACCCTGAAACCGAACATCTGATAGACGATTTCACCCGCATTGTCCGTGATATGAATTCCCATATCATAGTCCGTCAGTTTACTTCTGAATCAACCGACCGCGATGCCATGCTCAAAGGCTTTGCTGATGGCAGCATTGATGTGCTTATCTCGATGAAGTGTTTGGACGAAGGTGTTGATGTGCCGCGAAGCGAATTTGCTATATTCTGTGCAAGCACAGGAAACTCACGCCAATTCATTCAACGCCGTGGTCGTGTTCTACGTACACACAAAGACAAACGCTTCGCCATCATTCACGACCTCATCGTAATACCTGACAATGTGTTTGATGAAGAATGCTACGCTTTGGAGAAAAGCCTTGTGCAAAGCGAGTTGAGACGTGTCCGTGATTTTGCATTATTGTCAGAGAATCTGAATGATACCGACAACGAACTGCAAGAAGTATTAAATCATTATAATTTATCCATATTTAATTAGTGAAATATGAGTACATATAAAACCAACGGTGATAAGATTTTACAGGCTGTAATTGCTGATGAACAGCTTATCAATTTCTATGGCTACAATCCCGATAATTTCAGGTCAATTTCAGAAGCCTTGGATTCTGAAATAGCAGTAATCCAAGCCATAGCACAAATTATCAACCGAAATGAGCAAAAAGCTACCGAAAGGGAAATCTACAATGAAGTCAGTAACTTTTTAAAAGCAAACATATGATTATCAAAGATATAAAAATAAATAACTTCCGTAGTTACTACGGAAGCAATAACCTTTCGTTATCAAAAGGTCTAACTTTGGTTATCGGAGATAATGGTGATGGTAAAACGACCTTATTTGAAGCGTTGGAATGGCTGTTCGACACGACGGGCGAGAACAGAAAAGATTCACACATTTCCGAAAAGCGTAAATCAGAATTAGAAATTGGTGAAAGTGATGAGGTCTCGGTAAGCATAACCTTTGAACATGATGGTGAGAAAGAGATAGAAAAGAGTTTCACTTTTGAGAGAATATCCGGAGACAACATTCGTACAAAGGATTACAAGTTTGTCGGATATTCCATTGTTGGTGCGGAACGTCATTCCATAGCCGGCGACAAGCTGTTGAATGGGTGTTTTGAGCCTGTCTTACGCAAATATTGTTTGTTCAAAGGGGAAAACGAACTCAATGTTTTTGACAATGACACTGCGTTGAAAACGTTGGTTGATACGTTTTCGGGAATCAGGGATTTTGACAAATTGGTTGACTTGACATCAAATTTTGAGCAAAGCTCTGCAAGAGCGGCAAACCGTGAATTGCAAAACGATAAGAAAGTATCGAAGCAAGCGAAAGAATTGAATACACAACTGAATGATGTTACAAACGACATTCAAAGCATCAAGACAGAACTCAATCAAAAGAAAATCTCAATCAATGAATTTTCGTCGAAGTTGGAATTGCTAGAAAAGAACCAAGAAACATCGGAACGCTATCAAGCTATAAAAGAACGTATCAAAGGGCTGAAAGACAAGCGGGCGAAGTTGGTGGCGTGGTCATCGTGCGAGTACAGCACTAACTTATTGGATGAATATTGGATTTTACGTTCCTTCCCTGCAATCATAAAAGAGTTTTCTGCAAAAGTTTCTGCTTTGAGCAAAGAGAAACGAAGACTTGACAAACAGGAAACAGAACGTCGTGCGAAAGAGGCTGGAGAACGTGAGGCTATCTCAAAAATTCAAAAACTTGCCAATGATGCCGTTCCTTTGCCATGGAATTTGCCCGATGAGGCGACAATGAAAGAAATGATTGATGATGAAATCTGTAAAGTCTGCGGTCGCCCTGCCCCCAAAGATTCGGAGGCTTACAAATTTATGTGTAATAAACTGAATGAATATCTTGCCCATATAGCAGCGGAGGCCAATAAAAATTCAAGTTTAAAAGAAGATGATGATAAGCCGCTGTTTCCAAATTTTTTTATCAATGAATTACATTCTCGCCAAATCAAATTGAGTGGCGACACAGAGCAGGAGATTGCAAAGATTGCAACAACAATTTCAGATCGTTTGGAATTTGTTGCGAAAAGAAAGGCGGAATTGGCAGAGGTGGATAAACAGCTGCAAGAGTTGGAAATAGAACAAAATGATTTGCTGATGCAATCAGGTTTAAGCACAGATTTGTTAGATAAGAGTATATCTGATTTAAGAGGTTTCTTTGATGCTAAAAGTCTTGCTGAAAGCCGTGTTTCAGAATTGGAAACCACTCTAAAATACAAGGAGAGTGCAAGAGACGAAATACAAGAAAAACTGTCGCAACTTGAACCGACAAGTTCTATGACACAGGTATATCAGCGTGTGCATATTGCATTTGAGAAGATAACCAAAGCATTCGCTAACGCAAGAGAGCAGAATGTTAATAATTTTCTTCAAATTCTTGAGAAGGAATCAAATAAATATTTACAGAAGTTGAACAAAAACGACTTCTACGGAATAATTCGCATCAGAAAAACCCTCAACAATTCTGCACGTATTGAACTCTATAGTGATAACGGAACTCGAATCGAAAATCCAAACGGTGCACTGAAGACAACTATGTATATGTCGGTTCTGTTTGCCATTTCTCAAATCACAACATTGAAACGCGAACAAGACTATCCATTGATTTTTGATGCCCCAACATCCTCATTCGGCGGGTTCAAGGAAGAGACCTTCTACAATGTAATAGATACCATTGATAAGCAATGTGTTATCGTTACGAAAGACTTGCTCAATATCGACAAAGTAACAGGAAAAAAGATGTTAGATTTCGACACAATCAATATACTTTCTTGTTCTGTCTTTCGGATTGAGAAAGTAGAACCATTCAATGACAAGGATTTGTCAACTATTCGAACAATTGTTAAACAGGTAAAATAACACATTATGGCGACAGAAAAAATATATGATTTGTGGGCAAACCGAAATCCACAATGGGAAAAAAGATACGAAGACAGCATCATCAAAAACTTTTGTGACTATGGGCGTGGTGCAACTTCTTTACGTGAAGACAGAGGAAAAGTCTTTGGTGGTGGTTATGAAATATTCATTGTCGCATTTTTTATAGGACTTTATTTCAACCAAAAGCGACCACTCATAGAGGACACACAAAAACGCAAGACTTTCGGACAGCCCATTCAGTATTGGGGCAATTTAGACTCTGTCAAAGGACGAAAAGCCTATCCGAAACTCCGGGAGTATATTTTCACCGCTCTTGTTTCCCGTACCGACATTGATTTCATTGCTTTGGAAAAAGGCGAAATGACATCACGAAAAGCGGTTGACATGCTTATGCAGACAATGGAGGAGTACGCCAATTGGGGGTTTCATTTTATGGAGGATAAACTGACCGATGCTCCTAATTATTTCTTTCGTGAAACTGCATTTTTAGAAGTATTTTTAGCTTTTGATGCCGCAGCTTCTGAAAATATAAATGAAGATGAACCAGAATCATTAGATTAAGCATATTCATATTGATCAAACACAGTAGAAGAGAATGTCTTATTTATTTTATATCTAATTGAATTTATTGTATATCAGATTCTATTACTAATACGGGATTCTGAACTTAGGCTTCACTAATCTCCATTCTTTATTAGATGACATAAACTTGGAGTGGTCTTAATTATTCTAATCTCATTATCAACAAGTGTTAGAATCTCTTTTTTTACACGCTTATAGTTGGCTTCGATGGTCTCGTTGAGAGTGTCGGAGCCATTTTCGTTTGTAAAGTCTGCTATCACAGGTAATGGGTTGGTAGGCTTTCATCTCGGCAGATACCTTGATACTGTCCACCACAATCTCTGCATGAAAAATCTTCTGGTCGATGCGTTCATCAAAGTTGTCTGATACTGCCCCCACAAACATTCCTTGCGTAAGGTTACTGATTTTGGATGCAGGGATAAGGCTATCCATCTGAGTGGAAATAGATGTGGATTTGTCATTGCGGTTGATGGTCATAGACTGCCGTTGCTGGAGTACCTTACCGAAGCGCTCGCAGAGTGTTTT